>DCKB01000022.1 GCA_002320595.1 Christensenella sp. UBA1685
CTATACGCCCCGTCACAATGGCAAAGTAGAGCGCAGCCACCGTGAGGATCCGCGTCGCTTCTACGACTCCCATCGTTTCTACTCGCTTGCCGACTTCGATGCTCAGCTCGCTGTGCATCGAAGAGCCTCCAATAACCATCCTATGCGCCCTTTACAGTATTGCTCGCCCAACCTTTTCCTTCGTTGCTATACCGTCCAACATGTTTGACAAACCTACAGCGCGCGATTATTCAATGTCAAGCAGGCCCGCTTTTTCCACGCCTTCGGCAGCGGTCAGCATCTCCAGCACACCGTTCACGCTTGTTTCAAGGCTCGTAATATCCATGGAAATCACCACGCTTGCCCTGTCCCCGATGGGCGGGTTTTGCATGATGGTAAGGATATTCGCGCCAAGCGCGCTCATCATGTTCAGCACGCGGCTCAGGATGCCCTTTTCATGGCTCAGAATCAGCGAGACGACCGCCTTTTTGCAGGCGTTCCCCTCCGATGGCATAAACACATAGTCCTTGTATTTGTAATATGTGCTGCGTGAAATGCCCACCGTGCGCGCCGCCTCGCTCACCTCGCGGATCGTGCCGCGCCGGAGCATTTCCCGCGCTTCCACGACCTTTTCAAAATAATCCGGCAGAACCTTTTTGTGGACGATGAGGTAATCGCTTTTCATGGTTTCTCCTTATCGGTCAATTTTTGTGCCGGGCGCAGCGGTTTATTTTGCCCATTGCGCCTGGTCCGCCTTTTGTTCAACATAAGCAAGCATCCCGCATGGGTCGATCACATCCCGGTGCAGCACGGGCTTTTGCCGGAGCGCTGCCAACGCCGCAGGGACCGGAGCGCCCGTTACGCCGTGCAGTTGTTCCATTGCGTCAAAGCCGTTCTCCGGAACCGGGATTCCCAGCGCTTCCAGCATCGCAGGCGCAAACTTATAGGGCGAGGCCGTGGAAAGCACGACGGCCGGATTTTTGCACCGCCCGGATGCGCGGTACGCCTCATAAACGCGCCAGGCCACGGCGGTGTGGGGATCCATCAGATACCCTTCGCTTTCCCAAACGCGGCGGATCGCATCAAACGCGGCCGTATCATCCGCTTTTCCGCAGGCAAATTCGCCCTGGATGCGCGCAAGCAGCGCCTCCGGCACGCGGTACATACCCGTTTCCGCAAGCTGCCGCATCAGTTCCGCCACAAGCGGCGCATTTCCATCGGAAGCAAAATACAAAAGCCGCTCCAGATTGCTGGAAACAAGAATATCCATTGAGGGGGAAGCGGTTTTGTGGAATGTACGCCTGCGGTCATACACGCCGGTTTGCAGGAACTCAGTCAGCACATCGTTTTCGTTGGAAGCGCAAACGAGCGTCCCCACCGGCAGACCCATGCGCTTTGCAATATACCCCGCAAGGATGTTCCCGAAGTTCCCCGTCGGCACCACGAAATCCGCCGGAGCGCCGGACTGCACAATTCCCGCACGGCGAAGATCCGCATACGCCTTGAAATAATACGCCACCTGCGGCGCGAGCCGACCGATATTGATGGAATTGGCGCTTGAAAGGCGCACGTTTTTCCCCGCAAACCGCGCAAAGACATCCTTTACGCCGCGTTGTGCATCGTCAAAATTTCCCCGCACCGCACAAACGCAAACGTTCTTCCCCTCCTGTGTCACCATCTGCGCGCGCTGCACCTCGCTCACGCCGCCTTCCGGGTAAAACACCATCACGCGCGTATGCGGCGCATCCGCAAAGCCTGCAAGCGCGGCTTTTCCCGTGTCTCCGCTCGTCGCAGTCAGCACGAGCACGTCTTCCTTCACACCGCACGCCTGGCTTGAGGCCGCAATCAGGCGCGGCAGCAGGCAAAGCGCCATGTCCTTAAAGGCGCTCGTCGGGCCGTGGTACAATTCAAGCACATGCGCACCCGCAACGGGGACGGTGGGCGTCAGGTCCTCGGTTTCGAATTTTCCGGAATATCCATCCCGCACTGCGGCTTCCACAGCCGCAGCAGGCAGATCCGACAAAAGCTTTTTCAGGATATGCGCCGTAAGCGCGTATTGGTCAAGCGAAAGCAGCGCTTCCTCCGAAAGCCCGGCCGCGGGGATCGCCTCCGGCACATAAAGGCCGCCGTCCGGCGCAAGGCCGCGCAGAACGGCTTCCGCGGAGGCGGCTTTTTCATCGTGGGAACGGGTGCTCAGGTACTGCATGGTTTGGGTCTTCCTTTCTATGATCAAAAATTGAAAAATCATGTTTCTCGCATTTTGGGGCTTGCATTCGTCCCATGAGATATGATATATTGTCCGCAGCAGAAAAACAAGTGTTTTTTATATGAAAACACATGATTTTATAGAAATTTGAAAGGAACCTTTGGGAAATGAAGACCGCACTTTTAGGGTATGGCGTTGTGGGAAGCGGCGTCCATACGCTCACAAAGGCCCAACCGGAGCATGGCGTTACAATCGCGCGCATGCTTGTCCGGCGCGATATCGAAGCCATCCGCGCTATCGCCACGCGCGATTTTAACGAAATCGTTTCCGACCCTTCCATCGAAACCGTGGTTGAAGTCATGGGCGGGGAGGAGCCCGCGCTTTCTTATGTGAAGGCTGCGCTTCGGGCGAAGAAAAACGTCGTTACTGCCAACAAGCTCATGCTCTCGCTGCACTATGCGGAGCTCATTTCCCTTGCACGCGAAAACGGGGCGCATCTTGCGTTCTCCGCAGCCGTGGGCGGCGGCATCCCCTGGCTTACGAACCTGCTGCGCGTTGCGCGGGTGGATTCGGTCGAATCCCTCGGCGGCATCATGAACGGAACCACGAATTTCATTCTGACCGCCATGCAGCAGGGCGGCGCAGATTTCGCTGAAACGCTGGCCGAAGCGCAGCGCCTTGGCTATGCCGAAGCAGACCCGACCGCCGACATCGACGGCCTTGACGTGCGCGCAAAACTTGCCCTTTCCTGTGACGCTGCGTTTTCACAAATGGCGGACGCTGCCGCCGTTCCTGCGCTCGGTATACGCCATATCACTGCGGCTGACGTCGCTCTGTTCCGGCAGCTTGGGCTTACCTGCCGCCTCATCGGCAAAGCGGAGCGCACGGAAGCGGGCGTCGCCGCGTATGTGGAGCCGACGCTCTTTGCGGCAGATGCGCCCGAAGCGGGCGTGAACGGAACGGGCAACGTCATTTCCTTCCGCTGCACAGGCCTCGGCGCCCAAAGCTTTTTCGGTCTTGGCGCAGGGCAAAGCCCCACGGCTTCCGCCGTAATGCAGGATCTGATCGATACTTCCGCGGGCACAACGGCCTTTGACCTCGCCCGCTGCAACGGCGCCTTCATCCCGGACGCCTCCTCTGCCCGGCATGCCTATTACCTGCGCACAGCCGCGGCGCTGCCCGTGGGGCTTGCCGTGAGGCCGCTCGGCAAAACGCCGGCAGGGAACGCCTGCATCACAAAGCCCTTGCCCGTAAGCGCGCTGCACGCGCTCGTGCAGGATTGCCTTGCTGTAGGCGGAAGCGCGTTCGCAGCGGGGCTCGCTTGATTCGATTGGAATATTTTTAGATAAAGGAACGAACCAGCTATGCTCAAAACGGTAAAATTCGGCGGGAGCTCCCTTGCCGATGCACAGCATTTTTCCGCTGTGCGGGACATTGTCCGTGCAGATGACGCACGGCGCATCGTTGTCGTAAGCGCCCCTGGAAAGCGCGCGAAGGGCGACAACAAGGTCACGGACCTTCTTTACCTTTGCTATGCGCACATAAAATACGGCGTGGACCATGAAAGCGTGCTCAGCATGATCGAAGCGCGCTATCAGGAAATTGCGGATGCGCTCGCCATCCCGTTCGATGTTTCCGCAGCGTTTGCAAAAATCCGCAACCGCGTGAAGGAAAGCCCGGATGAGGATTACCTCGTTTCCCGCGGCGAAGCGCTTTGCGCGGAGCTGATGGCCGCTTATCTCGGCTATGATTTTGTGGATTCCTATGGCACGGTCAAATTCCGGCTGGATGGCCGCATCGACCTTCCCGCCACGTATACAGCCATTGCCGAAGCGTTTGAAGCTTCAAGCAGCCGCATTGTGATGCCCGGCTTTTACGGCGCCATGCCGGGCGGCCAGCTGCGCCTCATGGCGCGCGGCGGCTCGGACATCACGGGCGCGCTCGCGGCGGCGGCGCTCAACTGCGATTTGTATGAAAACTGGACGGATGTGCCCGGCATCCTCATGGCCGACCCTTCCATCGTGAAAGACCCGCAGCCCATCCCGCGCATCACATACAGCGAGCTGCGTGAGCTCACTTACATGGGGGCAAAGGTTCTTCACGAAGAATCCGTTTTCCCCGTGCGGGAAATGAACATCCCGCTCAACATCCGCAACACCAACGACCCTTCCGCACCGGGCACGATGATCCGCGAGGCGTTCGAGGAGGACGCCCTGCATTCGGAGCCTTACTTCATCACGGGCGTTGCCGGCAGGCGCGGGTATTGCATCATAGACATCCACAAGAGCCATGTTTCTGCAAAGCTCGGCGTGGTACGCAGCGTACTTGCCCTGTTTGAAAAGCACGAGCTGCACATTGAGCAAATCGTATCCGGCATCGATTGCTTCTCGCTCGTGGTCTCCACGGAGGCCGTGAAGCCGTATCTGTTCAGCATCATGGAGGAGATCGAAAGCTTCTGCGGGCCGGATTCCGTGAAGGTCACGGACGGCATTTCCCTCATCGCCTGCGTCGGCCGCCGCATGGTGTTCCGCCCGGGCATTTCGGGCAGGCTCTTCGCCACGCTCGGTGAAAACGATATCAACATCCGCATGATCTCCCAGGGCCCGGAAGAGCTGAATATCATCGTCGGCGTGGACGACCGGGATTTTGAAAAGACCATCCGGGTGCTTTATAACAGCTTTACCAGAAAGGATCAACCGCTATGAAACAGAAAAAGCTTTACAACGTGGCCGTGCTGGGCGCAACAGGCGCCGTTGGCCGGGAAATGATCAAGGTGCTTGCAGAGCGCAAATTCCCCATCGGGGAGCTTCGCCTGCTTGCGAGCGCGCGCAGCGCCGGGAAGGCTGTGCGCTACGAGGGCCGCGAGGTCGTCATACAGGAGGCGTGCGACGCTGCGTTCGAGGGCATGGACATCGTGCTCGGCGCGGCGGAAAACGATATCGCAAAACGTTTTGCACCCGCCATTCAGGCTGCAGGCGCAGTGTTTGTGGACAATTCCAGCGCTTTCCGCCTTGATCCGGATGTGCCGCTCGTGGTGCCGGAAATCAACGCGGAAGATGCTTACACGCACAAAAAGGGGATCATTGCCAACCCGAATTGCTCTACCATTATCACGCTGATGGCGCTTGCCCCCATCGCCCGCATCTCGTCCATCGAAACGATTGTGGCCTCCACCTATCAGGCGGTATCCGGCGCAGGCGCAAACGGGCTTACAGAGCTTGAAGCGCAGGCGCAGGCATACCCCAAGGGCGAGCCGCTCACGGCAAATGCTTTCCCGCATCAAATCCTGTTCAACCTGCTCCCCCGCATCGGCGGCATAGGCGAAAACGGCTATTCCTCCGAGGAGATGAAGCTGCAAAACGAAGGCCGCAAAATTCTGCACCTGCCGGAGCTTCGCGTCACCTGCACGTGCGTGCGCGTGCCCGTAATGCGCTCCCATTCCATCAGCGCCACGTTTACCACAAAGCGCCCTGTTTCCGTGGAAGAAGCGCGCGCGGCCATCGCTGCAGCAGAGGGCGTGCAGCTTGTGGACAATCCGAACAACGATGTTTATCCGATGCCGCTTGACACGAGCGACCAGGATGATGTGTTTGTGGGCCGCATCCGCCGCGACCTTGTGAGCGAAAACGGCCTCACGCTCTGGTGCTGCGGAGACCAAATCCGCAAGGGTGCGGCGACCAATGCCGTGCAGATCGCGGAGCTTTTGGTGAAATAACACAGGTTTGCAGCAGCGCTGCAACGCGGCAATCCCCCGGCAGCACCTACGGTGCTGCCGCCCCCTTTCAAGAAGGGGGCTTTTTGAAAACCGCAACCCAAAAGGCTCCTTTTGAAAGGAGCTGTCGCCTCAGGTGACTGAGGATTATTCTTATTTTCGCAAACACCGCTTACTTCGCCGCCGCTTCTACCGCTTCTCTTGTATTCGTTCAGATTCCGTATTTTGGGGGTTATTGTACAACCGGATCTATTTTCTCAAATAACGCGGAATTAAAGAATTCCCGTACACTGATTTCAAGTCCATCACAAATTTTTTGAATCGTTACCACACCAGGATTTTTACTTTTTTCATTCAGCATACTATAAATTGTAGATGGTGGAATACCTGCTCGATTGGCTAACCCGTTGATGGAAAGATCATACTGTGAAGAAAGTTCCATAATCCGCCGCCCAATCGCCTCCTTTATCGTCATGCTACTCTCCTCCATTCGATATGTCGTAAATTTAGTCTATTGAGCTTTACGATATATCGTGTGGGATATATCCCAAATCATACGTCTCTGTAATATAATTGGGATATATCCCACATAGGAGGTTCTTCACAATGTCTGCCAAGCTCCCGCTTCCAACGGCGGAAACCATCCTGCGTAACCTCAATGACACGCAATTGACTATGCATGTCCGCAAGCTGAATGCGTTCAAGTCCTATCAGGCGCAATATCGCTATGTTTCCGACTTGAAATGGAACCCCACCGTCTTTGAGATTGAGCTGGCCATGTTGGAATTTATGTATCAGGAACTGTCCATTGAAATTGCATGTCTTAAGGCTGAGTTCTAGCTTCCTATCCACCAACCATGCTATACTTATGTTCATCCCACTCCAAGGAGGCCTTATGCGCACGCTTACGCTCCCCATTGACGAACGCCTTGCCGGGCGCACGGTCAAAAGCCTGCTTGCGCAAGAGCTGCGCATGTCCGAATCGCTCATCCGCAGGGTAAAGCTGCGCGAAACGGGGATCCTGCTCAACGGCGTGCGCGCATTCACAACGGCCTCTGTGCAGGCTGGCGATGTGCTCACGGCAGAAATTGGCGATGCGCCGGATGCGCCGCGCCCGCGCCCCATGCCCATGCCGCTCGAAGTGCTCTTTGAAGATGAGGATATCCTGATTCTGAACAAGCCTGCCGGGCTCGCCGTGCATCAGTCGACACGCGACCCAGAGGAGCTTACGCTCGAAAACGCGCTTTCGGCCTATCTTCCGCAGGCTTGCATCCCCCATCCCGTCAGCCGGTTGGACCGGGGCACGACGGGGATCATCACCTTTGCAAAAAACGGCTATATGCATGAGCTTTTGCGCCGCATGCTGCACTCGCCCGGGTTCCGCCGGGAATACCGCGGCATCGCCGCAGGCGCCGTAGAACCGCCCATGGGTGCGGTCACACGGCCCATCGGCCTTGCGGACGGCTCAACATACCAGCGCGCCGTGCGGCCCGATGGCGCACCCTCCCGCACGGAATATGCCTCGCTCGCACAGGCAAACGGCTTCACGCTTTTGCGCCTTGTGCCCTGCACCGGCCGCACGCACCAGCTCCGTGTGCATATGGCGGCGCTCGGCTTTCCGCTTGCCGGGGATTGGCTTTATGGCATGCAGGATCCCCGCATCGCGCGGCCGGCGCTCCACTCTTATGAGCTATGGCTCACCCATCCGCTTACGGCGGAGGCGCTGCACCTCATCGCCCCGCTTCCGGAAGACATGGCCGGGCTGCTGCAAAAATAATATATTATGTATATTTTTTCTGTTGACAGGAATATTCATTGGTGTTATCATAAGCTCCATTAAAAGTTTATCGTAACATGCGACGATCGAGAAAAGTACCGCAGAGAGCCGGTTGCAGAGAGCGGGCGATGGTGAAAATCCCGCACAGGGCATTGCGTGAAGAACACTCGGGAGCAGCAAACCCAAAGCCTTCGGGCAAGTAGGGGCGACGGGATGGCAGCACGTTACGCTGCGCCGGCTTGTTAGAGCTTGAAAGGTGACTGTTATTTGCAGTTAATTAGGTGGCACCGCGGATTTCGCAGCATTCGTCCTAAATAAAAAGGATGAATTGGCTGCGTATTTTTATTCGGAGGTGCTTTTTATGTGTTCCATCATGGCTGTCGAAAGTAAGACCATCTCTCCCGCGCTGCTTGCCGAAGGTTTTGAAAAAACCCTTTCCCGCGGGCCGGATATGTCCCGCATCATTAAAACCAAAACAGGCTATCTCTGCTTCCACCGCCTGGCCATCATGGGCCTTGCACCGGAAGGCATGCAGCCCTTCTTCCTTGGGGAGGATGCTGTCATCTGCAACGGCGAGTTGTACGGGTTCCGCCCTGTGCGCGAAAAATTGAAGGAGAAGTATTCGTTTCAAAGCGAATCCGATTGCGAAATTCTGTTGCCGCTGTACCATGAATACGGCCTTTCCATGTTTGAAAAGCTGAATGCGGAGTTCGCGCTCGTGCTTTACGATGGCAAAACCGGGCACCTCATCGCCGCACGTGACCCCATCGGCATCCGACCACTATTTTATGGCTGCCTGCCGGATGGCGGCATTGCGTTTGCAAGCGAGGCAAAGAACCTCGTGGGCCTCACAGAGCATGTGTTTCCCTTTCCGCCGGGCCATTATTATGCGGAGGGCAAATTTGTGCGTTATTGCGACGTTGCCGCCGTTTCCCGCTATTGCACGGATGACGTGGAGACCCTCTGCGCCGGCATCCGCGAGCGGCTCATCGAGGGTGTGGAAAAGCGCCTTGATGCGGATGCGCCGCTCGGCTTTCTCCTGAGCGGCGGGTTGGACAGCAGCCTTGTCTGCGCGATATCTGCCCGTCTGCTCAAAAAGCCCATCCGCACCTTTGCCATCGGCATGGATACGGATGCAATCGACCTAAGGAAAGCCTGCTTTACCGAGAGCTGTTTGAAAAATACTATCCCGGCCAGGCGGACATGGTGGCGGATTTCTGGATGCCCAACAAAGCCTGGGATGGCTGCAACGTCAGCGACCCTTCGGCCCGCGTGCTCGCCAACTATGGCGCAAGCGGAAAGTAAGCAGGTTTGCTTTTCCTGCGGCTGCCCGTCCGTGCTGTTTTATGCTATAATAAAGCAAAACCGTTCCACGGAGGCCAACTGCACATGCCGAATGTCTTCGATTACCTTGCCTGGCGCGGCGATCTGACTTTCGCCCAGTCTCCCTTTAATGAAGCGGACAGCCTCATTCTCTGCCGCCTTGCGTATATCCCGTTTGATGGTATTGCGCCCGCATCATTTGTTCAGACAATTCCCCTCGCCGATGCGGCGGCACGCTGCCTGCACGGCGCGCCGCCGCAGAGCGCGATTCCGCTTCCTGCGGAAGCAGGCGCTCCGCAGGAAGGCAGCGCGGAACCGCCGCGCCGCTTCCGCCTTGCGGATGATGCGCGCCTGCTTGCCGCCCTTGCAACCAGCCGCCGTTTTTGCAATGCACGGCTCTCGGGCTATGTGAACCTGTTCGATCCGGCGGCGGAAAAGCAATTCTCCGCACTCACCATTCTCCTTGAAGGCGAACTCCCCTATGTGGCGTTTCGCGGCACGGATGGGACGCTTGTGGGGTGGAAGGAAGATTTCAACATGAGCTTCCTCACCGTTGTGCCCGCACAGAAGGAAGCGGTGCAGTATCTCTGCGCGGCTTCGGATTCCCTCCGCGGACGGCTCCGCGTTGGCGGTCATTCCAAGGGCGGCAATCTCGCCGTATACGCCTCCGCCTTCTGCGGCGAGGAGATTCAATCCCGCATTGAAAGCGTTTATAACCATGACGGCCCCGGCTTCCTTTCCGAAGTCGTTACCCGCGAAGGCTTTCAGCGTATCCTTGGCCGCGTGCATACGTTTGTGCCGCAATCCTCCGTTGTTGGCATGCTTTTGCAGCATGAAGAGGGCTGCGCCATCGTGCACAGCACGAACACCTGGCTTTTGCAGCACGATCTGTACTCCTGGGAAACCGCCTGCAATGGCCTCGTATTCACCGAAGCGCGCACGCGCAGCAGCCGCTTTATCGACTCCACGCTCAAGGCATGGCTTACGCAGATGAACCCGGAGGATCGCGGCAAGCTGGTGGATGGCGTTTATACGGCGCTCTCCGCCTCCGGCGCGGTGACGGTTGCCGATCTCAACCGGCCCAAAACCGCAGTAAGCGTGCTGCGCGAAATGAAAAAGCTGGACGAGCCGACGAAGGCCATCATTCAGCAGGCCGTGGAACTTTTGAGCGCCTCTGCCCGGGAGAACCTGCCCGTGGTGCTTGAGCGCATGCGAAAGGAAAAGGAGTAAGCTCCCTATTCAGAGCAACCGCAAAAGGCTGCCTCCGCCGGGAAGCAGCCCTTTTGCGTTTTCGCAGATTATTTTTGCAGGTCCCGCAGCGACAGCTGGCGGGAGAAACTCATTTCGAGCATGCGCTTAGGCGCATGGCCGAACATGTTGCTCACCGGCTCGCGGTCATGGATCAGCTTTACCGCCTCTGCAAACATGGGCGCGGCGGAGATGATCTCGATTTTATCGGAATGGAGCGCAGGCTCGCAATAGACGGTGTCCGTGGAAACAAGAAGCTCGATCGGGCTGTCCTCAATGCGCTGAACCGCCTTCTCGCTCATCACCACGTGGGAAAGGAACGCATAGATGTTCTTCGCGCCCTTGTCCTTCAGGCCGTGGGCCACATCCACAAGCGTGCCGCCGGAAATGGTAAAGTCATCCACCACGATGCAGTTCTTGCCCTTCACATCGCCGATGATTTCCAGCACCTTGGCGTTTTCGTCGTGCCCGGCGCGCATCTTGTCGCCGATGGCAACGGCGCAGCCAAGCTCGTCCGCCATGGAGCGCGCGCGCTTTGCGCTGCCCGCATCCGGTGAAACGACAACGGTGTCCTCATCCACAATTCCCCTGTGCTTTGCATATGCGCAAAGCAGGGAACGGGCATAGAGGTGATCCACAGGCTTGGTGAAGAAGCCCTGAATCTGCGCAGCATGCAGGTCCATCGTCACAACGCGGTCCGCACCCGCCATTTCAATGGCATCCGCGCACACGCGCGCACGGATGGAAACGCGCGGTTCGTCCTTTTTATCGCCCTTTGCATAGCTGAAATACGGCATGATGACGGAAATGGAGTTCGCGCTTGCACGCTTTGCAGCATCAATGTAGAACAACAGCTCCATAAACTCATTGTTTGCGTTGAGTCCGATGGTCTGAACGAAGTATACATCCATATCGCGGATGCACTCATTAAAGCGCACATAGGTGTTTCCCTCGGAAAAATGAATGGTCGTACAATCGCCCATAGGGCTGCCGAGGTAATCGCACATTTTCTGCGCGAACTGCTTGCTTGCGCTGCCCGCAAAGATCTTGATGTGTCCGTTTCCGCCAAGCATAATATCCAGATTCCCCTATCGATGGTTTTTCGGCAGAATCCGGCAAGCCGTCCTCCACCGCCTAGAGTATATCAAAATTTGTGGAGGGAAGCAACGCACGCTGCAATGAAAATGATAGGAAACAGCGCATGAAATAAGGATTGCTTATATTGTCCATCCCTTTCTGCCATATGCAGTGCATAATATGCCTTCCGGACTTGCGTTTGCGCAAAAAATAACGCCCGCCTTCTGCGAAAAACGGTGAAAGCGGGCATTTGTTTTGCATTTCGCTTGCTCTGCTTGCCGCAAGCGCCCATTGAAAGGCTGCCTTATGTCATAAACCTTTTGAATACGGGCAACAGTAGCGGCGTGGGCGCAAAGGCACAGCCGAGCGTGGCTGCCGGGCGGTTTTCGCCGTGAAAATCGCTGCCGCATGTCACGATGAGGCCGTACTGCTGTGCAAGGGAAAGGAACAGCGTGCGCTCCCCTTCCGTCGTGCCGGGGTAAAACGCCTCGATGCCATCGATGCCATCGCGCACAGCCGCGCGCACTGCGGCATGCTTGTCCGCCCGGATCTGGCAGGGATGCGCCAACACCGCGATGCCCCCTGCCGCATGCGTGACGGCGACCGCCTGCGCAATGGAAATATTTTCGCTGCGCACAAACGCCGGCCGCCCTTTGAGCAGGAACTTGTCGAACGCCTCCGCGCGGGATTGTGCATACCCCTTTTTCACAAGTGCATTCGCCATGTGCAGCCGCGTGATAAGCCCATCTCCCTCCACAGCGTCCTCGATCGGGCATCCAATCTCCCTGAGGCGCGCAAACATGGCCTCGTTGCGCCGCGCACGGCGCACTGCGCTTTCCGCAAGCGTCCGCTTCACTTCCGGCGCATCCGGATCAATCCCAAGGCCCAGAATATGCATGGTCACGGAATAGTCGATATCGTACTCCACGCCGGGCACAACGCGCATGCCGATGCGCGTTCCTTCTGCCATCGCTTCCGGCACGCCCATGACGGTATCGTGGTCCGTGAGCGCAACAAACGCAAGGCCGGCCTCCTTCGCCGCACGCACGATGGCCGCCGGCGTTTGTGTGCCGTCCGAATAGATGGAATGGGTATGTAGGTCAAATGCTTGCATGGGGTTCTCCTGTTTTATGCTTGGAAAAGGCGGCTTGCGCCGCCTTATTTCCCGTTGTTTGTTTATTTGTCCTTTTTGTCGGGGTCATCGCCGCCGTTTTCATCCCACGGACGCTTCCAAAGCGATGCGGGATCGCTGTCATCCTTCCCGGCAGCCTCCTCGGCCTTGCGGCGCGCCTCTTCCTCCGCCTTGCGCTTGCGCTCGGCTTCTTCTTCGGCAAGCACTTCAGGGTCGGCGGTTTCAAGCACAGCCTGCTTTTCACGGTAGGACACAAGCTGCACTTCCTCGCCGTCATAAAGCTTCTCGAATTCCTCGCCGGTAATGCGCTCGTATTCAATCAGCGCGGCAACAACGCGTTCCATTGCCGGCAGGTCGGATTCTATTACCTCGCGGGCACGGGCAAACTGTTCTTCCAGAATGCGGCGAATTTCCGCATCCACGCGCGCTGCCACCTGTTCCGAGAAGTTGCGCTGATGCCCCCAATCCTTGGCGATAAACACCTCGGTCTGCCCGCCCAGGAACACGGGGCCGATTTCCTCGCTCATGCCGAATTCCACAACCATCTTGCGCGCAAGTTCCGTGGCGCGCTGCAAGTCGTTGTATGCGCCGGTGCAGATGTCGTCAAGCGCAACGGTTTCCGCAACGCGGCCGCCGAGCATCATGGCGATCTCGTCCAGAATCTTGCCGCGGGACATGTGGCTGTCATCGTTTTCCGGCATGGTCATGGTATACCCTGCCGCCATGCCGCGCGGGATGATGGAAACCTCATGCACGGGATCGCAGTTCTTCAGCTTCTTCGCCACAATAGCGTGCCCGGCCTCGTGATACGCCGTAATGCGCTTATCCTCCGGCGTAATAACGCGGCTGCGCTTTTCGGGGCCAACCACCGTGCGGGTAATGGCCTCCTCAAGTTCAATCATCGTGATCTTCTTTTTCTTAAAGCGGGCAGCAAGGATGGCCGCCTCGTTCAGCACGTTTTCAAGGTCTGCACCCGTAAAGCCCGGCGTACGCTTTGCAAGCACAGCAAGGTCCACATCCTCCGCCATGGGTTTTCCCTTGGCATGCAGGCGCAAAATGGCCTCGCGCCCCTTCACATCCGGGTAATTGACGGTGATCTGCCGGTCGAAGCGGCCGGGGCGCAGAAGCGCCGGGTCAAGGATGTCCGGCCGGTTTGTGGCAGCGATGACGATGATGCCCTCGTTCGTGGCAAAGCCATCCATCTCAACGAGGAGCTGGTTGAGCGTCTGTTCGCGCTCATCGTGCCCACCGCCGAGGCCCGCGCCGCGCTGGCGGCCGACCGCGTCGATTTCATCGATGAACACCACGGCGGGCGCGCATTTTTTTGCGGTGCTGAACAAATCGCGCACGCGGCTTGCGCCCACGCCCACGAACATTTCAACGAAGTCCGAACCGGAGATGGAGAAAAACGGTACCTGTGCTTCGCCTGCAACGGCCTTGGCAAGCAGCGTTTTGCCTGTGCCCGGAGGGCCGACAAGCAGCACACCCTTGGGGATGCGCGCGCCCATCTCGGTGAAGCGCTTCGGAGCGCGCATGAATTCCACAACCTCCTTAAGCTCTTCCTTTTCCTCGTCCGCGCCCTCAACATCCGCAAAGGTAACCTTGTTGTGCGGGTCGATGTGGGTGCGCGCGCGGCTCTTGCCGAAGCTCATCATCTGATTGCCGCCGCCCTGAGAGCGGAACACGAAATAATAGAAAATCGCGAACGCGCCAAGGATCAGCAGATACGGCAGGATAATTTGGAACAGGGAGGCTTCCGGCGGCGGATTGTAAGTATACTGGAAACTGTAATCCGCCTCCGTAATGGAATTCACGTCTTTCCCCGTAAGCTCCGCCGCCACAGCGTTCATGGCATTACGGAAACTTTCCTCGGAAGGGATGTAGCAGTAAAAATCGTACCGGGAGGGGAAAAGCTCCGCTTTGATCTCGGAATTCTTCTTCAGGCCGACGAGTTCGCGCTCGGTGATCTCCACCATGGCGACTTCCCCCCGCTTGACCATAGCAACGAAGTCCGTATATTCGATTTTTTTGCTGTCGGCGCTGTTGCCCTTTTCAAGCCCCGTGATGGCAATGACGATCACAAGGATAATAGCAAGGTAAATCAGCGGCGTCTTTAATTTCTTCAAAAGAGTATCCTCCTGTGGATTCCAACGCGATTAGCATACCTCTGCCGAGGATAACTATCCTTGTAATCTTACCACAAATTCTGCCGTTGTTCAAACCCGGATTCCGTCATTGTTGTGAACTTGTTGTAGGATTACAATACATCTTGGACAGCGGTAAGAAAAAGGATGAAGGATTCGCACGAATCGGTTATTGTGAGTTTAGGAAAAACAACAAAGACCGAAAGGAAGTGCAAATCCCTCATGGCAAGTGTAACACAGGACATGAAGTACAGGCAATCCCTAAT
>DCKB01000011.1 GCA_002320595.1 Christensenella sp. UBA1685
CAGCCAGAAGTAAATGGTTGAGCGTGGGCGGTTATATTTCCGCGACGCTCGTGCTACGCCATATTTCTTCGCGTAGCACATTAGGGATTGCCTGTACTTCATGTCCTGTGTTACACTTGCCATGAGGGATTTGCACTTCCTTTCGGTCTTTGTTGTTTTTCCTAAACTCACAATAACCGATTCGTGCGAATCCTTCATCCTTTTTCTTACCGCTGTCCAAGATGTATTGTAATCCTACATTTGCACGAAAAAGCAGAGAAATCCTTGTTGACAGGCTTGTTTCCCGTGTGTTACAATGCTTTGGTGAGCCGCTCCGCGTCGGCTTTGTAAGCGTGGGTTTCCCAACGCCGAAACGTGGGCGAGATTGGTAAGAGGAGGTGCAGGACATGTACGCTATTATCCGTACCGGCGGCAAACAGTATAAGGTGACGGTTGGCGATGAGGTTCTCGTTGAGAAGCTCGATGCCGAAGTCGGCGCTGAAGTCGCGTTTGAGGTTCTGATGCTTTGCGGCGAAGAAGGCGTTCAGGTTGGCAAACCCGTGGTTGCGGGCGTAGCCGCCAAGGGCGAAATCGTTGAGCATGGCAAGGGTAAGAAAGTCGTAGTCTTCAAGTATAAGCCCAAGAAGAACTACCGCAAGAAGCAGGGTCATCGTCAGCCGTATACCAAGGTCAAGATCAACGCGATCGGCTAAGGCAATATGACAAGGGTGACTATCTTCCGCCAGAAAGGCAGGATCGCAGGATTTTCGGCAGACGGGCATACCGGCTTTGCCGAAGAAGGAGAGGACATTGTTTGCAGCGCGGTAAGCGCGGTGACGCAAACAGCGGTGCTCGGCATTACGGAGGTGTTAGAACTTCCGGCTGCGGTTGAGTTTGATGAAGCGAGGCTTTATTGCATGCTTGAAAAAGGCATTGCAGAGGCTGCGTGGCAAAAGGCGGAACTCATTTTGGAAACGATGGCGGTGGGTCTTCGCTCCATCGCAGATTCCTACGGTGATTACATCAAGATAATCGAAAGGGAGGTGTAACACGATGATGAAGATCAATCTGCAGCTTTTCGCGCATAAAAAGGGCGTGGGCAGCTCGCGTAACGGCCGCGACAGCGAATCCAAGCGTCTTGGGCCGAAGCGGGCCGACGGTCAGTTCGTTCTTGCCGGCAACATCCTGGTTCGGCAGCGCGGCACGCATTTCCATCCCGGCAATAACGTTGGCATCGGCAAGGACGATACGCTCTTTGCAAAGATTGACGGCGTAGTCCGCTTTGAAACGAAGCGCATGGGCCGCAAGCAGGTCAGCGTTTACGCAGAGGAAGCCGCTGCGAACTAACAAAAACTGATTCCACAAAGCCCGTTCCAAAACCGGAATGGGCTTTTTCGTTATAAAAGCATGGGAGGTGGAAGGGTGGAATACAGGGAGCTTTTGCGGGCGGAGTTAACGGTGGAGCTGTTTCGGTATTTTGACCGGTATCAGAAGGTACAACGTTGCTGGCGCAAAGAAGCGGGCAATTGGGTTTTAAAGGACATTGCGTTTACCGAGCAGTGGGATGCGGCGGACTACGCATATTTGGTGAAATGCCTTCAAAACACCCTTGAAACGGTAGGATCCGTGACAGGCGCATTCGATGAATCGGGAAAGCTTGTGGGCTTTGCATCCGTAGAACCACGGCGTTTCGGAAGCAGGAAGCAATACTGTGAGCTTTCCAGCCTGCACGTTTCCTGCGAATGCCGCGGCAGGGGGATCGGCAGCCGGCTCCTTGCATGCGCAAGTACGGCCGGGTACAGGCTCGGCGCGGAGAAGCTTTACATCTCTGCGCATTCCTCGGAAGAAACGCAGGCGTTTTACCATGCAAAAGGCTGCGTGGAGGCAGAGGAGTACGAACCTGCGCTGCATGCGGCCGAGCCGTGCGATTGTCAGTTGGAACTCGTACTTTGCGGAGATCAAAGCGATGTATGAAAAAACGTTCTGGAAAGACAATGTTTTGCTCGTTTCGGGTGTGGAACGCCTTGACCTGAACCGCACGTTTGCCTGCGGGCAATCGTTTCGCTGGCAGCGGACGGAGCGAGGCTGGTTTGGCATAGCGTTCGGGCGCGGCATATATGCTGAGACGGCTGAAGGGGCGCTCCGTATTTTCCCCTGCGCAAAAGAAGAGGTGCCTCTCTGGCTCAAGTATTTCGATTTGGCGCGGGACTATGCGGCCATTGAAGCGCAGCTTTGCGCGGACACCCGCCTTTGCGCGTGCGTGCCGTTTGCTTCCGGCATCCGCGTGCTGAATCAGGAGCCGTTTGAAACGCTCATCACCTTTATCCTTTCCGCAAATAACAACGCCGGACGAATTGCAGGAATCGTTATGCGGCTTTGCGCATGTGCGGGAGAGCCTGCCGTAATGCAGGATGGGCGGGAATACCGGCGGTTCCCCACGCCGGAGGCTGTTGCGGCGCTCGAGCCGGAGGCGCTTCGGAGCATCGGCGCAGGGTACCGCGCGCCTTATGTGAAGGAAAGCGCGCGTATGGTGGCGGATGGGTTTGACCTTGAGGCCTTGCGTGCAATGCCGCTTGCCGAAGCCCGAAAAGCGCTGGCGGCGTTTCCCGGCGTCGGTCCGAAGGTGGCGGATTGCATCCTGCTGTTTTCGCTTGGCCATACGGATGCGTTTCCGGTGGATGTGTGGATTGGGCGGGCGCTCAAAACTCTGTTCTTTGATGGGCAAATGCCCGGACGGCAGGAAATGGAACGCCTGCTGCATGAGCTCGGGCCGATGAGTGGGATCATACAGCAATACGTTTTCCATTATGCACGCGAGCGGAAGCTCGCGACAAAGCATGAGAAGAAGGAAGGAAAACAATGAAGCTTGCAAGAAAAGCCGTCCTCAGCGGAAACGCATTGAAGCTGATTGCCATCGCAGCGATGACGGTGGATCACCTGACTTGGGTAATTTTTCCCGGATACCAAACGAATGTCGGTATCCTTCTGCTGCATTCCATCGGCAGGCTTACCGCGCCAATCATGTGTTTCTTCATCGCGGAAGGATATTACTATACGCATGACCGCAAACGCTATGCAGCACGGCTATTTCTCTTTGCACTGATCTCGCATTTTGCCTATAATTTCGCGTTTGGGATCCCGTTTGCCCCATTCCGGACGGGGATCTTCAACCAAACGGGCGTAATGTGGGCGCTTGCCTGGGGGCTTGCGGCACTCTGCGTCCTGAACAGTGTGGAATTGAAGCAATGGCACAAAACAGGGCTTATGATCCTCATCTGCGCCATATCATTCTGTGCGGATTGGAGTTGCATAGCAGTGCTCGTGATTGTTGCATTCGGTACAAACAGAGGCGATTTTAAAAAGCAGATGGGATGGATGATGGCGTTTGTCACCATGTATGCGGCCGTGTATTTCTTCTGCATTGATAAGGTGTATGGCGTTTTGCAGATAATGGTCGCGCTTTCAATTCCACTGCTTTCCCTGTACAACGGCGAACGCGGGAGATGGCGCGGGATGAAGTGGTTTTTCTATTTCTATTATCCCTTGCACCTTGTTGCCTGTGGATTAATTCGGATTGCGCTGCACGGCGCAGGAGGGGTGCTTGTCGGAGGAATGTGAGATGCATCGCACGAAACGATGAAACGGGGATTCAATTTGAACTTCCGGCTTGACGTGCCGGGGGTGCGGCGCTAAACTTTTATACTTGGTGCAGGCAGAAGCACAAAAACAGAAAGCGCTTGGAAAGGGATGCTCTTTGGGCGGGTTTATTTTTGCATTCGAGATGATTGGCACGGTTGCATTCGCCGTTTCCGGGTCAATGACGGCGGTCCGAAAAAATATGGATTTGTTTGGAGTCATGATTCTCGGCGTTATTACCGCATGCGGAGGCGGCCTGACGCGCGACATTCTTCTGGGCATAACGCCTCCCGCGCTGTTTGGAACGCCCAAATATGTAACTGTAGCCGCCGCCACGGCAATCCTTGTTTTTATCCCGGGGGTTCGCCGATGGCTCATGAAAAGTCACCGGGGGTTTGAACGAATTCTGTTATTGATGGATTCCATCGGTTTGGGCGTTTTCACAATGGTTGGCATGCAGGCCGCATATGGATGCGGGGTTGAGTGCAGCACATTTCTCGCGGTTTCGGTTGGCGTTATAACCGGAGTAGGGGGCGGGGTGATGCGGGATGTTATGGCGGGCGACAGACCCTATATTTTCGTAAAGCACATTTATGCGTGCGCCGCAATTCTTGGGGCAATGCTTTTTGCTGTTTTGCGGGGAAGGTGCGGCGACACGGCTGCAATCCTTGCCGGAGCAGCGCTGGTCATCCTGATCCGGCTGCTTTCCGCACACTTCAGATGGAGCCTGCCAAGAGCGCACGAGATTGAAGAAAACCGGTAAACAAAGCTGAATGGCGCGCAGTGGATCGTCCCCTGCGCGCTTTTTTATGCTCCAGATATCCGAAAATTTCAAAACTTGTGTATATTCGGCAGGATTCGTGGAAATTCTAGGAAGGAAGCGAATTTTGCGGAGCGAATTAATTTGTGATATTCCATATATCTATGCGAAAGGGGATGCATGTATGCAGATAAAAACCCAAAGGGACGGCGAAACGCTTGCCGTGCTTCTCACGGGGGAGCTGGATCACCATAGCGCCGCTCCCTTGCGCGTGGAGCTGGACGCGCTGCTCGGCGACAGGACGATCCGCTGCCTTGCGTTGGATTTATGCGGCGTAACGTTTATGGACAGCTCCGGCCTTGGCGTTGTGCTCGGCCGTTACAAGCTTATGAAAGAGCGTGGCGGCAGTGTGCGCATCCAGGGCGCGTCAAGGCCGGTTGAACGGATCTTGAAGATGGCGGGCGTTTATGCGCTCTTAGGGCAACAGGATGCTGAAAGGGGAAAGGGACATGTTTGATAACGAAATGCACGTCAGCTTTTTGGGCGTGTCGCAAAACGAATCGTTCGCACGGATGGTGGCCGCTGCGTTCGCGTCACAGCTCAACCCCACCATTGAAGAACTGACGGACATCCGCACCGCCGTAAGCGAGGCCGTTACAAATGCAATTATCCATGGTTACAGCGGCATGCGCGGCATGGTTGGTATGGATTGCGCCATTGAAGGGAGAAATTTTACCGTTACCATACGGGATGAAGGACGCGGAATCCCAAATGTTCCGCTCGCGATGCAGCCGTTCTATACCAGCGTACCCAATCTGGAGCGGTCCGGCATGGGCTTTGCCGTGATGGAGGCGTTTATGGATTCCGTAACGGTGGAATCGGAGGTCGGCCGCGGAACCACGGTAATTATGAAAAAGGAAATCGCGGCGGTGGGGTGTGATGAATGAGAGCGCGCCGCTTGCATATGAGGAAACCAAGGAACTGATCCGCCTCGCACAGCAGGGGAATGAGGCGGCGCAGGAGCGGCTGACCGTCTGCAATACGGCGCTCGTAAAATCCATCGTGAAGCGGTATATGAACCGGCACGTGGAATACGACGACCTGTTTCAGATCGGCTGTATGGGGCTTGTGAAAGCGATCCAGAAGTTCGACCTTTCTTATGACGTGCGTTTTTCCACCTATGCCGTGCCGATGATTGCAGGCGAGATCAAGCGCTTTTTGCGGGACGACGGCATGATTAAGGTGAGCCGCACCCTGAAGGAGCTGGCAGCTCAGGCCGCGGCCGCGCGGGAGCGGCTTTCCGCCGAACAGGGGCGCGATGTGGGCATTTCGGAGATTGCGGCGGCACTTGATGTGGATGCAGAGGACATCGCAGCGGCGCTTGAGGCATCCCGGCCGCACATGTCTATCTACGAACCCGCATATGGGGACGATTCGGACGCGCTGATGCTTGACCGTGTGCAGGATGGCGCGGATGAAATGGGGGACACGCTCAACCGTGTACTGTTAAAGGAATTGCTCGGCACGCTGGAACCGCGGGAAAGGACGATCATCCTGCTGCGTTATTTTTCGGATAAAACGCAAAATGAGATCGCTGCCGAAATGGGGATCTCCCAGGTGCAGGTTTCCCGCCTTGAAACCAAGATCCTGCAAAAGCTGCGCGAACGTGCGGCAAACTGAAAGGGGCGGCGCCGTGCGCCTGGTGGGGTCGTGTAAGCACATGGTTAGCCGGCCGGGGGATGCCTTGGCCGGCTGATACTCACCGTCCCGCCGCCTTATTTACCTGTGTCGCATGCTCCACATCCGGAAGCTGGCCGACATGAGAAAGGCTGCCGCTAAAGAACATACACGCATGGCCGGACATCTCGTTTGCCGCAACCGAGTCCTCCCCGTGGGGGAAACCCTGCAGCGAGGCCGCAACGAGCCGGCCGCCGATATTGATCACAACGGGCCGCTTTGAATAGTTGAATTCACCGCCGAACGCCTCTTTGAAGGTTGCTGTGTCCACGGTATTTGTGCACTCTACCTCTGCGTGCAGCTCTCCGCCGCAAAAGGTCATATCAAACTGCACACCGGTGTTGTAATCCGTAACAGAATAAGCCTGCCCTTCTGTGAGTAGCGTTTTGACCTCGTTCCAGGGCACAAGTTCCCCGGTTACGCTGGCTGTGCCGGAAAGCTGTTGGCCAATTGGGATGGAAGCCGCGATATCCACACGCTTGGTGTTGTGGTCAAACAGAAACGTGCGGGACTGTTCTCCGACTGTGCCGTCCGCGATGATGGGGAGGCCGTTGGCATCCGTCTGGTTTTGCTGAAATTTTTTTGTTGCTTCCACCGTCATGCTCTGGAAATTGCCGGTAGGCTTATAATCAAAATACCCAAGCTCGCGCAGGCGGAGCTGAATGCGCACCACCATTTCCCCCGTTGAGCCGTAGCTGATGAGGGTGGAAGCAGAGGCTTGCGGCGAAGCCGAAGGCAATGCCGCCGGATGCGCGGAAGGCGAAGCTTCAGGGTCGGGCAGGGCGGTGGGTTCAGCAAAGGCTGCCGGATAGGCCGCGAATAAAAACAGCGCGGCAAACAGAAGAATAAAACACTTTTTCATGTTTTAAGTATAGCATATCGCAGCATGGTTTTGTATAAAGTTTTTGTTACGGCGTCTCCGTTGGAATAAGGTTGAGCATATCTTCTTCCGAGGCAACGTTCGTGTAGACCTCCGGCACGTCTCCCACGATGATGCTTTCTGCAATGGCGGCTTCCGCGCGCACGGAGATGGTTTCCGAAACACCCGGCATAACGAGGCGCACGGAGGCGGTGAGCAGCAGGTTTACGCGATACAGCGTCTGGTTAATGCCCGAGGAGACGAATTCCGAGTTGAACTCGCTTTGCACGCTGCCCGCAGGGCTGAATGTGACCTTTAGGCTGGGGCCCTTGCCGGCGAGGAACGAAATCCCCGTGATTGTACCGATGGGGATGGAAATGCCCTGATCACCCATCTGCGCAATGCGTTCCTGTGCAGCTTCGGCACAATCTGCGGCAAGAATGTTCATTTTGTGCGTATTTGCCTGCAACATATAAACGCGTTCACTGCTTTCATGCACCTGAATTAAGCGCGCATAATTTGTTTCATCTCCCATGGACTCCAAAATCGCATCGTTCATCGCCCGCGCAGCAACGGAGCGAATGCGCGCTATGGCAAGTGCCGTCATGGCGGGACGCATGTTTACACTGAGCAAGGCAACGGAGAGAGAGAGCAGCACAATCAACAGCACGAGCAGGAACAGCACCGTGCGCAGGAAACGCTTTTTTCTGGATACGATGCCCGGGCGGGCGCTGTTTTTTTCCATGGGCGGCTCCTTTGGATGGATTTTATGAATGCAGTGTTAATTCATTCTATGCAAAAGTTCAAATATTGAGCCTCTGGGCCGTGGTGTGCTATAATATGCTTGGATGGTTATAAGGAGATTTATGGAAAAGACAGAAAAAGCGACAACCGGACAACCGAAGCCTTCTTTCGGCGAGCGTATAAAGGACACGGTGCAGCGGTTCGGAGTACGGCTTAAGGGCATGCTGCAAAAAGAGTCCGATATGCACGAAGGTGAAATTTTTGTGGAACGCAAGCGGCAGCGGCCGTTCGTGTTGGCCGTGCTGTTTACGACGCTTAAAATTATGCTTGTTTGTGTCGTGGTGCTTGGATGCGCTTGCGTCGGGCTTGTGCTTGGCGTTGCGAAGGCTTACGTTGACACGACGCCGGAACTGGATGTTTCGCTTCTCACCAAAAGCGAACGCACATCTTATATTTACGACATGGACGGCAACCTCATCACCACGTTTGCTGGGTTGAAATACCGGGATTGGGTCAGCATTGAAGATGTGCCGGATATGCTGATCAATGCGGTTATCGCCGTTGAGGACGTGCGTTTCTACCGCCATAGCGGCGTGGACTATAAACGCTTGTTTGCGGCGGTAGTGGGCTCTCTGAGCGCCTCAAGCGATGCTGGGGGCAGCACCATTACCCAGCAGTTGGTGAAGAACAAGCTTCTTACAAACGAAGTGTCCTATCGCCGTAAAATCCAGGAAGCATACCTTGCGCTTGAAGTGGAAAACACGATTTCAAAAAGCGACGTGCTTGAAGCATACCTGAACGATGTTTACCTTGGAAGCTCGAATTACGGCATAAAAACGGCGGCAAAGGATTATTTCGGAAAGGAACTTTCGGAGCTCACCATCCGGGAATGCGCGATGATTGCCGGTATGATTCAGGCGCCCAACCGAACGGACCCGCGGAAGAATATGTACGAGCGCTTTTACGAGTCCGGAGAAAATAAGATGGACATTACCAATGAGCGCACGGACACGGTCATCGAAAAAATGTATGATGCGGGTTTTATCACAAAGGAACAACGGGACGCCGCGCTTACGGATTCCGTTCACGTGCTGAAGGAATCACAGCGCTCCAATACGGACGATCTGCTGTACTTTGTTGAATATGCAACACAGGACGTGGTGTCTCATCTGCTGTCGCAGCGTGAATTGCTGGACACCAAGGCGAACCGGGCCGCAATAGAAAACGAACTCCAAAGCGGCGGATACAGCATTTATTTGACGATTGATACCGAGATGCAGCGCATGGTTCAGGACACGCTTACAAATTGGGATGAGTATCCAAAACTTCAAAACGAAAATGCTGCAACGCGCGTCACGACCACAAGCGATGGAACCGAGATCGTGGAGCCGGAACCGCAGGCAGCTGCTGTTGTGATCGATTATAAAACGGGTGAACTGCGCGCCATCGTTGGCGGCAGGGAGGCCCCTCAGGTACTGCGCGGTTGGAACCGGGCCTATCAGAGCGAAACGGAGGTGGGCTCCAGCATTAAGCCACTGACGGTTTATGGCCCCGCGCTTGATCTTGGGCTGTCTCCCGCATCGGCCGTAGCAAACCTGCCGCAGGCCATCGAAGGCTGGGATACGGAGAAAGGGTATCCGAGCATTGGCAGCGAAAAGTATATCGGCATTATTTCCCTGCGGCGTGGCATTGTCTCTTCGCTCAACGTAGCTGCGGCGCGCGTGCTGATGGAAAACGTTACCACGCAGGCTGCGGCACAGTACCTTGTGAACCTCGGCGTTGATTCCAGCCGTGTGAGTGCAACGGGATCGGGCCTTGCACTCGGCACCACTGGCATCACACCCATTGAGATGGCTGCAGCATATGGCGCGATTGGAAATATGGGGGAATATTTGGAGCCTCTCTCCTTTACGCGCGTCGTGGATGGCGAGGGCAGAGTGGTTTTGGATGCAGCGGAGATCCGAAAATCGCGGCAGGTATTTAAGCAGACAACGGCATATATGCTTGTAGACATGCTCACCGATGCGGTGAACAACGGAACAGGAACAAGCGCGAAGATTAAAGGCATGACAGTAGCGGGAAAAACAGGGACGAACTCGGATTACGGCAGCGCATACTTTGCGGGCATCACCCCCTATTACAGCGCTGTGGTATGGGTCGGGCATGATTCCTACGAACAAAAGCTTGTCTCAGGGTCGACCGGCGGAAAGGTAGCCGCGCCTCTCTGGCACGAATTTATGGAAAAAATACACACGGATTTGGTGGATAAGCCGATCATTGATGCCTCACCTGTGGAATTGGGCCTTGTAAAGCGTACGGTTTGTGCGGTATCGGGCAAGCTGGCAACGGAGGCATGCTCGTTCGATGCAAACGGGCTTACTCCCATTACGGATTGGTTTGATAAAAGCACGGCGCCCACGGAATCCTGTGATATGCATGTACTTACGAGCGTCTGCATGGATTCGGAGCAGCCCGCCTCCCCGTATTGCACCAACGTACAGACCAAAAGCATTCTTTTGGTGGGGACCCAATCCTACTTTGCTTCATTTGACGCGGGACTTCTTCAAAAATATCTGCCGAACGCTGTGCTGACGGATATTACAGCGGAGCAGTACAACTTATATGCTTCAACAACCACGTGCCCGCTGCATTCGTATGCCGGATGGGGAAATGGCGGTGGAACCGGAATCAGCATCGGCGGAAACAACGCGAGCCTGATTGCCGCCGCAAACGCTCTGATCAGCGATGTGGAAGCATACCTTTCCGCTGCACAAAACCTTTCCGAAACGGACCGGAACAATTTGGTTTCGCTTTCGGATACGCTTGCCGCGTATCTTAACGCCAACCTGTACCAGCAGGCGGAAACATATTATGAACGCCTGCGCTATACTTTTGACGTCATCTATGCGGAAAACCCGCCGGTGACGGCAATTCCATAAAGGCGGTTCCTGTGAATGGAAGAAAAGCTTTCTGCGCTTTATGCTGCTGAACGCGCGCGCCTTCACGCGGCGGCCTCTCGGGGCCGCACGGGCGAATATGAAGCTCCGGTTTTTGGCGAAGGACCGCTCCATCCGCGTTTGATGCTGCTTGGGGAGGCGCCCGGCGCAGAAGAAACGCGGCTCGGCCGCCCGTTTGTGGGGAAAGCCGGGAAAAACCTGAATATGCTGCTTGCGCTCGCGGGGATCACACGCACTTGCGTGTATGTGACCAACGCCGTCAAATTCCGGCCAACGAACGTGAAAGCGCAGAGCATCTCCAACCGGCCGCCTTCTCCGACGGAGCTGGCCGAGGGGCTTCCGACATTAAAAGACGAGCTTCGGCTTGTGAATCCGAGCGTTGTTGCAACGCTTGGCAACACGCCGCTCAAGGCTCTGTGCTTGCTGGGCGGCCGGGAAACGCTGCCAATCGGGTCTGTGCACGGACGGATGCTTAAATTCATGATTGACGGTATGCCGCTTTGCGTATTCCCGCTCTATCATCCTGCGAGCGTGATTTACAACCGATCCTTGCTGCCGCTGCTGGAAGAGGATGTTACGCGCCTTGGCAGCATGTTAAACGAAATTAAGGAGGCTTGAAGGTGAAGTTGAAGACGATTGCACTCAGGGCTATGGCTTTATTGTTGGCCTTGCTGGCACTTCCTGCAGGACAAACGGCGGCCTTTGCCGAAACTGAAGAACGCGAAATGGGGCAGGTGACCGCAGACAAGGTAAATTTGCGCGAGGCTCCCAATACGGATTCCGAAATCTTAGGCGAAGTTCCAGGCGGTACGACGGTTGAGGTTTTGGGCAAAGACGGAACCTGGTACCGCGTACTGTACAACGGAACGGTGGGATACATCCGGCAGGATTATCTATTCGTCAATTCCACTGGCAGCCGGGGCGCATATGTGAAGAGCGACGGCGCGGCTTTGCGCGGCGGTCCTTCGGAGAACTCATACATCGTTGCGCAGCTTTCGGCCGGGCAGGGTGTCAAAGTGAAGGCGCTTATCGACGGGGAATGGTTCTATGCCGCGGCAAACGACCAGACTGGATATGTGCATCGAACCTACCTTGAAATCACTTCCTCCAACACGGCGTCCATCGGTATGTTGAAGCAGGGTATGGAGGGGGAAGAGGTGAAGAAGCTGCAAAATGCGCTGTACGACCGCGGTTTTTTGGGCAAGGCTAATATTACCAGTATTTTTTCTTCCGAAACACGTAAAGCCGTGTTGGAGTTTCAGCAAGCCTGCGGGCTTTCGGCGGACGGCATCGCGGGCGCCGAAACGCTCAATTCCATTTATGACAGCGGAAACAAAATTGAGAAAGCGAATGCGGACTTTTACAAGCTGAAGGGTACGGTTGTTTTGCTGGATTGGTTTAAAGGCGGATCAGACTGGCTGCACAAGGGCGCAAAGTTTACCGTGACGGATGTACGCACCGGGAAAAGTTTCCGCGCGCGCCGTTTCGGCGGTTGGTATCATGCGGACAGCGAACCCATCACTACGTATGATACGGGGATTATGAAGAGCCTTGAGGGGTTTTCATGGAACCGCCGGCCCATCTGGATTACGTACAACGGAAAGACCGTTGCCGCGAGCATGCATACTATGCCGCATATGGTGAACCCAACGCCTTCCAATGGGTTTGACGGGCATTTTTGCATCCACCTGAAAGGGTCCAAGGTGCATGAGACCAGCAAGGAGTGCCCGCGCCATCAGGCGTGTGTTTATGAGGCATATAAGGCAGGGCGGGCAGACTGATTTCTGTGACGCAAAACGAAGATCCCCCGGTTTTCCCGGGGGATCTTCGTTTCCGCTATTCGCGGGGCGCCTGCGGGGGATGGATGGCGTACAGCGCGCCATAGGCATACGATTCATCGTCGTCCAATACCGCTGAGGGCGTGAGGCCGGTGCATTCCGTTGCGGATGCGGTCGTTTGACGCAGCCAAAACGTTCCTTCGGTCAATTCGATCCCATCGGTGTTTCTGCTCTTTTCCATGTTCCCACCTCCTGTACATCCTGCGCTGTGTTCTAGCTTTTCCCGCATATACGGAAAGCCGCCGTGGAAAATAGCGGTATATTTGGCTCGTAATTGCAAATCCTTTATCCTAGGCCGACCGTAAAGGGGGCGCGGGGAGGAGTTTAATTATGTTAGACCAAATCATACGCTTTTTTCGCTTTGGCCGGCAGGATGGCGAGTTTGAGCTTCTGGAAACAGAGCGTGGGATACCAGAATTCTGGGGCGACGCACGCGAAGAAGCGCCTTTGCCGGAACAGGAGGATACGCGGAAAGTCTGCAAATCACTTGCAGAAAACGAGGAACGCCTGCGGATTTCGTTTCGAGCTGATATCAATCCTGATTTGATCCTTCGGCCATTTACGCTCGGTGGGAAGATCCCCGCGTTTCTTGCATATCTGAATGGGATGGCCGACACGGATCAGGTAAGCGATTTTATTTTGCGTGATGGAATGCGCCCGGGTTGCCTGGATCATGCGCGCGGGGATCTTGCACGTTATACGATGGAAAACGTATTTACAATGGGCGAGGCTGAAACAACGGAAGCGTGGGCGGATGTGAAGCAGGCCGTCATGGAGGGCCGGTCGGCTGTATTCATTGAAACCTGCGGGCAGGCCGTATTGATGGATACGCGCGGGTTTGAACATCGCAGCGTAACGGAACCACAGGCAGAAAAGGTGGTGCATGGGCCACAGGAAGCCTTTGTGGAAAATCTGCGCACAAACATCACGCTGCTGCGCCGCATTCTTCATACGGAGGATCTTGTATGCGAAATGCGGGGCGCGGGGGGCGACAACGGAATCCGGATCGCCATCTTGTACCGGGAGGGCATCACGAATATAACGCTGGTGGAAGAGGTGAAGCGCAGGCTCGCACAAATTGATACCCGCACAGTAATCGGAATGGGCGTGCTGGAACAACTCACGGAAGAACATTCCCTGTCGCCGTTTCCGCAGGTGCTGCAAACGGAACGGCCGGACAGATCGGCGGCGCTGCTGATGCAGGGACACGTGGTTGTGCTGCTGGACGGAAGCCCATTTGCAAGCGTGATGCCTGCAACGCTTTTCACGCTTATGACAAGCCCGGAAGACGTTTATATGCGCCGCCCGCAGGGCTCAACAATCCGCATTGTGCGGTATATCGGAGCTATGATTTCCATCTTGCTGCCGGCATTCTTTCTGGCCCTTGCGCTGTACCATCAGGGCTTGCTTTCCACAGAAGTGCTCACCACCGTGATCGCTTCGCGAAAGATGGTATTTGCACCCATCGGGGCGGAGATGATTTTCCTTCTTGTTGTGTTTCAGCTTATCCGTGAGGCAGGCATGCGTGTGCCCGGCAACATAGGCCAGGCAATCGGCATTATCGGCGGCCTGATTTTGGGGCAAGCGGCTGTTGCCGCAAATCTGGTGAGCTCTGTAGTCCTCATCGTTGTGGCGCTTACCGGGCTCGGGAATTTCTGCATTCCGGATTATTCAACGCAGCTGGCGGCGGCATTTTTCCGGCTGACGCTCACCATTGCCGCATGGATTGGCGGCCTGCTTGGCGTAATATGTCTGATGACCGTTTTTTTGGCATGGATGGCGTCTCTGAAATCATATGGCGTGCCGTTCCTCGCGCCGTTTTCACCGAAAGCGCATTCTCAGAAGCCGATGATATTGCGCGGGCGCCTTACGATGCATCAGCAGGCGGAGGACATTATGAACACACAGGAGGAAACGCTATGAAGCTTTGTCAGGGAAGGGTCGGAAAGCAGGAGGGGGCGAACCTGATTGGAATCGCTCTGGTGTCAAGCGCGCTTTTCGTTTTGGATATTGCGGAGGCATATCAATACGGAAACGGGACTTATGTTTCTTTCCCGGGGGCAATTTTCCTTGCTCTTGTGCTGTTCCTGCTCCTTGCGGGCGCAATGCGTGCCTCCGGGCAGAAAGACCTGCTTGCACTGATGGATTTTGCTTTCGGAAAATTTGTGGGGAACATACTTTCAGCGCTCATTTGCGTGCTTTTGTTCGCAAATGCACACTTTCTCGTTTCACGGTTTACAACAATGGTGCATGCTTTGGTTTTTATGAAGGCAACGCTGTTCCCTGTGATTTTGTGGATTGTGCCTGTCGTTATATATATTGCTTTCCATGGATTTGAGTGTATTGCGCGGATCGCAAAATGCTTTGGCGTGATTCTTGGAGTATGCCTGCTGTTTAGCCTCCTGTTTCCCATAGACGGCTATGAAGCCTATCGGCTTTTTCCGTTGCCGCTCAACCACTGGGATACAATCGCCGCAGATGCATTTACAGGAACGTTTGCAACAATACCCGCCATGCTTGCGCTGCTGTGTATGGCGCAGGGCATGCAGGGTGTGCAAAGCGCAAAAAAAGCAGGGGTAATTGGAGCGGTCATTAGTATCGGGCTTGTCGCGGCCGCTCAAATTGCAATTGGAATGACGTTTACTTATACAGAACTGCAAAATATGTTTGTGCCGCTTTACAGGTTGAACTTAAAGCTGATTCAGGAAAGCTATTTCTTCCGGTTGGATAAAATGCTGCTCTTCCTATGGTTAATCGGTGCGCTGATTGCGGGAGCATATTATTTATACGGGGCGGGCTTCGTGTTCTGCCGCCGCTGGAGCCGGTACGATGTACGCCCTGCGGTAATTGCGGCCGGAATAATACTGCTTTGCTGCCTGACGGTAGAACATATGAAGCAGCTTCAAGCGTTTCAAGTGGTTCGGCAATATGGATCATGGCTCCTTGTGATACCGTTTACGGCTGCGGCAGCGGTTGCGCTGGTCAAATCGCATTTTTTAAAGAAGAAAGGTCAAACCGATGAGAAAGCATAGAACAAGGGCGCTCCTGATGTTCACGCTCGTACTGGCGCCGCTTTGCTGCGGCTGTCTGGAAGCGACTTCGCTGGATGAATACGGCTATGTCCTCACCATTGGGGTGGATCAGGGAGAACAAAAAAAATACAATATTTCATTCCTTCTGCAAAAGGAAGGGGACTCACAGGAAGCGCAAACAGGAGCAGGTTCTTACATCGTTACTGCCGAAGGAGACAATCTTTTTGATGCGATCATGGTCGCGCATGTGGGGATACCATTTGAATTAAACTTTACACGTACAAATTTTATTCTGCTTTCCGACCAAATCGCTTCTTCTTCGCGGATGGATGAATTCCTAAGCATCTCGTTTAACGCACTGAACCTGCGGCAATCCGTGAAACTGGTAATCGTTCGCGGCACATGCGCGGAATATTTCGAAGGGCTTACATCTGCGGATATCCCAAACGTTGCAAAAAGGCAATACAACCTTTTCCGGATGTATCAGCAGGAAGGTATGGTTCCGATGACAAACTTTACAACATATCAGGAGGCGGTTGGAAGCGGCCGGTTTGATGTGGCGATTCCAGTGGGCCGGCTGGACCGGAGCATCCCCACCGAATCGGATGGCGAAAAGCAACAAATGCAGGGTGAAACGGAAACAAACGATAAGGACACGACGGATGGCGTGAAGCGCTCAGGCGGGCTGCGCTCTTACATTCATGGAAGCGCAGTGTTTGATGGAAACCGGCTTGCCGGGCTTTTAGACGACGAAGATACCGAGATTCTTCTGCTTGCAATGGGACAATTCCGGAATGGCCACCTTAGTATAAGCGATGAGGAAGGAACGATCGCATTTTTGATTAAAGAAACGGTGAGCCCTCATGTGCAAATGAGCCTGGGGGAAGCGCCGCATGCCGTAGTAACGCTTACGCTGTTCGCTGAAATTGAACTTGATACCAGCGGCAATGCCGAGGCGCGGTGGGACAGCGAGCTGAAAGGCCAGTTGGAAAACTATATCGTAATGGAATTAAACCGCGTTTTTGAACAATGTAAATTGCTTAATTCCGACGCGATGCGCTTTGGCAGATATGCATGCATGCAGTTTTCAAGCGTTGAAGCCTGGAGGGATTATGCATGGAAGGAAAAATATAAAAATATGACTGCTGAGTTTGGGGTAACCGTTAAACTGAACGATAGAATTATTTCTTCCCACATAGAGTAGGCAACGAAAGGAGAAAGAAGAAGATGACAACCATCATCCTGCTTTGTGCAGCGGGGATCGCCTATTGCGTGGCTTATCTTGTTTATTGCATCAAATGCGCCCGCCTGCCCGATGCAATCGGCGCTGCTGTGCTCTGCCTGCTTGCGGGCGGCACACTTGCAATTTGCTTTTTGTGATGCCGGAGAACTATCCCTTTTCGGTGTGAAGAAGCGCGGCAAGACGGCGCTGCGCTTCCTTGCGCAGCGTTGCTGTGCATGCAGCGTCAATCGTATAAACGCCATCTTCGGAGAGAACAAGAGCATCTCCCTCCGATGCGAAAGCCGGAAGACGGATGCGCGGCACATAAACGGGTTCGCAGCCGGAGCCGGTTTCGCATACGGCATAATCACCGTCAAACCGATCGATTACTATGGGCATGATGCTGCCCTCCTTTTTATTTTACAAAACAAGAATAGCATTTTTTCAGATGAACCGCAAGGGAATTAAGTGCGCCATGCCCCAAAAACCCTGTTTCCTAAGCGCGGCGGATATGCTACAATAAACTTACCATCGGTTTGCGGCCGATGGCAGATGCGGGGGAACAAGGGGATACGCCACGGGAGGAGACCGAATATATGCAACATTCATATGGGGAACAGGCAGTTACGGCAGAAGTACTTGATGAATTAAAACGCAAAGCAATGCTGATGGAGGATGAACTTGCAATCGAAGGCGGACGTCAATTTGAACGAACCGGCCGGCTTAACGATCCGGGGCTTTGTGAAATGAGTATTGAATATGAAAACCTTCGCATGGATATAGAAACCCTGGAGGGAATCCTAAAACAAATCGAAAAAAACGGAAACCGGACCCGATAAAAACAAATAAAAGCACATAAATGAAAATTTGGTAAACTGTGTGCGTGGCTGTTCCTTTTTTGAGAATGGATATTGTATAATAATGTGGTGTGCATGAAACACGAAAGGAGATAAAGCGCTTTGTCTTTTGACGTGCTGGTAAAAGCGATTACAAGCGGCTTTACGCAGATCCGTTTAGAGGATTTTGTTGATATTGCCATCATCGCATTCTTTCTGTATAAGTTGATTATTCTAACAAAGGAAACGAGAGCGTTTCAACTGCTCAAAGGGATCGCTTTTCTTTTTGTTGCCGCGATTATCAGCGAAACGCTGCAGCTCCAAACGCTCAGCTGGGTGCTCAATTCCGTGCTGGCATCCGGAATCGTCGTGCTCGCCGTGCTGTTTCAGCCTGAACTTCGGCGCGCGCTCGAACACATCGGCCGGGGAAAGATTTTCAACAATGGCCTGCTCCAAAACTTTAAGCCGGAAGAAAATGAGATCGTAAGCGAGATGCAGCTTGCGATCATGAGCCTTGCAAAACGCCGGGTTGGCGCGCTGATCGTCATCGAACAGCGGACGGGCCTTGGGGATATCGTTGCAACCGGAACGCGCATTGACGGCATCATCTCCGCACCGCTGATTGAAAACATCTTTGAACCCAATACGCCGCTGCATGACGGTGCGGTAATTATCCGAGACGGCGCAATTGTGGCTGCCGCCTGCTTCCTGCCGTTGGCGGAGGACATCGCCGTTGCGCGCGAGCTTGGCACGCGCCACCGCGCAGCGCTCGGGATTTCCTCCGTGTCGGACAGCGTAACCATCGTGGTTTCCGAGGAAACGGGCGTCATCTCCTTCGCGCGGGAAGGAAAGCTGGTGCGCTATATCGACCAAAAGGCGCTGCATGATCTTCTGGAATCCATCTTTGTAGGAAAAGAAGCTGCCGGCACGTTGAACATTTTCAAGCGGAGGACGAAACATGAAAAATAACATAAAGAAAAGCCGCTTTTGGGAAATGCTCAAGCAGGGCTTGAAAAACTTTTTTACAAAAAACATTGCGATCAAGGTGATTTCGCTCATGTTTGCAATCCTCCTTTGGGGATATGTGCTGATGACGCAGAACCCTCCCCGCGTAAAGACTGTGACGGATGTTACTGTCAGCATTGAGGGCGAAGCAGACTTAACCACGCGCAAACTCACGCTTCGCGGGGATCGCGCTGCGCTTTTGGAAGATGTTTCCGTGCGCGTAAGGACGGAGCTTACTTCCTATGCAGATCTTTCAGCGGATGATATTACCGCCTCCATCAATCTGAGCAGAATCACCTCCACGGGCAAGCATACCGTCCGGATTCATGCAAAATCATCCTCCGGGGATGTGGTTTCCGTTTCTCCCAGCCAGATCGAGGTGGAAATCGATACGCTTACGACGCGCAACATACCGATTGAGATTCACGAGGAAGGCGAGTTGCCGGAAGGATATTGGGCGGGCGATGTGCAGCTGGACAGCGCGACGGTTCTTTTGGAAGGACCGGGAACCGATTTGGCGAAAATTGTAAAAGCGGTTGGCACAATTGATCTTACGAACCGCACGGAGAGCCTGAACCAATCCATTATGCTTGCGCTTTATGACAAGGAAGGCAACGTGGTAGAGCCATCGGTTCTCTTCGGCGGGATGCCGGCTGTGGTGGCAAAACAGGAGATTCTGCCGAGCAAACTGGTGCCGATCGATGTGGATGGCGCGATTATCGGCCGGGAGGAGCTTCCGGAAAACTTTGAAATTGCGAGTTACGGAACTTCATTGGAAAGCACCCTCGTTCGCATTGTAGGCGACGCGGATGTGATTCAAAAAATTGGATCCCTTTCGCTTGAACCGGTGGATGTGGCCGGATGCACGGAAAGCATTCAGCAGGAGCTTGCAATCAATGTGCCGGAGGGAGTACGCATCATTGGAGCCGATTCCGTGAACCTGCAGGTCACGATCCGCGAAAAAACAGCCGTGCTTGAGCTTACGGAACTTCCAATCGAGATTGTTGGGCTCGCGCGGAAGCAGACGGCTACGCTGAGTCAGGAACTTGCCAATGTTACTTTCAGCGGCCGGGTCAGCCTGTTGGCGGGCATTACCCGCGGCGATGTGAAGGTTTATGCTGATGTGACGGGGCTTGCCGTAGGCACGCATGATGTAAAGCTCGCGCTCCAGATTGATGGAGAGGATGTGCCATCAGATCTGCAATATGAATTTACAACCGATGAGACCATACAGGTCACCATCGAATAAGGAACATGTATGGCGTTGATTTTGTCCGAACTGAAACTGCCGCTTACCGCGGAGGAGTCCTCGCTCAAGGAATTTGCGGCGAGGGCTCTTGCTATGCCCGGAAGCGCGATCCATACGCTGCGCGTAAATCGTATTTCTTTGGATGCGCGCAAAAAGGAAGACATCTGCTTTACCTATACGGTAACCGTTGGCCTGTCCGAGAAGGACGAGGCACGCGTGCTGCGCCGTTCCGGTATTCGCATTGCACGTGCACCGGAGGAGTCTCCACGCCAGCTTTCCTTTGGCTCTGAGCCGCTCAAGGCGCCCATCGTTGTGGTGGGACTTGGGCCGGCAGGGCTTTTTGCGGCCTATCAGCTTGCCAAAAACGGATACCGCCCGCTTGTGCTGGAACGGGGCAGGGAAGTCGATGCGCGGAAAACGGATGTCGCGCGGTTTTGGAAGACTGGCGTTCTTGACGAAGCGAGCAACGCGGTTTTCGGGGAAGGCGGTGCGGGCACGTTTTCCGATGGGAAGCTTACCACGCGAATCAAGGATTCGCGCGCACAGGAAGTGGTTTCGATCTTCGCGGAGCATGGCGCGCCGGAGGAAATAAAAACCATGGCCAAGCCGCATATCGGGACGGATAAGTTGATGCAGGTCGTCAAAAACCTGCGCCTTGGGATTCTGCGCATGGGCGGTGAGGTGCGGTTTCAAACGCATTTGGTCGGCTTTGAAAGGAACGGGGACGCTTTGTCCGCAGTGTATGCACAAAGCGCTGCCGGACGTGAGAGAATCCCTTGTGCGGCGTGTATTTTGGCAACCGGTCATGGCGCTTCCGATACCTATCGCATGCTTGCGGAAAGCGGCCTTCTGATGCAGGCAAAGCCTTTTTCTGCGGGCGTGCGGATTGAGCATCCGCGAGAGTTGATTGACCGGAGCCAATTTGGAGCCTTTGCAGGGCATCCACGCCTTGGCGCAGCAGAATATCACCTTGCAGACCAAAGCGGTGGGCGCGGGGTATACACCTTCTGTATGTGCCCCGGCGGGTCTGTGGTTGCGTGCGCGTCCGAACAGGGTGGAGTCGTCACAAACGGTATGAGCTGCTATGCGCGGGATGGTGAAAACTCTAACGCTGCGGTTGTGGTGCAGGTCGATGCACGTGATTATGGCGTAGCCGATCCGCTTGCCGGCCTCCGATTTCGCGAGGCATTGGAACGGGAGGCGTTCCGCCTGGGGGGCGGCGGCTTTATCGCCCCTGCGTCGCAGGTTGGAGATTATCTCGCAGGGCGCCCATCCAGCGGCTTTGGAGCCGTTCGCCCGACCTATGCGCCCGGCGTGCGTGCCACGGATGTTGCGGCATGCCTTCCCGGCTTTATGGCTGCTGGCGTGCGGGATGGTATCCTTGCTTTTGGCCGCCGGCTGAAAGGCTTTGACATGGCGGATGCTGTCATCACCGCAGTGGAAAGCAGAACGAGCGCGCCTGTGCGCATCGTAAGAAACGAAAATGGGGAAGCTCCGGGCCTGTCTGGTTTTTATCCTGCGGGCGAAGGCGCGGGGTATGCGGGCGGGATTGTGAGCGCGGCTGTGGACGGCATGCGTACCGCGGAACATGTTATGGAACGCTTTGCCCGGCCTTAGGAGCCAATGCGTCCGCCCGTTTTGCAAGAAATGCGGTTCCTGTGGTACACTATTAAGAAAATACTGGAAAAGGATTTTGAAACGTATGAAGCGACGGCTTTTGTTTTATATTTTTGTGGCCTGCATGGCGTTCATGGCCGCCTGTTCCGGCAATGAACCAGAGGAGCAGCATGTGGATCTGAGCGATCCGGTAGGCGGAGATGGAATTTATACGACGGCAGAACTGATGGATTTCATCGAAAACGGCCAGTCCGATACCGCTACACTCGGCGCGTCAATTGACCTTGGCGGAGACATTCTGAGCATCACGCAAACCCGCGGCAGCATCACGATCCGTGGAAACGGATTCAGCATCACGGGCAACGGAGATTGCGTGATTCGCTTGGAAGACGGTTGTACGCTCAGGTTGGAAGACGTTAGCCTTATAGGCGGGCGCAATGCGATCGGATGCCTTGGAGATGCGGCAATCGGCGGGACTTTTTCGATTAACAGCGTTGCGCATTGCATCACGGGCGTAGGGGATCTTACCGTTGCGCAAAACAGCAAACTTCAGCTTTCCAGCAACGTCGGCTGCGGTGTGAAGGCGAAGGGGCTCTCCCTCCTGCAGGGAAGCGAAATCGTTGCAAACGGCGCGCTCGGGGCGATCAGCATCGCGGGGGATGATCTGCTTTTAGATGAAGCCACCACGCTGATTGCAACGACCGATGAAAACTACAATGCGCTCAAGTGCGAAGGAACCCTTGTAATGCGCAACGGTGCGACGCTGCATGTAACCAACAACGGCGAATACCATGGGGCTGAAATCCATGACCTTTCTGTTGAAGGCGTTGCAGCGCTTGAAGCAGTTGGCGGAGGCAAGGGAGTGGGCGTGTTCCTGTTTGAACAGGAGGAGGATGTTTATTTTGTTGGAAGCTGTACGCCGGAACTCCGCTTTGAGGTTGGCAACGGAAGCGTGACCTTTGTGGCGGATGCTTCGGAGATTCCTGAACCGGAGAATGAAAACGAAGAAGATGATGCGGAGCCGGACGCCGTTGCGACGGAGGAACCATAACGGCATGAGAGCCCTTTCGGCGAACGGGCGGCATGAAAACAACAAGGAGGGGAGTATGGCAAGACGGAAACAAACCCGAAGGAAAAGCCGTGCAGCCGTGCGGCGGCGCAAATACATGGTCCGAAGGATCGTTGTACTCATCATTTTTCTTGCCGTAATCACAGGCCTTACGCTCCTGCTGATTCGCGTTTTTTCCGGCGATTTCTCTCCGGGTGGCACGCCGGAAGAAAGTCCAACGCCGCCTGTTTTGCCGACATTCACCCCGGAACCCACCCCTACGCCCGTCCCGCAGCTCCCGGAAGGGCTTACGGTTGCGCCATCCTCCGGCGAAACGCTTGCGGAAGCCGGCTTTAAGACGGCATTGATGTACAACCGGGATGAAACTGATTCCTTCAGCCGCGAAGCCCCCATTTCGTTCGGAAAAGGGAGCGAGTACAGTGCCGTGCGCGGCATTACGACCTATGGCGGCAGCAATTACCGCGATTCCTTTACCTATGGATCACAAACCGTCGTGAACAAAACGCTCACGCGCGTGTGGGACAAAAGCATCGGCGCGCTTGATTGCGGCGAAGACGGTACATGGGCGGGCGTGGGTTGGACAGGCATGCCGCTCATCGTGCAATGGGAGGACGATGTTCGCCCGCTCCTCGGCATTTATGATGAATTCAAAACCAAGGACGGTTTTACTGAGGTCATTTATCCGGCGATGGACGGCAACATTTATTTCCTCGAGCTTTCAACCGGAAAGGCTACGCGGGATCCCATTGCCCTCGGCGTTGTGACGAAGGGAACCGCAACGCTTGACCCGCGTGGATATCCGCTCCTGTATACTGGCCAGGGGATTCCGAGCACAAGTGAAGAAGGTACGCGCGGCGCCTGGTTCCGGGGGGTTTCATTGATCGAGAATAAAGTGCTCTGGTCCTTTGGCGGGCGCGACCCGTTTTCGCCGCGTGAGTGGCAGGCATACGATTCCTCCGCTATGGTGGATGCGCAAACCGATACGCTTATCGCTGCGGGCGAAAACGGCCTGCTTTACAGCGTGAAGCTCAACAGCGTATTCGACCGCGTGAACGGTACGGTTTCCGTGAATCCGGACCCGCTTGCCAAATACCGCTACACGGCAAACGGATACGGCACATCAGACTCAAACCGCCAGTGGGGGATTGAAAGCTCGCCTGCATTCTGGAAGAACTATGCGTTCTTTACGGATAACGGCGGCTATTTGCAATGCGTTGATCTGAACACGCTCAAGACAATGTATGTGAAGGATTTGACGGATGATGGGGATGCAGGCGTTGTTTTGGAGGAGGATTATGAGGCCGGCACACTCTATCTTTACACTGCAAATGCCGTGAATACGCAGAGCGGCGCGGAGAACGGATTTGGAAAGAGCTGGCACAGAAAGATTAACGCTGTCACGGGCGAAACCGTATGGGAAAAGTCGTGGGATGCCTCCACCGGCAGCAGCACCACAAACGGCGGAACACTTTCAACGCCGCATGTGGGGCATGGCTCCATCAGCGACCTTGTGATTTATAACGCTGCGTCCGTTCCGGTCATGGTGAACGGGGAGGCTGTGAACGGCGGCCGCATTGTAGCATACGACAAAGCAACGGGCGAAGTGGTGTGGACGTATGAACAGGCGGCGGATTACTGGAGTGCACCGGTCGTAATTTATGATGCGGCGGAAACCGCGTATCTGATCCAGTGCGACCGCAACGGGATCATACGCATGCACAATCCGCGCACGGGCGAGGTGCTCACGGAGGTAGACCTTGGTTCCCGTGTTGACGCAACGCCTGCGGTATTCAACAACATGCTTGTAGCCGGAACGCGCGGCTCGGGCGGCAGCGGAGAAGGACAAAAAATCATCGGCATACGCATCGGCTGAGCAGTCAGAACAGCATTTCCGCGAGCAGCAGCCCTGTCCCGTAAGAAAGTGTGTTGAACAACAGGGAGAGCGCGAAATAACGGCGCTGCTTCCCGCAGAGCTGCCGAAGCAGGAACCCTTCCCCCAAAACAACGGCGGCTTCCAAGAGCAATACTGCCGGGAGGGAGACGCCCGTCCCCGTGGCATAGTGCTTCGCATAAAGGATCAGGTTCAAAAACGGGTTGGTCAAAAGGTTGCAGAGGAGCAGCGCATGCTGTTCCTCTTTTTTTAGCCCACACAAATAAGCCGCGCCCGATTCAATCAGAATCGTGAGAATGAGCGGCACGGCATAGTATCCGAGCGTGAGTGCTGCTTCCCGAAGCATGCGCCTTTATTTCTTGCGGCGTTTCATTATGGCTTGGATGACGACAAGCACAACGAGGACGACCACTGCAATGCCGAGGAATATGCCGAACAGGGAACCGCCTCCAGCGGATTCCAGAATAGGGTCAGGCTCTGCGATGTCGAGTAAAACGGGATACATGATGACATAAACCTCCTGAAAATCAAAATTATTTGCGCTTCTTTTTGGCGGCACGCAGGATGAAATAGACCGCGAGCGCCACAACGGCTATGCCGAGCAGAACCGGCAATATGCCAAAGAGGAAAATCAAACGCGGTGCGGCAACATCCAGTGCAATGGAAAATGGCATGACAGGCTTCTCCTTTGGAAACATCTTCAAATTAAATTGCTATTTATCATTTAAACGCAGCTCGGCTTCCTGCGGTTGCACCTGTTTTTCGTGCAGCGCGAAAAACAGCAGGAATGCCGCGCCGAGCGTGGATGCAAGCAATACCGGTACGGGGGCTTTATAGTTGTCCGGCAGGGCGTAAAGCGGCGCGCAGCCAAGGAACAGGAAAAGCGTTGTAAGGCCGAAACCAAATCCCATGGTTTCAGGCATGGCAGCCATCACAGCCGAAAGGGTGAGCGGCATCGCAAGGTTGAACAGAAATACGCCTGCGTAGGTTGCATAGGAAGCGGGGAAAAAAGCCATCATCAGCCCTCCAAGCCCCACGCCGAGCAGGCCGATGACGCGCCAGGGAATCCTTTTCGCGAAGATGCCGCCGGAAAATTTGCCCAGGCAGGATGCAAAAGCGCCAAGAAGCACAAAAACAGGGGCGCCTGAAAGCGTTATAACAGTAAAACCTGCGAAGGAGCGAATGCCGATAGAAACAAGACAAAGCATGATTGCGGCAGCGCCGAGGTGTTCCATGGGCGATGGGGTGCGATTTGGAACGCAAGCGCGGGGTGCGCCCATACCGCAGAACCAGATGAAGCCGATGCAGGCAACAAGAAGGAACACGGCAGAAAACGGGGAAATGAGCATCCCCTTCCCGCAAGGCGTGCCGAGCGCAACTCCGAGCGCACCGGGGGCGACATACGCACCTGCGGAAAACGCATCGCCCGGACAGTGGCGCAGGGAAGTTACCGCACCGCCTACATGGAACAACGCGTTGCCCAACCCGAGCAGGATCACGGAGGGTAAAGGAAACGCGCAAGCCAGCACGCCCCAGGCAACCAGCCCGCACCCGAGCACGGTAAAGGGGCGCGCATCATCCAGCCGGTCACAGAGCGCCCCGAGCGGCGCCTGCAGAGCAAAGGCCAGCGCGTTATAAAAGAGCACCATGAAGGCCGCGTTTTCTCCGCGCAGAGTGGAAACCCACAGGGCAAAGAAACAGGAAAAGTCCACTGCGAAGTGCGCAGCGGCATGCGCGGCGAGGCGGCGGGCGGCACGATGCATGGCAGATCTCCTTAACGGCTTTTTGCCGGAAAAACGGTTTACTTCAGTATATCATAAATCGTTTGTGAAAAGAATTTGAAATTCGCTGAAATGGTTGGCGTTTTGCTATGTTTTGCGGTAAGATTGAAGCGAAAGATGAAACCGGAGGAAAACGGGTTTTGGCATATATATCGCTTAAAAATGTAACGAAAACCTACCATATGGGGGAAGTTACCATCAAAGCGCTTTCGGGCGTGGATTTTGAAATGGAAAAGGGCGAGCTCTGCGTAGTTGTTGGCCCCTCAGGTGCAGGCAAAACAACGCTGTTGAACATTCTGGGCGGCATGGACAGCTGCACTTCGGGCGAGATTGTCGTGGATGGGGCGCACATTGAAGCATATGACCGGCAGAAGCTGACCGGTTACCGGCGGGATACGGTTGGCTTCGTGTTCCAGTTTTATAATTTGGTGCAGAACCTGACGGCGCTTGAAAACGTTGAGCTTGCAGCGCAGATTTGCCGCGAGCCGCTCCCCGCAGAAACGGTTCTCCGGGAGGTGGGGCTTGGCGAACGGCTTTCCAATTTTCCGGCGCAGCTTTCCGGCGGGGAGCAGCAGCGCGTAGCGATTGCACGCGCGCTTGCAAAGAACCCGAAGCTTATGCTGTGTGATGAGCCCACCGGCGCGCTCGATTATCAAACGGGAAAACAGGTGCTCAAGCTCCTGCAGGACACCTGCCGCAAGGCAGGCATGACGGTGATTATCATCACCCATAACTCCGCCATTGCGCCGATGGCAGACCGAATCGTGCATGTGAAAAACGGGACGGTCGCCTCCATGGAGATCAATCAAATTCCGACTCCGGTGGAAAAGATCGAATGGTGATCCTATGCTGAAAAAGGGCCTTCTGGTCAAAAACCTGCTTTTTGAAATCTGGAAAACGCGTACGCGCTATCTTTCTATTTTTGCAATCAGCGCGCTGGGGGTCGCTTTCTTTGCCGGCATCCGCGCCACCAGCCCGGACATGAAAGATGCGGGCGATGCACTGTTTAACGCAAGCAACCTTTCGGATATTACGGTGATGTCCACCGCCGGGCTCACGCCGGATGATATCGAGGCACTGCGGGGTATTGAGGGCGTTGAAGCGGTTTCGCCGGGGCTGTTTGTGGATGCAATGATGCGCACGGGGGGCGATGAGGAAAAGAACGTGCGCCTGCTTTCCATGCCGATTCAGGAGAAGAAAGCATATGGACAACTCATCGACATGCTCCCTTCCTACGACATCAACCCCGCACCGGAATATGAAATGAACGCGCTCGAACTCAAGGAAGGGCGTTTGCCTGTTTCGGACAAGGAAACGGCGCTGGATGTGAAGCTGCAGGAAGAAGCAGGGATTGCTCTTGGCGATTATGTGGCTTTTGAAACAAGCGGCGGCACAGCGTCGCTGCGCGTGGTCGGCTTTGTATACAGCCCGAAATATGTGAGCGTTTTTGAACGCGGCCTCAGCACCATTGGAAACGGGAACTGCGCAGGGTTTGCATATGCCTCCGGCAATGCGCTCACGCGCCTCGGCACAAAGCTGCCGATTCTCGGCCTGCTTTCCACAGTGTATACAGAGGCTGACATTGTAATCAGCGGCAAAGAAGGGATTTCGGCCTTTTCCGATGCGTATGAAGCGCTGGTCGATGCGGTAAGCACGCGTATTGAAGCCTATGCGGAAACGACTTCCGGCACATGGTATATTCAGGACCGCACCTCTAACCCCGGTTATTCGGATTATTCCGAAAACACGGAGCGCATTGCCGCTGTGGGCGATGTGTTCCCGGTGATTTTTTTCATCGTTGCAGCGCTTGTAAGCCTTACGACCATGACGCGCATGGTGGAGGAACAGCGCATCGAAATGGGCACGCTCAAGGCGCTGGGGTACAGCACGGCTGCAATCATGATGAAATACGTGGTTTATTCCATCAGCGCCTGCGTCCTCGGGGGCTTTCTTGGCGCGGTAATCGGGTTTTGGCTGCTGCCGTATGTAATCATCTCCGCATATTCGATCATGTACCGCCTGCCAAGCTTTGCAACGCCCTATCGTGTGGATATTGCAAGCGTTGCGATTATTGCGGCGATGGCCTGCACCGGCCTTGCGACCATTGCAGCATCGGCATCCGCGCTCCGGGAAGTTCCGGCAACACTGATGCGCCCCAAGGCGCCCAAGGCCGGCAAACGTGTTCTGCTCGAACGCGCCGGTTTTATCTGGAAACGCCTCAATTTTACCATGAAGGTGACCGTGCGCAATATATTCCGCTATAAAAAACGTTTTTTCATGAGCGTAATCGGGATCGCGGGAAGCTGCTCGCTGCTGGTGACGGGGTTTGGCATTCAGGATTCCATCTTCGGCATTGCGGAATACCAGTTCAACGACATTTGGAAAATGGACATTCAGGCGTATACGTATGACAGCATGCCGCTTGAGGAACTGCAAAACCTTGCGGCGGACAGCGAAGCCGCTTCCCACTTCCGTTCGGTGATGTTTTGCTACGACACGGTATGCGATGCGGAAAGCGGCGATGCACGTACCGGAAACGTGCATGTGCTTGGCGTGCGGGAGTATGCTGAGATGGAGGACAAAATCCGCCTGCACAGCAGCGGAACGGAAGTGCCGCTGACAGACGGGGGTGCGGTTATCACCAAAAAGCTTGCGGAACTGACCGGTGTGGATGCGGGCGACACGCTGCGCATCTATTCCGGCGCACAGGCCTATGACGTGTTGGTGGCAGGCATCGCCGACAATTACGTTTATCATTACGTGTATATGACCGCCGCTTACTATGAGCAGGTATTTGGAAAACCAATGGAATATAATGCGTTTATGGTGAACCTTGACGACAATGCGACGGAAGGCGATATGGACGCAATCTCGGAGGCGCTGCTGACGGACAGCCGCGTTTATACCGTGATGACACTCACGAGCATTTACGATTCCATTATGGATTCCCTGAGCATTTTGGATTACATCGTGATCGTGCTGATTGCGGGCTCCGCACTTCTCACGTTCGTTGTGATGCTCAACCTGACGAACATCAACCTCGGGGAACGCAAACGCGAGCTTGCGACGCTGCGCGTGCTTGGCTTTTACGATAAAGAAATGTACGATTATGTGTTTCGCGAAAACAATGCGCTTGCGGCCATTGGCGCGGCTGCGGGGCTGGTGCTCGGGAAATTCATGCATGCTTTTGTCATTCGCACCTGCGAGGTAGATATGGTTATGTTCGTGCGTTCGGCAAACGCGATGAGCTTTGTATATTCGTTCGTGCTTACAGTGGTGTTTTCCCTTTGTGTGAACCTGATGATGCGCAGAAAGGTCCGCGCGATCGATATGGTGGAATCCCTGAAGAGCGCGGAATAAAGGAGTGAAAGGACAATGAAGAAAACTACGAGAATCCTGTGCCTTGCAATTGCGGCGGTGTTTGTGGTTTCGCTGCTGTTTTCAATTGCAATGAGCATTGCATATGCAGAGGAAGATACATCCGCCTCCTCCCGCGGAGAAACTGTATATGTTACGGCGGACGCAAACGGAACCATCGAGAGCGTGATTTCCAGCGTATACCTTGGAAATGATCAAAAGCGGGAGACGGTTACGGATTACACCAGCCTTACGGACATCAAGGCGATCACCACAAATGAACCTCCCGCTATTTCGGGCGATGCGGTGACGTTTGCCGCTGCGGGCGAGGATGTTTCCTATCAGGGCACGGCAAACGCGGAAGATCTGCCGTTTATGGTGCATTTTACCTACTTCCTGAACGGGAAGCAGATTGCCCCCGAGGATCTTGCCGGAAAAAGCGGCCGTGTGCGCATTGAGATCGCCACAGAAAACCGTCTGAAGCGCACATATGAGGTGGATGGGGAACAGGTGGAGCTTTATGTGCCGTTTTCCATCATAGGGATGCTGACGCTGGACGAAAGCTTCACCGGAATTACTGCACAAAACGCCAAAATCTCTGTACAGGCCGGCCAGGTTACGGTGCTTTGCGTTCTGCTGCCCGGTCTGAAGGAAAGCCTCGGCCTGCAGGAGAACAACGAAAAGATCAGCGATACACTTACCATCGAGGCCACGGTGAAGGACTTCAACTTCGATGGGGGGATGTTCATCGGCATGACAGGCATCGTGGATCAAAACGACCTTTCCGGCATTGAAGATGTGGAAGAACTGATGCGTGCTTTGACCGAGCTCAACGACGCGGCAAGCCAGCTTTACCGCGGTGCGCGCAGGCTGGACAAAGCAGCAGAAGCGTATGCAGAGGGCGTGAGGGCCTATGCGGAAGGCATAGCGCAAGCGGCGGAAGGAGCGGGTGCGCTCACGGATGGGGTGTCCGAACTTTACAAAGGCGCGGACCAGCTTGCCGGAGGCTCTGGTGAGATTACAGGCGGGCTGGAATCTCTTGCCGCTGAGTTGAATAAGCTCAAGGCGGCTTTGGATACGATTGAAAGCGGCCAGGTAGACGAGGCGCTGTATTCGTTTTTGGTTTCCTGGGCAGTGGAGGCTGCACAAAAAACGTTGGATGCATACAACGCAGAGCTGAGAGACAGGCTTCGTGCGCAGCTTGAGGCAGCGATGCCGGATGCAACGCCGGAGGAAATCGAGGCGATTGTGGATGCGGTAATTCCTGTGGGCGCAACGGTCCCTAAACCGGAGCTTACAGACGAACAAAAAGCGGAGATTGCGGCCAAAGTATCGGAAATCATTCAGAAATCAAACAATACACAGGAGATCATTGCAAAGTTTGAAGCGCTGATCAGCGGCGTGAATCAGCTCGCGGATGGCTCCTCGCAGGTGACGGATGGGCTTTATGCGCTTACGGGCGGCCTGCGGCAGTTAAAAGAAGGGCTCAGTGAGTTTGAGAATGGAGCAGCGGCGCTGCAGGAGAACGGAGCAACGCTTTCGGAGGGCGCAGATTCGCTTGCAAGCGGCATTGGGAAGATCGCAAGCGGGCTTCGTTCGTTGGCAAACGATGGCATGCAGCGCATTGTGGATGAAACGGCTGAGATCGACATTACGCTTTCCCGAAAGGACGCGCTGATCGCTTTATCACAGTCATACAGCTCATTTTCTGCAACGCGGGAACCGGAGGATGGCGCGGTGCAGTTTGTGCTGTCGGTAGACGGCATAGAGGAGGAGCTCCCCATTGCGCCTTCCCCTACGCCGGGCGAGGATGAAAACGTGCCTGCGGACACGGAAAAAACGGAAGAACGCGGTTTTTTTGAACGCATCGGCGAATGGTTCGAAGGGATTTTTGCAAGCGTGAAGGGATGGTTTGACTGAACGCCGGAATGCAGCGCGTTTTTGCCGCGCGCAAACTCCGCGGCCTTTCGGCGGGCTGCAGCGGGCGAAAGCGCCCTTTCGTGCGCGTCCCGGTATATGCTATAATAAAACCGGATTTTAACTGCAAATAAAACCTTGCGGAGGAAAGATGCTCATACAATGGTATCCGGGGCATATGGCGAAGGCGCGCCGCATGCTCGTTGAAAACCTGAAGCTCATTGACGTGGTGGTTGAACTCGTTGATGCGCGTGCGCCGCGCGCCACGCGCAATCCCGATTTTGATGATTTGTTTTCAGCAAAACGGCGCGTGATCCTGCTCAATAAAAGCGATCTGGCCTCGCCTGCGGCCACAAAGGCGTGGGTGGAACACTATCGGGAAAATGGGATCAGCGCCATCGATTTTTTTGCCACGAATTCTGCCAAACGCAAAGCGGCGGTGGAACTGATCGAAAACGCTGCGTCCGAAAAAGTGAAACGTATGCGGGAAAAGGGGGTTGCAAAGGTCGTCCGCGCGATGGTGGTAGGTATTCCAAACGTGGGGAAATCTACGTTTATCAACCGCATCGCAGGCGCTTCCCGTGCGCAGGTTGGGGACAAGCCCGGCGTAACAAAGGGAAAGCAATGGGTGAAGATTTCGCCCTATCTTGAGCTGATGGACACGCCCGGCCTTCTTTGGCCAAAGCTTGAGGATGAATATCTTGCGAGGCACCTTGCATTCATCGGTTCCATTAAGGACGACATCATGGATGTGGAGCGCCTTGCAGGCGCATTGCTTGCGGAATTGGCTGCGCTCTGTCCGGATGAACTGAGCGCACGCTATAAATTGGCCCAATCCGGTATGAGCGGCGAGGAACTGCTTGTTGCTGTAAGCCGCAGCCGCAGCTTCCTGCTTTCGGGCGGCGAAGCGGATACAGAGCGGGCGGCACGCATTGTTCTGGATGAATATCGTGCGGGCAAAATCGCGCGCGTTACGCTCGACAGCGTTTCGGAGGAAAAGGAAAATGGCGCGGCGGAGTGAGAGGGAACGCCTCCAGGAGCTGACGCGCATGGAACGCAAATTCTGGGAAAAGGAGATTTTCCCGGCAGGGATGGACGAGGCCGGCCGGGGCCCGCTTGCAGGCCCAGTGGTTGCGGCCTGTGTGATCCTGCCGCCTGCGCCGCTCATTGAATCTGTGAACGATTCAAAAAAGGTTTCGGAACGCCGGCGCGAGATGCTTGCTCCCATCATTCGGGAAACTGCGCTTGCAGTAGGGATCGGCTGGGTGGATGAGCGGGAGATTGACCGAAGGAATATCCTTGAGGCCACAAAGACCGCATTTGCACGCGCCTACGAGGCGATGGACAGCCCTTGTGCGCATGTGCTGGTGGACGCGATGAGCGGCCTTGCCATTCCGGCGGAGCAGCATGCGCTCATTCACGGCGATGCGCTGTCTTATTTGATCGCTGCGGCTTCCATTGTGGCAAAGGTGGAGCGCGATGGATACATGCGGCGCATGGATGAAGCGTATCCGCACTATGGCTTTGCAAAAAACAAGGGCTATGGTACAGCGGAGCACATTGCAGCCATCAGGAAGTATGGCCCTTGCCCGCTGCACCGGCGCAGCTTCCTCAAAAACATCCTCGGAGGCGGCGCATGAACCGGCGGGAGCTCGGCGCGCTGGGAGAAGCGCTGGCTTTGCGCTATATGCAGGAGCGCGGCTTTGCTTTGCTTGCAAAAAACTATCGGGCTTTGCGCTGCGAGATTGATCTTGTGCTGCGCGATGGGAAAACAATCGTCTTTGCAGAAGTGAAGACGCGCGCGGCCTCCTCGGCCTACGGCTTGGGGCGTGAGGCGGTAACGACGGCAAAACAGCGCAATATTGCAAAGGCTGCAGCGGCATACCTCGCCGCATATAGCCTTTATGACGCCTGCGTCCGCTTCGATGTGCTTGAGGTAGACGCTGTAAACAATTTGGTCACGCATATCCCCGGCGCATTTACATTGTAACCATACGTGCGCATAGCATATGAAATACACAAGAAATGAATTTTTTGTGTCAAAGGGTGGGTAAATCTGCAAAATGTGGTATCCTAGTAGCATGAAATCTTACAATGTTTAAATTGAGGAAACATGAAAAAGAGGCTTTTGATTTTTTTTGCTGTGATCCTTGCCGCAGCGTTTACCGTGTGCGGGTCTGCAGCAATGGCCGAGGAAGGCGGCAACCTTGCCATAAACGGCGGATTTGAACGAACGGCTGAAAACACCGAACTTCCGGAAGGCTGGTTTTACGAAGCATGGGAAACCGCCCCTGCCGAAGGGTACGCCATGCGCTCAGAGGATGACGGCGGAACGGCATATCTTTGGAGTGCCGGAAATGATGTGCGCCTGTGCCAGACGATTGAGGTAAAGGCCAAGTCATACTATAAGCTTACATGCCGTGTGCGCACGGAGGATGTTGCAGGCGGCGCGGGAGCAAATGTCTCGGTCGTGGGTTCGCTTGCCGCTTCAGAAGGCGTATACGGAACCAATGGCTGGCAGACGTTGGAGCTTGTCGGCAAAACAGGGAAGAAACAGACGGAACTTACCGTGTGCGCTCGCATCGGCGGTTACGGTGCGGAGGCTTCGGGCAGCGCTTGGTTTGACGATTTTTCCGTCGAATTTTTGGAGGATTTCTCGGGTGATGCGGCGGACTTTTCATCCGCATCCGCCGAAGCTGAAACGGCCGGGGAGTATGCGGACGGCGAGATTCCCTATCTTGCAGAATCCTGCACGGCATTGTTCCTTGCGGCCTGCCTGATGTTTTATTTCTACCAGCGGTTCATCCTGCGTGCGGATACGCTTACGGGTGCGGCACTGCATGAGCGCTTTGCGCTTGCATGTATCCTGCTTGGCGCATTCCTTTTGCGCGGGTTACTTTCCCTGCTGGTTTATGGGCATCCTACGGATATCTCCTGTTTTATGGCGTGGTCGAACGCGCTTGCGGAAAACGGTCCGGCCGCGTTTTACACTTCCGGCATGTTTGCGGATTACCCGCCGGGCTACATGTATGTCCTTTGGCTCACGGGCAGCATCGCAAAAATGCTTGGGCTTACCTACGGCAGCGCAGGCTATGTTCTGCTCACGAAAATGCCCGCGATCCTCGCGGACCTTGGTGCGGCGTATCTGGTTTACCAAATGGCTGCAAAACGGGGGACTAGCCTTGGCAAGGCTGAGGGGAGCGGTACCCTGCCGCTCGTGCTTGCAGCGGTTGTGGCATTTAACCCGGCGATGGCCTTTATCTCCGGCGGCTGGGGGCAGATCGATCAGGTGCTTACGCTTCTTTTGGTCGCTGTGGTCGCGTTGTTCCTGAAAAAGAAAGTGATTTTGGCCGGGCTTGTATATGGAGCTGCGATCCTTGTGAAGCCGCAGGCGCTGATGGCTGGGCCGCTTTTTGCCACAGCGTATTTTGCATATGGAAAAGATGAAGGTTCGAAAGGCCTTTTGCGTACCTTGGCGGCTGTGGTTTCAGCTGTAGCGGCGCTTTTTGTGCTGTCACTCCCGTTCCGCGGCGGGCAGGAACCGCTTTGGTTTCTCGAAAAGCTCCTCGGTACGGCCACTTCATACCCCTATGCAAGCATCGAGGCATTCAACTTATTTGCGCTTCTTGGCGGCAACTGGGCAGATGTGAACCAAACGCCGTTCCTTTTCTCTTTTAAAACATGGGGGACGATTCTGATCTGCCTGTCCGTTGCGTTTTCGGCATTCCTTTATCTGAAGGGACGCAAGCGGGAACCGCATGCGCTGACGCTCTCTCTTGCTTTCCTGCTTACGGCAATCTTCATGCTGGGGCACTATATGCACGAACGGTATCTGTTCCCGGCATTGCTGTTGCTTTTGGTTGCTTTTGTCGCTTATGGGGATCGGCGCATCTTCATTTCCTTTGCCTGGCTGACTTGCTCGCTTCTGTTCAATAGCTTGATGGCGATTGTAATCGTAGACCATCAGCAGGCGCGCGGAATGACGTATGACATCGTGACTGCGGCAGGATCCTTGCTGAATCTCGGCGGATTTGCTTACCTTACCTATACCTGCTGTGATATTCTGCTCCGCCGGCACAAGCATCCGGCATTCTGCGAAAAAACGCCGGAAAGGCCCCTGCCATCCAATGAACTTCCAAAGCCGGTAGACGCAAAGCTGCATTTCACAAAGCGCGATAAGCTTTATTGCATCGCGCTTACGGCAGCCTATGCCGTCATTGCACTAATTAATCTAGGAACCACCACGGCGCCGGAAACCCCGTGGTACGGCCGGGCAGGCGAAACATATAAAATTAAATTCGGCCAAACGGCTGAAATTGCTGAGATCCGCGTATTCGGCGGCCTGTACACGGGAAGCATCCTGCTGCGCGCGGAGGACGGCACAGAATACACCTACACGGAAGAAAACGGCGATATGTTCCGCTGGAAGGACATTGCAAACGGCGTGAAGGCCACGACAACAGGGGTTACGCTTTCTGTGACGGACGGAACGGTGTGGTTCAACGAGCTGGCGTTTTTTGATGCGGCGGGCAATTACATTCCGGCCACTGCGGAGGGGGATGCCGCGGCATTGTTTGACGAGCCGGAAGAGGTGCCCGAAACCGCATCTTATTTGAACGGCATGTATTTCGACGAACTTTACCACGCGCGCACCGCTTATGAACATCTCCACGGCCTTTCGCCGTACGAGAATTCGCATCCGCCGCTCGGCAAGGTGTTCATTATGCTCGGCATCGCAATTTTCGGCATGAATGCCTTTGGTTGGCGCATTATCGGCACGCTTTTTGGCATCGGCATGGTGCCGATTCTGTATGTGTTTGCAAAGCGCCTGTTCAAAAAGAGCGATTATGCGCTGTTGGCTTCGTTCCTGTTTGCATTTGATTTCATGCATTTTACGCAGACGCGCATTGCGACGATCGACGTTTACGGCGTGTTCTTTATCCTGCTGATGTATTATTACATGTATCAGTATTACCGGATAAACTTCTTCAGCGATGGGCTGCAAAAGACGCTCAGGCCGCTTGCGCTTGCGGGCATATTCTTTGGACTCGGCGCCGCAAGCAAATGGATTTGCTTTTATGCGGGCGCGGGCCTTGCGGTGATCTTTTTTACATCGCTCGTGCAGCGGTATCTCGAGTATCGCCGCTTCCGCAACAGCGAGGATGAAACGCTGCGGAAGACTGTTAAGCCGTTTTGGAGCAATGCGCTGCGCACCTGCATCTGGTGCTGCGCGTTCTATATCCTGATCCCTGCGGCAATCTATTTGCTGTCTTATCTGCCCTATGTGCTCAGCGTGGATCGGTATGGCATCAAAGAAATCTGGGGCGTTCAGGAATTCATGTTCAGCTATCACAGCGGGCTTACGGCCACGCACAGCTATCAGTCGCCCTGGTGGCAATGGCCGCTTCTGATCCGCCCCATGTGGTACTACGTTGGCTATGATGTGGCGCCCGGCAACATCTCTACCATTTCGGCCATGGGCAATCCTGCCGTGTGGTGGGTCTGTTCGGCAGCGACGGGCGTTGTTATCTATTCTCTCCTGCGCGGTAAACGAAAGGGGGATTCGGAGCTTTTCGTTCTGCTTGTGGGACTTCTTGCAAACTATCTGCCGTGGGTCTTGATTTCGCGCTGCACGTTCATCTATCACTTTTTTGCGAGCGTGCCGTTTATCCTGCTGATTACGGTGTATGCGCTGCAAAAGAAGGAAGAACGGGATGCACGCTATGCAAAGCTCAAATGGATTTGGATGGCGGCGGCGCTCGCGCTGTTCGCGCTGTTCTATCCGGTGATATCCGGGGCGGAATGCGCGCGCGCATATGTAAGCTTCCTTGAGTGGCTTCCAAGCTGGACATTTATGGGGGTATAAAACAGCATGAAGAAAGAAAGTTTGGGCCAGTTTTTGAAATTTGCCCTGGTAGGCGTGTTGAACACGGTGGTGGATTTCCTTGTGTTTCAACTTTTGAACCTGACGCTTGGTTGGACGTATCTTGCGCAGGTAATCGGATATAGTGCCGGGGTTCTCAACAGCTATTTCTGGAACAGCCGTTGGACGTTCCGCAAAGAGCATCAGCGCAGCGCACGGGAGGCGGCGGCTTTCGTGGTTGTGAACCTCGTGTCGCTTGGCGTATCGCTCGGCGTGCTCTGGCTGTGCCGCAACCCATTCGGCATCACGGACGCATGGGTGGCGGGATGGATTCCCGCCTGGCTCGGCGGGTTCGTGAAAGGGGATACCGTCGCAAAGCTCATCGCCACACCGTGTGCAATCCTCGTGAATTTCATCGGCAACAAGCTGTTCGTATTCCGGGCGAAGCCGGAAAAGGGGGCGCCGGAAAGCAACTGAGCGAAGCTCGCGTTGTGCGGGACCTTGGGGGGAGGAAAACGCATGCTGTCAAAAATCAAGAGCTATGGCCTGATGGGGATCGATGGGTTTTCGGTGTCCGTAGAGGTTTACGTTTCGGGCGGCCTTCCGGCATATGACACCGTAGGCTTGCCGGATGCTGCTGTGCGTGAGTCTAAGGAGCGTGTGCGTGCAGCCATCCGCAACAGCGGGTTTGAATTCCCAATGCAGCGCATCACGGTGAACCTTGCGCCGGCCGATTTGCGCAAGGAAGGTTCTGTGTATGACCTTCCTGTGGCCATCGGCCTGCTTGACGCAACGGGGCAGATCCGCAACAAGACGTTTGCAGAGGAATACCTGTTTTTGGGGGAGCTTGCGCTCGACGGCACGGTGCGCGGCGTTGCAGGCATCCTTCCAATGGTGATCGGTGCATACGGGCAGGGTCTGCGGAAGGTGATTGTGCCTTTAGAAAATGCAGCGGAAGCATCCTACATTGAAGGGGTGCAGGTATATGTGGCGGAAAGCCTGAAGCACGTTGTGGACTTTTTGAACGGCGAAGCGGCGCTTATGCCCACTCCGGCGCGTAAATGGGACAGGGCGCGCATCGCCTACCCGATGGACTTTGCAGACATCAAAGGGCAGCAGGGCGCGAAACGCGCGGCAGAGATCGCCGTGGCAGGCGGGCATAACCTGCTGCTTGTCGGAACGCCCGGAAGCGGAAAAACGATGCTTGCCCGCAGCATTCCATCGATCCTGCCCGAACTTACGTTTGAAGAAGCGCTGGAAATCACAAAGGTTCATTCCATTGCGGGAACGCTGCAGGGAACGGAAGGCATGGTATCCGAGCGGCCGTTCCGCGCGCCGCACCACTCCGCGTCTACCGCATCGCTCATCGGCGGCGGCCAGCGCGCCATGCCGGGCGAAATCAGCCTTGCACACTATGGCGTGCTGTTCCTGGATGAATTTCCCGAGTTCCGTAAGGATACGCTGGAAGCATTGCGGCAGCCTATGGAAGATGGCAGCGTGACGATCGCGCGGGCGGCCACACGCTCCACATACCCTGCGGATTTTATGCTCGTCGCAGCCATGAACCCTTGCCCGTGCGGCAATTATGGTTCACGCATCTCGCCATGCCGCTGTACGCGGCAGCAGATCGCGCGCTATTTGAACAGGATCAGCGGCCCGATGCTGGACCGGGTGGATCTTCATGTGGAAATGAGCGAAGTTGGTTTTGAGGACATTGCCTCGCGCAGCGCGGGCGAGCGCTCCGAAACCGTGCGCGCTCGGGTAAACGCCGCGCGGCGCGTGCAGGTGCTGCGTTATAAAAGAGAAGGGATCTTGTTTAACGCGCAGCTCACAAGCCGTATGACGGCGCGCTTCTGTGCGCTGGATGCACAGGCGGAAGCCCTTTTGAGAAAGGCGTTTGCATCGCTCAGACTCAGCGCGAGAGCCTATACGCGCATCCTCAAGGTGTCGCGCACGATTGCCGACCTGGAAGGGAGCGAGGCCATCCGTTCCCATCATGTGGCGGAGGCTGTGCAATACAGAAGCCTTGAAAGCAAATACTGGGGAGATACGCGCCGATGAAACGGGAGTACAGCGAACGGGAACGATATCTGCTCTGGCTTGGCTTCGTGCTCGGACCGGGCTCAAAACGGTATTTTCGGACGCTCACGGCGTTTGAAAACGATGCGCATGCCATGTTTGCAGCGGCGCAGAAGCACGATCTTCCGCTGGAATGCGGCTTAAAAGAGCCGATTTTGGAAAAGCTTTTCGCGAGTGCGACACAACGCTATATCGACGGATGCTTCAAGCGTCTGGCCGAGCTGGATGTTTCAGCAGCGGCGTTTGAATCGCCGGAATATCCGGCGCTGCTCAAAGAAATCTATGACCCGCCTCCGATTCTCTATTATCGGGGAAGGCTGCAAGCGGAGCCTGCGCTTTCCATTGCGGTGGTGGGGTCGCGCGCGCCTACGGAATATGGAAGACGCATGGCGCATACGCTTTCGCAAGCGCTTGCAGAATGCGGTGCATGCGTGGTGTCCGGCCTTGCTTATGGTGTGGATTGCATTGCGGCGCTCGGCGCGCTTGCGGCGGAGGATAATCCGTATCCAACGGTTGCTGTGCTCGGTTCGGGCGTGGATGTGGTTTATCCCGCTGCGAATCGGGATATCTATGCGCAAATCATCGCGCGCGGCGCGGTGGTTTCCGAGTTTTTGCCGGGCACGAAGGCGCTGCCTTCCAACTTTCCCATGCGCAACCGAATCATCAGCGGGCTTTCGCGCGGCGTGCTTGTGGTAGAGGCCGCTGCGAAAAGCGGAACGCTTATCACTGTGGATTGTGCGCTGGAACAGGGGCGGGACGTATTTGCACTTCCCGGCCGCATAACGGACCCGAAAAGCGAAGGTACCAATGCGCTTCTGCGGGAAGGGCACGCGAAGTTCACGCTTTCAGCGGAGGATGTTTTGGAGGAATACGGCGGCTGGCGCGCGGTGAAAGCACAGACGCTGTCTGAACCGGAGAACCTTTCTCTGGAACAGGCGGTGATCCGCCGGCTGCTTCTTGCAAATGAAAGAAGCTTTGATGAATTGTGTGAATTGACGGGCTTTTCCGTCCCGTTGTTGAATTCTACCTTGACAGAGATGGAATTTTCGGGAATAATTAGACAATCGCCCGGAAGGGTATACAGCATAGAATGCGTTTTATGAACGATACACCGGAGGTAACGGAATGTCCGAAAATCTCGTGATCGTGGAGTCGCCCGCAAAGGCGAAAACGATCGGTAAATTCTTAGGGAACGGCTATAAAGTCATCGCGTCCAACGGCCATGTGCGCGATTTGCCCAAAAGCCAGCTCGGCGTGGACGTCGAGCATGATTTTGCACCCAAATACATCACGCTGCGCGGCCGGGGCGATGTGTTGGAGCGCATCCGCAAGGAAGCAAAGAACGCAAAGACCGTCTACCTTGCAACCGACCCTGATATGGAAGGGGAAGCAATCTCCTGGCACCTTGCGCAGATTTTGAAGCTTGATACAAACACCAAGTGCCGCATCGTGTTCAATGAAATCACATCCGGCACGGTAAAAAAGTCCGTGAAGGCCGCGCGTACGATCAACATGGATCTTGTGGATGCGCAGCAGGCGCGCCGCGTGCTTGACCGGTTGGTTGGGTACAAGATCAGCCCGATCCTTTGGGCAAAGGTGCGCAAGGGGCTTTCTGCGGGCAGAGTTCAATCCGTTGCCACGCGCATCCTCTGCGACCGCGAGCAGGAGATCATGGATTTCGTCAGCGAAGAATATTGGACGGTTTCCGCAACGCTCAAGCACAAAGGGGCGCGCAAACCCATCGAAGCGAAATTTTACGGGTTCGGCGGCAAAAAGGCGGAGCTGCATAACGAAGCCGATGCGGACGAGGTGATCAGCCGTGCCGCCAAAGGCGACTTTGCCGTAACGGATCGCAAAACTGCTGAAAAGGTACGCAGCGCGCCCGCGCCGTTTACCACGAGCAGCATGCAGCAGGAGGCCTCGCGCAAGCTCGGGTTTACCGCGAAACTGACCATGCTTGTGGCGCAGCAGCTTTATGAAGGAATCGATTTGCAGGGAAAGGGCGCGACCGGCCTTATTACCTACATGCGCACCGACTCCGTGCGCATTGCGGACGAGGCGCAACAACAGGCGCTTGCTGAAATAAAAACGCAGTACGGCGAAAAATATGTCCCTGCAAAGCCCAACGTGTTCAAAGGCCGCAAAGGCGCGCAGGATGCGCACGAGGCCATCCGTCCGGCGAACGTTTCGCTCACGCCGCAGGCGGTGAAGGCATCTTTGTCCAACCAGCAGTTTAAGCTTTACAAGCTGATTTATGAACGTTTCCTTGCAAGCCAGATGGCGCCCGCCGTGTTTGAAACCAATACCGTGACCTTTGATGCGGGCGGATGCACGTTCCGCGCAAACGGTGTGCGCACCATTTTTGACGGCTATACCGCCGTTTACACGGAGGGTAAAGACGAGGCGCAGGAAAAGGACGTAACGCTTCCCGAGCTTTCCGTCGGCGAGATGCTCGCCGCACAAAAACTTGACAAAGAACAGAAATTTACGCAGCCGCCGCCGCGTTACACGGAGGCTACGCTCGTGAAGACGTTGGAAGAACGCGGTATCGGCAGGCCCAGCACCTATTCTCCCACGATTTCCACCATCCTTGAGCGCGGTTACGTGCGGCGCGAAAAAAAGCAGCTTGTTCCCACGGAGCTCGGTTTTATCGTGACGCAGCTGATGAAGGATAACTTTAAAGACATTGTGGACGTAAAGTTCACAGCGGATATGGAAAGCAAGCTCGATCTCATCAAGGACGGCGAGCGGGAGTGGACGGAGGTCGTCCGCGAATTTTACGGCCCGTTTGAGGACAGCGTGGAGAAAGCGTCCGCAACCATTGAAAAGGTCGTTGTTCCGGATGAGGTATCCGATGTGCAGTGCGAAAAATGCGGCGCGATGATGGTTTACAAGATGGGGCGCTTCGGCAAGTTCCTCGCATGCCCGAATTTCCCGGAATGCCGCAACACAAAGGCGATTGTTGAAAAGATTGACGTTCCGTGCCCCAAGTGCGGGGCGGCGCTCATCAAACGCAAATCCAAACGCGGCAAACCGTTTTATGGGTGCGAGCGTTATCCCGAGTGCGACTTTGTATCCTGGGATAAGCCGGCCAAGGAGAAATGCCCGCAATGCGGCTCCATGATGGTGAACAAGGTCGGGCAGCACGGCGCATATACGATGTGCACCAATAAGGACTGTGGGTTTGTTGTGCGCCCGGGCAGGAAAGGGAACGAGGAGAACAGCAATGAAGAATGACCGCGTCACGGTGCTCGGCGCCGGGCTTGCGGGGTGTGAGGCCGCGTTTCAGCTTGCTGAACGCGGCATCGCTGTATCGCTTGTGGAAATGCGTCCGATCCGGCGTTCCCCCGCACATAAAACTGATCTGTATGGGGAACTCGTGTGCTCAAATTCGCTTCGGTCCGACCGCCTGCAAAACGGCGCAGGGCTTTTAAAAGAGGAGATGCGGCGCATGGGTTCGCTGATCGTCTCAGCAGCGGATGAAACGCGGGTGCCCGCAGGCGGCGCGCTCGCTGTGGATCGCGAAGGCTTTGCCCGGCTTGTGACGGAGCGCATCCGCAATCATCCGAACATCGCGGTTGTGGAAGCGGAGGCACAGGCGCTGCCGGAACCGCCCGCAATCGTTGCAACCGGGCCGCTTACGGATGGCGCGCTTTTGCAAAGCATCGAAGCGTTTTTGGGTGAAGGCATGCATTTTTATGATGCGGCCGCGCCTGTAGTTACAAAGGAATCGCTTGACATGTCCCGCGTGTTCGAGGCTTCGCGCTATGACCGCGGAGGCAGCGACTACCTCAACTGCGCAATGACGCGGGAAGAATATTTTGCCTTTGTTCATGCGCTTGTTGCTGCGGAAACGGCTGAGCTGCATGCGTTTGAAACGCCAAAGGTGTTTGAAGGCTGCATGCCCGTTGAAATTATGGCCAAGCGGGGGGACATGACGCTTGCATTCGGGCCGCTCCGCCCGGTTGGGCTTTCAGACCCGCGCCTTGGGGAACGGCCTTTTGCGGTGGTTCAGCTGCGGCAGGATGATGCGGAAGGGACGCTTTACAACATTGTGGGGTTCCAAACAAATCTCAAATTTGGGGAACAACGCCGCGTGTTCGGGATGATCCCGGGGCTGCAGCACGCAGAATTTGTGCGCTACGGCGTAATGCACAGGAACACATTCCTCAATTCGCCGGGAAAACTTGACCCGTGGTATCAGGTGAAGGCGCGCGAAGGGCTGTATTTTGCAGGGCAGATTACCGGCGTGGAAGGCTACATCGAGAGCGCCGCAAGCGGCATGGTAGCGGGAATTGACCTTGCGCACAAACTCCTTGGCAAGCCGCGTGTGGAGTTCACCGCGCGCACGGCTTTGGGTGCGCTTGGGCATTATGTTTCCGGCTATGCGGGAAAGGACTTTCAGCCGATGAACATCAGTTTCGGCATCATTGAAGGGCTTACGAATCCGCCGCGTAACAAACAGGAACGCTATACGCGCATCGCAGAGCGTTCATTGGAGTGGATCGGAAAAATTGCAAAGGATTGCGAATAAACTGTAAAGCATGCGCCAAAAACGGTTTCAAGTGGTGCGATTTGTGTTATTATGAATATAAATCACCGCTAGAATGCGGCGCAAATGGAGAATTCGGAAAGGGAACATTGCTATGAGCTTAATGGGAACGACGATCGTCGCTGTCCGCCGGGATGGAAAATGTGCTGTGGCTGGTGATGGCCAGGTTACGATGGGGGAAAAAACCGTCATGAAGGCACACGCAAAGAAGGTGCGCAGGCTGTATCACAACCGTGTTGTGGTGGGGTTTGCGGGTTCGGTAGCGGATGCGTTTTCCCTTTCAGAGCGTTTTGAGGCAAAGCTGGAGCAATACAGCGGAAGCCTTCGCCGTGCGGCAGTTTCGCTTGCGCAGGATTGGCGCAGCGATAAGGCGATGCGCCAGCTGGAAGCGATGCTGATCGCTGCGGACGCTGAAGAGCTGCTCATCATTTCCGGAACAGGCGAGGTGATCGATCCGGACGACGGCATTGCCGCCATCGGTTCCGGCGGCATGTATGCGCTCGCGGCGGCAAAGGCACTCAAGGAAAATACTGAGCTTGCGGCGGCAGAAATCGCAGAAAAGGCGATTCGCATCGCATCTGATATCTGCGTATTCACAAACGGAAACATCACCATGGAGGAAGTTTAAATGCTGACGCCGCGCGAAATCGTTGAATCTCTGGATCGCTACATCATCGGCCAAGGCGAAGCCAAGCGCGCAGTGGCGGTTGCGCTGCGCAACCGCTATCGCAGGAGCCGCCTGAAACCGGAATTGCGGGAAGAAATTACTCCGAAAAACATCATCATGATGGGCCCCACGGGCGTGGGTAAAACAGAAATTGCAAGAAGGCTTGCAAAACTTGTGGACGCGCCGCTTGTGAAGGTGGAGGCGACGAAGTTTACGGAGGTCGGCTATGTTGGGCGCGATGTGGATTCCATGATCCGCGATCTTGTGGAAGCCTCCATCCGGCTTTGCAAGGATAAGCGTATGGCTGCGGTGCGCATCGTTGCGGAGACCGCTGCAAACGAGCGCCTGATTGACCTGCTTGTGCCGGGCGCAGAGAAGCGGGCATCCGCGCCCATGAACCCGCTTCAGTTGCTCCTTGGCGGCGGGCAGCCGAATGAACCCGCTCAGACGGAGGAAGAACAGGCACAACACCGCACGCGGCGGGAAGAAGTAGCCGCGCAGATGCGCGCCGGCCAGCTTGAAGAAGAACTTGTGGAAGTTGAAGTCGAGCAGAGCGGCACCGGCAGCGATGCCATGCTTGCAATGGGGATTGACATCAACCTGAATGAGATGATGGGCGGCCTTCTGCCCAAACAGAAGAAGCGCCGCCGCGTCAACGTGCGTGAGGCGCGCCGTATTCTGACGCAGGAGGAATCTGAAAAGCTCATAGACATGGACGACGTGATCCGTGAAGCGATTGACAAGGCGGAGCAGGACGGCATCATCTTTATCGACGAAATTGACAAAATCGCAGGCGCGCAGCATGGTTCAGGCCCAGATGTTTCCCGCGAGGGCGTGCAGCGGGATATCCTCCCTATCGTGGAGGGCTGCACGGTAAACACGAAATATGGCCCGGTAAAGACGGATTTTATCCTCTTCATTGCGGCGGGGGCGTTTCATGTTTCCAAGGTTTCCGACCTCATTCCGGAATTGCAGGGGCGCTTTCCCATCCGCGTAAAGCTTTCTGCCCTCACCGAGCAGGATTACGAACGAATCCTTTCCCAGCCGGAGCACGCGATTACAAAGCAATACGCGGCGCTGCTTGAAACGGATAACGTTGCGTTGCAATTTACGGACGATGCGCTTTCCGCCATTGCGCATTATGCCTGCCGCGCCAACGAAAGCAGCGAAAACATCGGAGCACGCAGGCTTCACACTATTATGGAGACCGTTTTGGACGACATTTCCTTCAACGCCAGCGGCGAGCATCCGCTCGTCAAGGTGATTGTAGATGAGAATTATGTAAAGGAGCATCTGTCGGACGAGTTCGACGGGGAGGATCTTGAAAAATTCATCCTCTGACGAAACCGCTATGAAACCAATCCTCAGCATTATTATGGCTTTTCTGCTGATGTGCTTGGCAGGGTGTGCTGAAATCGCAACAACGGCCAATGTTTCCGCACGCGCGGAAAACAGTGCGGACGCAGCTATAACTGAGATCACCATTCCGCCGATAGCCACCCCTGCGCAGGTATATTCCACGGCGGAGGGAGGGCAGGCGGAGGCATTTGCGCTGTCCGGCGGAGGTGAACCCGGCCTTACGGCAGCAACGCCATCCGCCCTGCCGATGCCTTCGGAAACTCCGGAGCTTACACCGTCGCCTGCGCCGGATCCAACGCCGGAATACACTGTAGAGCCAGTGGATGACAAAAAAGCATATTTGAACGCGGGCAGCGCGAATTTGCGTGAAGGTCCCGGCACGGAATACGCGATTCTGGAAGAACTGCTGGAGCTGGAACCGCTTTGCGTCACAGGCAAGATTGAAGAATGGTATCGCGTTGAGGCGGGAAACGAAACGGGGTTTGTGCTTGCGGAGTTTGTTGAATTCGGAACCGCTCCCACGCCGAAGCCAAGCTTCAGCGTAAAATCCATGGATGATAAGGCCGCGTATGTGAATGCGGGCAGCGCGAACTTACGCGAAGGACCGGGGACGAAATACGAGATCGTCGTAGAACTCAGCCGCAACGAAAAAATAACCGTTACAGGAACCTCGGGCGATTGGTACCGCGTTGAATACGGAAGAAAAAAAGGCTTCATTTCTAACGAGTTTGTGGAGTTCGGGGCGCCGCCGACCGCGACACCGAGGCCGACCGCCACGCCAAAACCGGATGTGACTGCTGAGGCCACGCCTAAGCCCACCCCCACCGCAAATGCATCAAATGGAAACTCCTCCTGGGAAACCCCGCGCGATTACTTTTCCGACACGAGCCGTTTTACGGCGGAAGAGCTGCTGTTGATTGCACAGGTGGTGCAGGAGGAAGCGAAAGGAACCTCTGTGGAGGCGCGGGCTGCAGTTGCGAACACGATTTACAACCGCTACCTTTCATCAAAATACCCAGATACAATCGAGGGAATCATCTTCCAGAAAAACCAGTATACGGTTGCGGATGATGAGGATGAGATCCGTTCCGTCAAGCCGGTGGAAAAAACGATCGAGGCTGTCACGCAGATCTTTGTTGAAGGAGATACCTTCCTTCCTGAGGACGTGCTCTTTTTCCGTTCGGCAAGCCGCGGCACAAGCTGGGGGGATAAACGAGAGTATTACGCGACATATGGCAACAACGCCTTTTTCAGGAGCTTCTATTGAGAAAAGCTCCTGAAACCAACAACGAATTGGCAAGAAAACTGCAAAATTAAAATGGGGGAAGAACTGTGATAACGCTGATAAAAAATGTTCGGGCCTATCAGAATGGCACATGGAAGGAAGGGGAAATCCTTATCGCTGGAGACAGGATCGAAGCGGTGGCAGAGAAAATTGACTGCGCATTCCCGGGCATGCAGGTCATTGATGCAGAGGGCATGCGCTGCATACCGGGGTACCTCGACCAGCATGTGCACATTACAGGCGGCGGTGGGGAAGGCGGTTTTGCAAACCAGGTTCCACCGCTTCCACTGAGCGCACCTGTACGCGCGGGGGTGACAACGCTCGTGGGCCTGCTTGGCACGGATGGCACAACGCGCAGCGTGGAAAGCCTCGTCGCACGTGCAAAGGCGTTCAACGAACTCGGCCTTACAGCGTTCTGTCTTACGGGCGCATACGAATTCCCCTCACCCACGGTGACGGGCAGCATTAAAAAAGATATTGTTATGATCCGGGAATGCATCGGCGTCAAGATCGCCATTTCGGATCACCGCAGCATGAATATGGAAAAACGCGACCTTGTCTGGCTTGCTTCACAGGCACGGCAGGCGGGAATCCTTTCCGGCAAGCCCGGCATTACGCATCTGCATACCGGAAGCGGAAAAGCGGAGCTTGACATGCTCTTTGATATTATTGAGACTACGGAAATCCCGATTTTCAATTTCCGGCCGACGCATCTCGGTGGAAAGTTTGAGGCGGCAATGCGATGGACGGAGATGGGTGGCTATGCGGATTTCACATGCGGAAACGCACATGCGGAAACCGCAGGAATCGTTGCGCGGGCGCTTGAACGCGCACCGGAGGGGCTTGTTACAATGAGCACGGATGGAAACGGCAGCTTTCCCATCTGGAACGAAAAGAAGGAAATGGTTGAGATCGGTGCAGGAAGCATTGCAAATCTGCACGGCGTAGTGAAAAGCCTTGTTCTGGATAAGGGGCTGCCGCTTGAAACGGCGGTTGCGCCCTGTACGCGAAATGTTGCAAAAGCGCTCGGCCTGTACCCGCAGAAGGGTTGCATCGCGCCGGGCAGCGATGCGGACTTGATTTTGCTGGATGACGCGCTTTCCATCGACACTGTGGTCGCGCATGGAAAAACCATGCTTCGGCACGGCGCTCTGCAATTTCGGGCGAACTTTGAAAACTGAGTATCGGAAGGGAGCGGCAGCTTAAGATGGCGCCGGGAAAGTAAGCTCGTTCATTTTCCTGGCGGACGCAACATAAATCCTGCAGGCAAAGCTCACACTAATACCGCAATTCAACCGAAAGGCGGTATTTTTGTTTATGAAAGCTATCATCATGGCGGGCGGCGCAGGAAAGCGTTTGCGGCCGCTTACCTGTACGATGCCAAAGCCAATGGTCCCTTTGCTCAACAAGCCCGTGATCGAGTACTGCGTAGAGCTGCTTGTGCGGCACGGCCTCACAGACATCGGTGTGACGCTGCACTATCTGCCCAATGCGATCAGGAACCATTTAAAGGACGGAGAAAAATGGGGCGCCAAAATTTCATACTCTATCGAGGATACGCCGCTTGGTACGGCAGGGAGCGTGCGAAAAGCGGCCGGGGCCGCAAAGGAGCCTGTTTTAGTGATCAGCGGCGATGCGATGACGGACATTGATCTCACGGCCGCCATCCGCACGCATACTCAAAGCGGTGCAAAGGCGACGCTTCTTTTGAAAAAGGTACCTTCTCCGACTGAATACGGTGTGGTTTTGACGGATAAGGACGGCATTGTGACGCGCTTTATCGAAAAGCCAGCGCCGTCAGAAGTGTTCAGCGACCTTGCAAACACAGGAATTTATATATTTGAACCCGAAATCCTTTCCATGATACCGGATTACATGCCCTATGACTTTTCAAACGATCTGTTCCCGCGCCTGCTCAATGAGGGAATCCGGATATTTACGACAGAAGCCTCAGGGTATTGGAGCGATATCGGCGATATTGAACAGTATGCTGCAACGCAGGCGGACATGCTGGATGGAAAGTGCGCATTTGAAACAACGGCAAAGTCCGACGGGCAAGGCATCTTCATCGAAGAAAGCGCGCGCATAGGGAAGCGCGCCGTTATCACTGCGCCATGTTACATCGGCGCGAACGCCGAAATTGCGGACAACGCCTATTTCGGCGGATACTCTGTTGCATGCAGCGGTGTGCGGATTGGAAAGAATAGCAGCGTGAAGCGCTGCATCCTGCTGCCGGAGGTCCGCGTGCGTGAAGGGGCTGAGCTGCGCGGTGCAGTGCTCTGCGAGCGAGTTCAGGTAGAGGATGGCGCTTCCATATTTGAAAAGGCTGCGATTGGAGCGGAGAGCGTGCTGGAAAAGCATTGCACCGTTGCGCCGCGCGTATACATCTGGCCGAACAAGCGGCTGGAGCATGACCGCAAGTATACGGAAAACCTCATGTGGGAAGCTGAGGCAGGAAAACAGGCTGTGCGCAACCCGGAAGCCGGATATGTGGACTTCGACCTTACGCCGGAAAGCGCGGCGCGCATCGGTGCATCATTTGCGGCGCTTCGCACGCTTCCCGCGGAACTTGGCGTGGCTTCTGACGGGGTGCAGCAGAGCGTGATGCTCAAATATGCGCTGACGGCGGGCATTGTCTCGCAGGGGGTGGATGTACAGGACATGGGGCTTTGTGCTCCCTCTGCGTTTGCCTATGCAATCCGTATGCTGGGACTCGATGGGGGGATATATATCCGGCGCGGGGAAACAGGGAAGTACGAGGCGGAACTGTTGCTTTTGGATGCAATGGGTGCGAGCCTTTCAGCAGGGGAACACCGCAAGTTCCGCCAGCAGTATGAACTTGGTGCACAGCGCCCCGTTACGGCGTCGCGGCTCGGCGTGGTGCAGCGCTATACGGGCGCGGAGCGTGGGTATGAGGCCAGCCTGCGGCGGATGGCACGCTTTGACGGGCGGGCGGGGACCGCTATGGTGATTGCAGGAGATACTGCGCTTTACGATGCTGTTGCGCGCGTGCTTTTGCCATGTGGCGTAGGGGTAAAACTTATTGCAGAGCGGGCGCAGGAACCGCTTCTGCGCGCAATGGCGCATGCGGGCGCGCAGCTGGGCTTTCTTGCGGGCGAAAACGGAGCGTTGCCTTCCGCTGTGTTCGGTGAGCATGCGATGAACGAGGAGGAATGCATTGCGATCTTCGCAATTGCGGCGGCCGAAGATGGGCGGCGCACGCTTGTGCTGCCCGCATCGCTTCCTGAGGCGTATTGCTCCGCCGTTCTGGCGCGCGGCGCGCATGTCACGCGAGTACCGGATGCGCCGGCGCGTTGGCAGCATGCCTGCTTTGAAGCGGACGCATATCTTCCGGAACTGTTCGAACCGGAAGCGATGGTCGTGCGCTTTGCGGCGCTTGCGAATGACGGGCGGTTGGAAAAGTTGATCGCAGCCCTTCCAGCAGTGCGCAGGGCTGAGGCAGAGGTCGGCTGTACCTGGCGCGAGGTTGGCCGGGTACTCCGCAGCCTTGTAGAAACCGAGCGGGATGAACGCGTGGAACTGATTGACGGCGTGCATGTAAATGATGACGATGGCTGGGTGCTTGTGCGGCCAAACAAAAACTTTACTGCCTGCAGAGTGATTGCAGGAAGCTTCAAAGAAGAATATGCCGAGGAGCTTTCCCTGATTTACGAACAGAAACTGCGAAGCATTATTGCAGAAGGCAGGGCGGAAAAATAACGGAAAACCGCTTGACGCGGCGGCATGACATGGTAAAATGGGAAGATCAGACAAAAGGAAAGGAACTTCCCATGTTCAACATTGTGCTGGTGGAGCCGGAAATTCCAGAAAATACTGGAAACATTTCCCGCACCTGCGCCGTAACGGGAGCGGCGCTGCACCTGGTGCGCCCGCTTGGCTTTTCAACGGACGATAAGCACCTCAAACGTGCGGGGCTGGATTATTGGAAATATCTCAGCGTGACGTATTATGATTCGTTTGAGGAAGTTGAGGCAGCTTACCCGGAGGCGCGTTTCTTTCTTGCATCAACGCATGCAACACGCAATTATGCACAAGCGGAATATCGGGACGGGGATTTTCTGGTGTTCGGCAAGGAAACAGCCGGCTTGGGGGAAGCGCTGCTTACACGCCGCGCAGCAGATGCCGTGCGCATTCCCATGCGCAACGACAGGCGCTCTCTGAACCTTTCAAACTCAGTTGCGATTGTGCTTTATGAAGCGCTCCGGCAGGTTGGCTTTCCGGATATGCGATAAATTTAAAAAACTTAAAAAAATCCCGGAAATGCTGAAAATTCCCTTGACATGACGGGAACGCTTGGTTAAAATAACAAATGCGTGTTTGCTAGGATCGGTGATTTGCGGCCACTAGCCCCGGCAGCGAAGCGTCCAACCTCGCACGACACGCCCAAATAAATACATTTACCATTAGGAGGACGCGCCATGAAAACCTATATGGCAAAAGGCGAGACCGTCGAACGTAAGTGGTATGTTGTGGATGCTGACGGAATGGTGCTCGGCCGTCTCGCTTCCCAAGTAGCCGCTATCCTTCGCGGAAAACATAAGCCGATATATACGCCGCATTGCGACACCGGCGACCATGTCATCATCATCAACGCCGGCAAGGTCACGATGACCGGCCACAAGCTCGACCAGAAGATGTACCGCCATCACACCGGATATCCCGGAGGCCTGAAGGAGACCAGCTATCGCGATCTTCTCAGCAAGAAGCCGGAATTTGCTGTGTATGAGGCAATTCGCCGCATGATGCCCAAAGGGCCGCTCGGCCGCCAGATGCTCAAGAAGGTTCGCATTTATGCTGGCCCGGAGCATAAGAACGCTGCGCAGATGCCCGAAACGCTCGTGCTCAAATAAGCGGGAAGGAGAAACGAAACATGGCAACAGTTACCCAGTATCTCGGAACCGGCAGGCGTAAAAAGTCGGTCGCCCGCGTTCGTCTGCTCCCCGGCAGCGGCAATATCACCGTCAACAAGCGTGACATTGAGGATTATTTCGGCTACGAAACCCTTAAGATGATTGTTCGCGCGCCGATGGTGCTTACCGACACGCTTTCCAAGTTCGACGTAAACGTCAACGTTTACGGCGGCGGCTACACCGGTCAGGCCGGTGCGATCCGCCATGGTATCGCCCGTGCGCTTATCGTCGCAGACCCCGAGCTGCGCGGTGCACTTAAGAAAGCCGGATTCCTCACGCGTGATCCGAGGATGAAGGAAAGGAAGAAGTACGGTCTCAAGGCAGCTCGCCGCGCGCCGCAGTTCTCCAAGCGTTAACAAACCGTTTTGCGCGCCCCCATTGGATTCCTTTGGGGGCTTGTTTTTATCTTGAAATATTGATTAAAAACGGGAGAAAAGCCATGCGCTTCAAAGCCGTCTTTTTTGACCGGGATAATACTCTGACCTATTATAATCCGCAAAAGCTGGCATGGCGGAACGAAACCGTTGCCGCGTGGAGCGGAAAGCCGTTAGACCTGCCATATGAAAAAATGATGCGCTTGTTTGAACTTGCGGCAGAGGGGCGGAGTCCATGGTACCGGGATTTAGAGGATGAGCGAGAATTCTTTCGCCGGTATTATCGCCGCCTGCTGATCGGCGAGGGTGTGCAGGAAGATTTGGACGCCCGCGCGGAGCTGCTGTTTCACGAACTTTGGTGCAACAACGACAGGCTGGTATACGACGAAGTGCCGGAGGTGCTCCAATACTTCCGGGAAAAGGGATACAGGCTGGGCGTGATCAGCGACACATCTCCCTCGTTGGAATATACATTGCAGCAACTCGGCATTGCAAAGTACTTTACCTCGTTTACGGCCAGCTCGCTTGTAGGCGCAATGAAGCCAAGCCCCGTTATTTTTAATGCGGCGTTGCAGGCGCAGGGCGTTACCGCGCAAGAAAGCCTGTATGTGGACGATTATAAACCGGAGGCGGACGGCGCGCGGGAGCAGGGCTTTACCGCATTTCTGCTGGACCGCAGCGGAAAAAACAGGGAGCCTTGGACGATTTCAAGCCTCCATCAGATGGTCGATTTCGTTAAATGTGGGTTTGTCAAACATGTTGGACGGTATAGCAACGAAGGAAAAGGTTGGGCGAGCAATACTGTAAAGGGCGCATAGGACGGTTATTGGAGGCTCTTCGATGCACAGCGAGCTGAGCATCGAAGTCGGCAAGCGAGTAGAAACGATGGGAGTCGTAGAAGCGACGCTG
>DCKB01000032.1 GCA_002320595.1 Christensenella sp. UBA1685
CTGTACTTCATGTCCTGTGTTACACTTGCCATGAGGGATTTGCACTTCCTTTCGGTCTTTGTTGTTTTTCCTAAACTCACAATAACCGATTCGTGCGAATCCTTCATCCTTTTTCTTACCGCTGTCCAAGATGTATTGTAATCCTACAGCATTATAAATCCACCGGTTCCTGAACGCTTGCGCCTGCACGGTTTTGCGTATTATAATAAAAATATAAAAGGAAATTGGGAAATTATGTGCGGAGGTGCGGCAATGCGCGAAAGCAGGGCGAAAAAGGCGGAAAGAATCACAACGGTGCTCCGGCTCTTGAAGGAAACCTATCCGGATGCGAAACCGGAACTGGATTTCAACTCGCCGTTTGAACTCCTCATTGCAACCATGCTCTCTGCCCAATGTACGGACAAGCAGGTGAACAAGATCACGGCTGTGCTGTTTCCCAAATACGGGACGCCGGAAGCGTTTGCTGCGCTGACGGAGGAGGAGCTTGCGCCTTACATCAAGGGATGCGGGCTGTACAAAACCAAGGGGAAGAACATCATCGCCGCAAGCCGCATTTTGCTTGCGGAATATGGTGGAGAGGTGCCCAACGACCGCGATGCGCTCACAAAGCTGCCGGGGGTGGGGCGGAAAACGGCCAACGTCGTTGTTTCCAATGCTTTTGGCACGCCTGCAATTGCGGTGGATACGCACGTGTTCCGCGTGGCGAACCGCATCGGCCTCGCGGATGCAAAGGATGTGCTGCACACGGAAGAACAGCTCATGCAGAACATTCCAAAGGAGGAATGGTCCATCGCACACCACTGGCTGATTTTCCACGGCAGGCGCTGCTGCAGTGCGCGCAACCCAAAGTGTGAAGGCTGCAGCGTGCGGGAATACTGCATGGAGAATCTGAAAAATCAGAAAAAGCAGAAACAAGAGGGCAAATAAATGCAATTTGTGGATAAAGCGAAAATCATAATCAAGGCAGGGGACGGCGGCGACGGCTGCGCGTCCTTCCACCGGGAAAAATTTGTCATGCGCGGCGGGCCGGACGGCGGCGACGGCGGGCGCGGCGGCAACGTCGTGTTTCTGGCTGATCCGAACATGAGCACGCTGCTCGATTTCCGTTTCGCGCGGCATTACCGTGCGGCGGGCGGCGAGAACGGGCGCGCACGCATGTCCAGCGGCAAAAACGGCGAGGATATTGTGATCCACGTGCCGGTGGGCACGCTCGTGCGGGATGTGGAAAGCGGGCGCATTGTTGCGGACATGAACAAACCAAACCGCACGCGCATCGTGCTCCACGGCGGGCGCGGCGGACGCGGGAACGCACGTTTTGCAACGCCTACACGGCAATCCCCGCGCTTTGCGCAGCCCGGACAGAAAACGTTGGAACACGAGGTTGAACTTGAACTTAAAACAATTGCGGATGTTGGCCTTGTCGGCCTGCCGAACGTGGGGAAATCCACGATCCTTTCCGTACTGACGAGCGCCAAGCCAAAGATTGCAAATTACCACTTCACCACGCTTACGCCAAACCTCGGCGTGGTGAAACGGTATGACAGAACGTTTGTCCTTGCAGACATTCCGGGCCTCATCGAGGGCGCGGCGGAGGGTGCGGGCCTTGGCCACGACTTCCTCCGGCATGTGGAACGCACGCGCATGCTCGTGCATGTGGTGGACATTTCCGGCTGCGAAGGCCGCGACCCGATGGAGGATTATCTTTCCATCCGTTCGGAACTCAGGCAATACAGCGAACGGCTTGCGGAACTGCCGCAGCTTGTTGCAGCAAACAAAATGGACCTGACCGGAGCGAAGGACAATTTGGAGCTGTTCCGTGAGGAGCTTGCGGAGGATGGGAGCAACGTACAGGTTTTTCCGGTTTCCGCAGCGACGGCCAGCGGGTTTGATGCGTTGCTGGACGCAATCGTAAAAACGCTTGCAACCCTGCCGCCGGCCTATGAATTTGAAGAAGAGGATATGGCGGAAACGCACCGCTATGAGCCGGGCTTTTCCATTGAGCGGGATGGGGATGTGTTCGTTGTCACAGGCGGGAGCGTTGAGTATCTTCTCGATACCACCTATGCGGAGGACGAGGGTTCCATGCGCCGCTTCCAGCAGTTCCTCATCAAGGAAGGCATCATCGACGCCTTGCGCGCGGCGGGCGCAACGGAGGAAAGCACCGTGCGCATGGGCGAATGGGAATTTGACTTTGTAGAATAAACGGAAACGGAGAGAAAGAGAACCCTATGATTACAAGCAAACAACGCGCAGCGCTCCGCGGCATGGCGAATACGATGCAGCCGCTTTACCAGATCGGCAAAGAAGGCGTTACGCCCGCCGTGACCGCACAGCTTGACGATGCGCTTGAAGCGCGTGAACTGATTAAAATTACCGTGCTGGAAACGGCGGACGTTACTGCAAAAGAGGCCATTGAGATCCTCGCAGGCCGCCTTCGGGCAGAACCGGTACAGTGCATCGGCCGCAAGATTGTGCTTTACCGCCGCGCAAAGGAAGATCCCAAAATTGAGCTTTAAACCGTTGTGCCGCTGGGGTCGCCCGCAGGCGCAAGGGTGTTAAGCCACCAGGCCAACGCGCCAAAACTCAGGCAGGCGGCCGAGAGTAAACGATAATACAGCGTGTATTTTACGAAAAAAGAAAGTGCGAACAATGCAAGCGCCACCAAAACATAGCGGCGCACACGGCCTTCGGCAAACGGGGCGGAGGCAGCTTTTCGGCGCCGGACTTTCTCTCTCTGCGCGGCGGAAAGGATCGCGTTGTCCACCGCTTTGTCATCCGGCAGGAAGTTCGCGGCGGAACCGCTTGCAAGCAGGTCGTCCGGCGTAACAAACGAAATGGCGACGCCGTCGTACCGCCGCGCAAGCGCTGCGGCTTCGGGAGAGACGGGCGCAGCGGAGAAAATGACCGCGGCAGTGAGCATGCGCCGCTGTGCAGCGCGGTGTGCGCGCAGCACGGTATCCTCGCTGACCGGCAGGGCGGATTGGACGGTATAGACCAGGCAATCATCCGCAAACTGGGAACGCCTGCCTTCGAGAAAGGCCTTTACAACGGCGAGGAATTCTTCCTTCGGCAGAATCAAAAGCCGTTCGCGAAACAGGCGCTCTGAAATACGCTTCCGCTCTTTTTGAATGAAACGTTCCAGACGCAGGCTTTTGAACAGCTCAACGGCCACGCTGATGGTCGCGAGCGCTGTGAGGGAAAGCACTGCCGCCATAACGGTGTTGTCAATGAGCGTGGTGAACCAGAGATAGCAGGCGGCAAGCGTAATGACGCGCAGCGCGAGAAAATCCACGGCGCGCGCAATGAAGCTCCGGCCATGATAAAACCTGCGTTTATAATAGCGCAGAAGAAGCGTTTGCGTTTTCATAGAAGCACCTCGCCTTCCTTTTTGTGCGGCATAAAGGCGCCGCATAGGAATAGTTTGGCACAAATGTATGGAAAATATACACAGATGCGCAAACGTCTGCAAGAGACGGAGGCCGAAAGAAGGAAAAGCATGAAACTGGGGCTGTTCGGGGGAAGTTTCAACCCAATCCACAATGGGCATATCGACATGGCGCGCCGCGTGAAGGAGCAGTTTGCCCTTGACGGCGTGTTGTTCATGGTAGCCAAGGAGCCGCCGCACAAAGAACTTGCGGGCGATGTGGATGCAGCATCACGCCTTGCGATGGCACAGGCTGCCCTTGCCGGAGAAAACGGGCTTTCTGCATCCGGGTTGGAGCTTTCCCGCCCCGGTAAAAGCTACACGGTAGACACGGTTCGCACGCTCCTTGCCGAAAACCCGGGCGCGGAGATCAGCCTGATCGTGGGGGAGGACATGCTGCGGAACCTTCCGGTGTGGCGCGAGGCGGAAACCCTTCTCAGGCTTGTGCGGGTGATTGCGGTTTCGCGGCCAGGCGTTGAAGGCAGCCTTGCGGACGCTGCGGAAACGCTGCGGATACGCTTTGGAGCGCGCGTGGCGCTGGCTCCATTCACAGGGCAGGATGTTTCTTCCACGATGGTGCGCGCACACGTGGAGCAGGCATTGCCCATTGATGCGCTGGTACCGCCTGCCGTAGAGCGCCAAATTTATGAAAGCGCTTTTTATCAGAATGAATCTGTGGCGCAAAAGCAGGAAAAGCTTCGCGCTTCGTTGAATAAAAAACGGTATGAGCACAGCATCGGTACGATGCGATGCGCCATCTCGCTTGCGGCACGATGGGATGTCAACGGCGCACAGGCGCGTTTGGCAGGGCTCCTGCATGATTGCGCAAAGCTCCCGCCCGAGAGCCTGCTTGCGCTTGCGGCCCAACACGCACTTCCTGTGGATGAATTTGAACGGGAAGTCCCCGGCCTTTTGCATGACAGGCTCGGCGCCATCATTGCACGGGATGAATACGGCGTGCAGGATGCGGACGTTCTTGCGGCGATCCGCTGCCATCAGCTTTGCAGGGCGCACATGACGTGGCTGGACAAGGTTGTTTATTTGGCGGATAAAATCGAACCGACGCGTGATTACCCGGGAGTTGACGTGCTGCGCTCGCTTGCGCAGGAGGATCTGGACCGCGCGGTGCTTGCCTGCATGGACAGCGTACATGCACATTTGGTGCGGGAAGGCAAACGCATTAAGCCGGAAGGAGAAGCGGCAAGGGCGGCGTTTCAAAAGGAACTTATGGAACGAAACAGGCAAAAGGCCTGACAACGGATGCATACAGCGAACAAAGAAAAAATGGAGGTAACAAATTGAAGGAAACCGAAATCAGGGAACAGGTGCTCGCATTGTGTGAGGTGCTCGACAACAAAAAAGCGCTTGATATTCTTGCGGTGAATGTTGCGGACAAAACAATCATTGCAGATTGGTTTGTGATTGCAAGCGGCCGCTCTACCACGCAGGTGAAGGCGCTTTGCGACGAGCTGGAAGAAAAGGCGGCGGAGCGCGACCTCATTGCGCGCCGCAAGGAAGGCTATCAGGAAGGCCGTTGGATCGTAGTCGATTTTGGAACCATTCTAGTACATTTGTTCCACCCGGAGGAACGGGAGTATTATAATTTGGAACGCCTTTGGGTGGATGACCCGCAGCATTGCATCAATTACTCCAGAGAGCACGCGGAGTAAGCGCTTAGAGAAAGACATAAATAATAAATGCTCCCGCAGCTGCGGGAGCATTTATGTGTATACAGTGTTTTGCGGGCTTGACTACCGCCGTGTGTAATTGGAACGATATGCCCTGCGTTTGCGTGCGATGCGCCTGCGCCTGCGCTTTGTGGCGATGACCTTGGCCACAAACACAAGAAGCAACAGCACTACTACAAGAATGAGCCAGAACACGAGGGAGCTGCCGCCGCCTTTTTCATCGCCGTCACCGCCGGGCACGCCCGTGATGAGGGGACTTGCACTTGGATGGGGCGTGGCATCCGCGGGAGCAGCTGAAACCGCCTGGCTTGCGACCAGATCCACGGAAAAGAGCGTTGCACTTTCGTATTGGTAAGCAACCGTGCCGATCACTTCGCCCTCCGCGATCGGCGCTTCCAATTTGCGTGTGAGCGCGGTCTGCGCGGTGATGCCGGCTGAGTTGCTCTTGATTGCGGCAAGCTTTTCTTTTGTATCGGTAATGACTGCGCCCGAAAGGTCGGCACGCGCTGTGAGCTCTGCAAGATCCGAACCGGCTATCGGGAAGGTAAAATCGATTTCAAGGCCAAGGTCTGAAGCATCGAGCGCGCCATAGTTATCAAAGCCCCAATCAAAAAGCTTCGCGGAGTTTATGAAACGGGGATTCCGTCCTGAACTTCCCTGCGGATCACCAAAAAGCACGGCGATGAGTTCTACGCCATCCTTTTTCGCAGACGCGACAAGACAGCGGCCTGCCTGATCCGTGTCGCCGGTCTTTACACCGGTCGCATAACGGTATTCAAAATTTTCTGTTTCATCCGGCTTGGTATAAAGAAGCTTGTTGGTGTTGCCGAGCTGATAACCGTCGGAATCCTTGTTGGTGGGCGGCACATCATAGTATGGGGTGGAAACAATTTTGCAAAACTCTTCATTTTGCAGCGCATACCGTGTCAAAAGAGCCATATCGTAAGCAGTTGAATAATGATCGTCGTTATGCAGCCCGTTGGATTTGACAAAATGCGTACCGGTCATGCCAAGCGCCGCAGCTTTCTGGTTCATCAGTTCCGCAAAGGCGCTTTCGCTGCCGGAAACATGCTCCGCAATGGCCTTTGCTGCATCGTTGCCGGAAACGAGCATCATGCCGTAAAGCAGGGAACGCAGGGAAAGCTCCTCCCGGCGAACAATGCCCATTGTGGAGCCGCGGGTTTCCACGGTATCGCCGACCGTGACCATCACATCGAGATCCGGGCAGGATTCAATGGCGAGAATGCAGGTCATGATTTTGGTTGTGCTTGCAGGAAACGCACGGTCACGGCCGCCCTTTTCATACAGAACCGTACCGGAAGAAGCTTCCATCAGCACGACATGGGGGGTGGAGATATCATCAGGATGAAACGAGTCGGCCAGCGCCGCGGCGGGCAACAGAGAAAGCGCGGCGAAAAACGCCAGCAGGCAGGCAACGGTTTTTTTCAAGTCAACAAGTCCTTTCCGGGAAGATAGCGCCATGCCCGGAAACGCATGGCGGCAATAATAACTAAGTATAACAAAAATCGGGGGGATTTGTACAGTGCTAACGCTGACATTTTGGAGTGTCATTGTAGGATTACAATACATCTTGGACAGCGGCAAGAAAAAGGATGAAGGATTCGCACGAATCGGTTATTGTGAGTTTAACAGAAGCAACAAAGACCGAAAGGAAGTGCAAATCCCTCATGACAACTGTAACA
>DCKB01000004.1 GCA_002320595.1 Christensenella sp. UBA1685
CTGCAGCGGATTCACAGCTCAATCGTGGACCATTTTCCGCCCCGGAAGCGGATGAAATTCAGCACAAGCCGCATGAACTGGTCCCCGAACAGGCCGATCCATGCGCCGATCAGCCCCCAGCCCACCGGGTAACAGAGAAGCCAGGAAAGCGCCGGGCGGATGAGCGCAATGCTGACGAACGAGGTGAGGGCCACATATTTGGAATCACCCGCGCCGCGCAGACACCCGGAGATCACGACCTGCGAAGTCTGTACGAGGCAGGTTGCCGCCACGATAAGCACAATTTGCGCGCCAAGCATTACAATCGCCGGGTCATCGTTGAATAAAAGAATCAGTTCGCGCCGGAACAGGGTGAAAAACACCGCGAGTAGCACGCCGATACACATCGCGCAGCGTTGGCCGACTTTGCCATAAAGCATTGCAAGGTCGGGGCGTTTTGCGCCGAGCTGCTGGCCGACGAGGCTTGTGGAGGCGATGCCGAAGCCATCCGAGAAGCCGAAGCTGACATTGATGATATTCATGCAAATCTGATGCGTAGCAAATTCAACGGTGCCAAGGCGGGCAACGAGCGAAGCATAGGTAAAGAAACCAAAACGCATGAAGATCTGCTCCACAAAGGTGCTGGAAGCGACCTTAAAGATGCTGCCCGCAGTGCGGCGGTCGAAGCGCCAGGGCGCGCCGGAGCGCAGCGTTAAGACCCCGGGGGCGGCGGGATGAAGCACGGAAGCAAGCGCCATGAAAAACGCGACAACGGAGCCCATTGCCGTTGCGATGGCCGCGCCGCGCGTTGCAAGCCGCGGGAAAATCCAGTGGCCGTTGATGAGAAAATAATTGAAAACGAGATTTACGAGGTTGGCGGCAACGTTGGAACGCATGCTGACCTTCGTGTTTCCAAAGCCGCGCTGCGCCGCATTGATCGTCATGCCAAGGCAGGCAAAAAACTGCCCGCACATGACGATGCGGTAATATTCCACACCGAGGTTGATGAAGTCCGCCTGAGCGCCCGCAAGGGTAAGCAGGTCCCGGGCAAAAAAGAGTGCGCCCGTAACCATCAGGATACAGAAAAACAGGCAGAACATCAAAGCCTGCTTCAAGGAACGGCATGCGCCTTCAATGTTCCCTTCGCCTTTGCGCCGGGCAACGATGGCGGTAACGCCCGTATTGAGCGCGATGATGGGCGTCATCAGTAAAAAACGGGGCTGGGATGTAATGCCGACCGCTGAGATTGCCGCAGCTCCGAGCCCGCCAACCATCATGGTATCAACGGAGGAAACAAGCGCAACGAGCACGCTTTCAAGCGCAGAAGGCCAGGCGAGGGAAAGACAATTCCGGTATGCTTCCTGCATGCCGGGCAAGGAACCCTTGGCAAGCGCAGGGTGAACCAGAGCTTCCGGATCAAAAAAACGTTTTAGGATGCGAAACATCAGAACCTCATGCTGCCATACAAAAGAATGACAGAAATATAATGAATGCATTTATATATTAAATTATAGCCTCCGGTTAAGGGAAAGGCAAGCGAAGGGATGCCTTCCGGCGGTTTGAAAACAGGCTGAAAAGCACCGGTATGAAAGTACGGCTGGCAGGCGCGGCAAAGGGTATGGTATACTTTAAACGAACGACAGGTCAGCATTGAAAGGACGGCCGGAAACAACATCATGAAACGCCATATTATTGTAACGGAATATAACACGGCATGGCCTGCCCTGTTTGAAACGGAGGCGGGAAAAATTCAAACAATTCTCGGCGAAACCCTTGTCGTTGTGCATCATATTGGGAGCACTTCGGTGAAAGGGATGAAAGCGAAGCCAACAATCGACATCATGCCGGTCGTGCACGAGATTGATACAGCCGACCCGCATAAGCGCGAATTTGAGGCGATCGGATATGAATATTTGGGGGGAATACGGCATTCCCGGCAGGCGGTATTTAAGAAAGGTGTGGGGCGAGGACGACCTTTGCCATATCCACATTTTTGAAGAAAGCAACCGGGAAGAGATTGTGCGCCATTTGGCGGTGCGGGATTATCTTCGCACGCATACGGCGGCTGCAAATGCCTATGGAGAATTAAAGACGGCTTTGGCGGGGGCATTTCCCTATGATAACGACGGATACTGTGATGGAAAGGACGCATTTGTGAAGCGTTTGGAGCAGGATGCATTGGCGTGGTATATGGAAAAAGGTGATTTTTAACTGATTGATATTTGTATGGGATGGAGAAGATGAAATGAGCATTATCAGATCGCATAGCACCGTTTTAGAGGGGAAGCAGCAGGAGCGAGATATACGATTGATCCCAATGACGGACACGCATTTGCCGCTTTTATATGAATGGAACACGAGATCGGAAGTCCTTTATTGGTGCGAGGGTGACGATGTTCTTACAAACAGTGAAGAGGATGTAAGGAATATCTATAGCAGCATTTCTCACAAAGCACACATGTTTATCATTGTTGCCAACGGTATACCCGTGGGGGACTGTTGGCTTCAGGATATGAACCTTTCTGAAATAAACCAAGAATACTGTGATAAAAACACAAATGTTAGTAATCACACAAACTGATA
>DCKB01000058.1 GCA_002320595.1 Christensenella sp. UBA1685
CAGTTCAACTGGTGGTTTTGATTGAAATCATATAATCGTTGTTTTTTGCATTTTCTATGGTTTATGATACAGCCGGGTTAACTGAACATGCCCCAACTGAAGCATGGCCTGCGTTTATCCGATGTGAATGCCGCCGGAACCGGAGGAAGTGTCGCTTTCTTCCTCCTCCTGCAAAACGGCATCCGCTGCGCCGGAAGGAATTGCCCCCATGCCGCCGAGGCCCGCCCAAATCGAATCTACAAGCGTGCGCACAGGCGGAGTATATAAATCAAGCAACCCCTTGCTCTCGCGCCGCAGCGCCGTTTTCAGGTGAGACATTGCGCTTTGCAGTGCGCTGCGCTCAGCAGAGGGGATGCTGCTTTTGTAATTGGTCAGCAAATGCTGCGCATCGGCGTAAGCGCGGTTGCCGGCGGAAAGCTCCGCTGCAATCGCAAGCCGGTTGGTTTCCACATAAAGCTTGAGCGCTTCCGCATCCGCATTGGGATCCACAATAACCTCTGCACCGAACACATCGGAAATCAGCTCTTGCAATTTCAGCGTGTGCAGGCACCAGCAATCCCGCGCATACAGGCTCATATATTCGCCGGGAACCATGTGGCGGTTCAGCCCGGCGGAATCCATGCGCACCGCCACCAACGCAAGTGCGCAGATTTGCTCAAAGCTGAGGTTCGTTTCAATGTTGCTTTGAACCGCTATATAGATTTTGGGGATATTTGCAATTTGCCCCGTGCTCTTCATCTGATTAAAAATGGCAAAAAGCATGCGCTGCTGCCGGTCTGCGCGCGCTACATCGGAACTGCCTTTGCGCTGGCGGCAATAATCCAGCACAGCCTGCCCGTCCAGATGCTGCAAACCGGGATGAAGCTCACGCCCGTTCATTGTCACCTCAATATCCACGTCGTATTCCACGCCGCCCATGGCGTTAACGACATCCTTCACGGCATTCATATCCACACTTACGTAATACTGAACCGGAATGCCGCCAAACAACGCACTGACGGTGTTAAGCGCGCTCTGATAACCGCCGTGCTTGAGGCCGCCGCCAAGGGAGAACGCGCTGTTCACCTTGCCATATGGGTCAAGCGGCTCGATCAGTTCGCCCGACTTATTATAAAGCTGCACATAGCTGTCGCGCGGAATGGAAATCATATCCACTGCATTTGTTTTGAAATTTACCGTAACAAGGATCATTGTGTCCGTGCGGAACGAACCGGAAGCCTCCCGTTCTTCGCTTTTGTCAATGCCGAACACCATGATGTTCACACGGTTTTTCATAAAACTGAGATCCGAAAGCGATTCCAGCTCTGCTTCGGACATGGGCGTGGGGGTTGGCTCCGGAGTATCGGCGGGTTCCGGTGTGGGACTATGCGCGCCTGGCGTTTGCAGCGGCGCAGCCGAAGGCGTAGCAGTTTCGGGCGTTGGCGCTGTGGTCGCATCAGGCGTAAACAGTGCGGCCGGAGTGTTGATCCGCAAATAAAAAATGCCGATGGCAGCCAGCAAAAGCAAAAGCAATGCGGCAAGAATCAGCAGAATAATTTTTCCGGTTTTCCGTTGTTTTGACATATTCATCACCTTCTTGATGGCATTATACCTTGTTTCAAGCAGCGATACAAACCGTATGTTTGCGAAGTTCGTGAACAAAAGATGAACAAATTGCCGGAAAGAAACGCGCAGGAAAAAGCGCGAAAAATGTGAAAGGTGGATGAGGAAATGCGTTTTCAAGGCGAAACAGGTTCACACTGGGGGAAGATATATGATATAATTCAGACAAACAGGATGGCTGATCACGCATGAGGAGGAACGGGAACAAGCAAATCAAAACCGCAATCAGGATTCTGAAAACGAAAGGAGAGGGCATGCATGGCAGGCCGGTTTGATACAGCAACGATTAAAGAACAGGTTTACCAAATCCTTCGCCAGGAACTGGTCCGGCAGCGGTATAAACCGGGCGAATGGCTGCAGGAGAACGAGATTGCGGAACGGCTCAACGTTAGCAGATCCCCGGTGCGGGAGGCTTTGCGCATGTTGACGGGGGATGGGCTTTTGGTGGAGATCCCAAAAAAGGGCGTTTATGTTAGAAAGCTGACGGAGGATAAAATACGGGAAAATTTTTCTATCTGCTGTCTGTTGGAAGTAAACGCAATTCAAAGCTTGCATGATTTGCAGACAGAGGCAGCCGAGGCGCTTCTGGCGTGTTTGAGCCGCGAATGCACGGCATATCCCGATCGGGATCCTTGGGAAAAGCAAGCCGAAGAAAGCCTGCACGCCCTGCTGATGTGGCTTGCCGGAAATGAGACGGCGGTTCAAATTCACAAAAAACTGTGCGACCAGCTTTTGTTGATCCGCGTTTCCGCGCTTTCCTGCCAAAGCGATGCGGAACGTTCCTCGTCTGAGCACGCGAAGATCGTGGAATACATTCTGGAAGGGTGTTTGGAGCGTGCGGCAGATTTGGACAGGGCGCACCTGCTGCGAACCCAGGAGCTTGTATTGCAGTATGTATCCCGGAAATAATTACCCTCTCATAAAAACAGCATTTTCTCCAAGGCATACTGTAGCGCTATAATACATAGGTAACAGAAAAAAGGAGCAAAGCTTGCACAGAAATGGTAATATTGGGACTTTCAGGAACCAATAGCCAAAGGAGGAACAAGCTTTGGAAGGAAAGAGTAACACGGAGACGA
>DCKB01000036.1 GCA_002320595.1 Christensenella sp. UBA1685
AGTTAAGCCCTTATACGCCGACAATACTTGGCTGGCGACGGCCCGGAAAGATAGGTAGCTGCCGGATACCAAAAGAAAGAGAACACCATGTGGTGTTCTCTTTCTTTTGCGGTCTGATACTCCTCTTTCCGGGCCTTGAGTCGGCAAGACGCGCAGCGTTCTTGGCTGGCGATGGGTAGGGGCCTGTGCGGAGCAGAAAACGCTCCGGTGGAGCGTTTTCAGGCCGACACGGGCCGGATGCTTGCCGGCCGCCCCGGGTTGTGACGTGGTATGCCGACCGCCGTACCCGGAGCGAGGTAGAAACTTGGAAAGCCATGCGATCGAGCGCGCCCGGTGGGCGATCAGCGAGGTGATACAACGGAGCAGCGTCCAGGGAAATGCTACGAATTATTGATGACAGTGGATTGAAACGCTTTGCGAGCGCGTGGTAAATTGGTGCGCATCAGGCGTTTTTAATCATATACTATCTACTATCAAGAAAATGCATCTTAACCGTTCAAATCTATCTCTTACCTGAAAATCAAACACAATATGAAATGATTGCTTTATAATAATATCAGCGGAAGGGAAAGCGAGGTGATATAGTGAAGGTCGAAATAAAAGTGCTGACTGAAGCACAGGAGCCATATGCCGTTATCTACACGAACGAAGTAAGTACATATATACGCCAAACTGCGGATATGATTAAACGTGCTGCCGGTAGTAAAATGATAACCGTCACGGACAATGAGAGAATCATCGTTCTGCGGCCGGAGGAGCTGTATATGATCCGCGCGGAAAATGAAAAGACGGTCGTATATGCCAAAACGAAGCGATACATCAGCGGAAAGCGGTTGTATGAATTCGAAGCGCTGCTCGGGAGCGGGTTTATGAGAATTTCCAAGTCAACCATCGTGAATTTGCATCAGTTGGACTGTTTGGAACCAACTTTGGGCGGTCTTATGCTTCTGATACTGAAAAACGGCTGCAAGGACTATATTTCACGGAAGTATCTGCCCGCTTTCAAAAAATACTTGGGATTATAAGGAGGTAAGCAATATGAGAAGAGTTTTAAGAGCGGCGTGGCAGGGCATCAGCCTAGCAGCCGTGGTGTACCTGTTGGACAGCATCGTAATGGGCCTGGCAGACGGAACCGGAAGATTTGCCAGCGGCTATGGCATGGCAAGAGTTGGTGCAGCTGTGATATTGATTGGCATCGGCTTCGGCATTCCGTCGTTGATCTATGAAACAGAGCTGCGTATGTGGCTCAAGATATTCATTCACATGGGGATTGGCTGTCTTGTAATGACAGGTGCGTCCATGCTGGGCGGTTGGCTTCCTGTGGATAAAGGATTGTCCGCAGTATTGATTGCATTGGCCATAGAGGCCGTCATAGCTTTTATCCTTTTGGGTGTTAACATTCTTATAGCCACCGCTGAAGCAAGGCGTCTGAATCAGAAAATCAAGGAGCAACAGCAGAAAGAATGACGCATCCGCTAAATGAATACCGCTAAAGCGCAATCGACGAAAAGCCGGGTGCGCTTTTCATTTGAAGTGAGACAACGATGTATACTTCCGGGTCTTGTTACAGCCATGGCGCAAAGCGCCCTGCACCAATTTTGTTGATTAACAACAGTACATGATATAATATAATAAGTATCTGCGATAGATTGCCGATTTGGAGATACACATTATGGACATATGGGAGAGACTTTACGAAGCAGCAAAGCGCCAGTATCATCCGGAAGATGTGACGCCGTTTATATATGCGCATCATGTAGTATGCGCGCTTGAAAGCGAGAATGGGGAAATTTATACTGGCTTTTGCATCGAAGGCTGCTGTGGTGTAATGGCGCTATGCGCTGAAAGGGTGGCAGCGCTTAACATGTATGTCAACAGTGATCAAACCATAGTAAGAAGGATGATAGCGTTCAGAGATAAACCGCCATATGGAGAGGGCAGTGGAATGCCTTGCGGCGCGTGCCGCGAGTTTTTCATGCAGCTTTCTTTAGAAAACAAAAATATGGAGATTTTGGTTGATTATAGTACAAGAAAAACTGTAACTTTGGAAGCTCTTATGCCAAAATGGTGGGGAACAGAGCGGTACAACGATATTGATCAGCAATAAATACTTTTTTGCGGCGGCGTTTGAATCCGATCTGGATTCGTGCGAATATAATGCATAGGCCCAGCAGGTAACTGCAAGATTTTTCCACGCTTGGGTGAAGGGCAATACCATCTGATCTTCGCTCATGGATTCTCATATTATTGATAAAACCTATTGGGTATTATTAAAAATGATATCATTTGCAAGGTCAATAAGCAATTTTGCGCGAACAATATTGCATTGGCCAAGGCGCCTCTTCTTGAAAACTACAAATGTATTGGCTATTTTTCCGAAAAAATTGGCAGTTGCTGTTTTGTGTGCTGCCTCAATTGTTCTGCATATTGCAAGGGGTTTTCTTGCAACATGCAAAGCTTGACCTGAACAATAAACCGAATTTGCACCAACGCAAGGATGGAATTCTAAAACATCGAAGTAAAATAAGGGACCAATAAAACATTTTTAGCTTTCATGTATTGTAGGGCAGTGCAAGAACATCAGAGCCAATAAAATGAATTATTCAACGCCATGATATAAGCATAAATTATATATAAAAACTCGAATATAATTATAGATTGAGATGACCCTTGAAAAAATATATTCTTGTGCTAGAATAGTGGAACGTTGCCATCATGAACTATTAAGGAGCATTCAAAGAATGGAAAACTTGTTCTGGATTGGTTTTGCCGGAGCACTTGTCGCCGGCCTTTTTGCTGTTCTTCAGGCAAAAAAGGTTCTCTCTTACTCGGAAGGAAACGAAAAGATGCGCAAAATTGCGGGAAGTATCCGCGCAGGCGCAAACGCGTATTTGAAGCAACAGTACACGACGGTATCAAAAGTGTTTGCTGTTGTTTTTATTATTTTGGTCGTGATCGCTTTTGCAGGCGATGGAAAAATTCTTTCAAAATTCACCCCATTTGCTTTCCTCACGGGCGGAATTTGGTCCATGCTGGCAGGGTACATCGGCATGAAGATCGCAACGAATTCCAACGCGCGTACTGCACATGCTGCTTCAGAAAGCTTGGATCATGGCCTTCGAGTTGCCTTTTCTTCCGGTTCCGTAATGGGATTTACGGTGGTTGGCCTCGGAATCCTTGATATTACGCTCTGGTTTTATATTCTCCACGGCATTTTTGGAATTGATGACCCGATTCAGTTGGGAAATATCATGGTCATGAATGGAATGGGCGCTTCCTTCATGGCGCTTTTTGCCCGTGTGGGGGGCGGCATCTACACCAAGGCGGCGGATGTTGGAGCCGATTTGGTCGGTAAAGTTGAAGCGGGCATTCCGGAGGACGACCCGCGCAACCCTGCCACGATTGCGGATAACGTAGGCGATAATGTTGGCGATGTGGCCGGAATGGGTGCGGATTTGTACGAATCCTATGTCGGATCGATTTTGGCAACGTTTGCGCTTGGCGCCGTTGGCGGATATGGTTGGGGCGGTTTGCTGCTGCCTGTTGCACTGGCTGTCTGCGGGATCCTCTGCTCGATTATTGGGTCTTTCTTGGTGAAAACAAAAGAACACGCTTCGCAGAAGGCGCTGCTCAGAAGCCTTCGCACGGGAACTTATAGCGCTGCGATCCTTTCTGCGATTTTTGCTGCGCCATTGACCTATTTTATCCTTGGAAATTGGGGCGTGTATATCGCAATCCTTTGCGGCCTCGCCGGAGGCTGTGCGATCGGTTATTTCACAGAATACTATACGTCCGACACCTACAAGCCCACCCAAGATCTTGCGGCCGCATCAGAGACCGGCTCGGCCACGATCATCATCGGCGGCATTTCTTTGGGCTTGAAATCCACAATGGCCTCCATCCTCATTGTTGCCGCAGCCGTGATCATTAGTTACTTTGCAGCCGGTGGCAGCACAACGATTGTGGATCAGGCCGGCGCGTTTACAGAGGCGTTTAACCGCGGCCTGTATGGTATTGGCGTTGCGGGTGTGGGTATGCTTTCCACTTTGGGAATTACGCTCGCAACGGACGCATATGGCCCCGTTGCAGATAACGCCGGCGGCATCGCACAGATGAGCGGAATGCCGGAGGATGTCCGCCGCCGCACCGATGCGCTGGATTCGCTTGGCAACACAACCGCAGCTACCGGCAAAGGGTTTGCGATCGGTTCTGCGTCGCTGACTGCGCTTGCGCTGCTTGTATCCTATGTCGACATCGTACAGGCACGCGCCGTGGAAGTATTGAACTTTACGCTCACAAGCCCTACGGTTCTTGTAGGCATGTTTATTGGCGCTATGCTGACGTTCGTATTCTCAGCATTCACGATGGGGGCGGTGCAGCGCGCCGCGGAGTCCATCGTAGTGGAGGTGCGGCGGCAGTTCCGCGAAATTGCGGGCATCATGGAGTATAAGGCGGATCCGGATTATGCTTCCTGCGTTTCACTCTGCACAAAAGGAGCCCTGCGCGAAATGGTTGCCCCGGCGCTGCTTGCAATTGTCGTCCCCATCGTGACGGGCCTCACGCTTGGGCCAACGGGGGTAGTCGGCTTTCTCGGCGGCGTATCTGTGACCGGGTTTGCGCTTGCAGTCTTTATGTCCAATGCCGGCGGCGCCTGGGATAATGCAAAAAAATATATTGAAAGCGGACATCATGGCGGAAAAGGCTCCAAACAGCATAAGGCGGCGGTTGTGGGCGATACCGTAGGCGATCCTTTTAAAGATACCGCAGGCCCGTCGCTTAACATCCTGATTAAACTCTGCTCTACGGTTTCGATTGTGTTTTCAGGATTGACGGTCTCCTTTTACCGGATCGGCCTTCTGTAAAACGATCCGGAAAAATCAAAAAGCTGCCCGCATGGTGGTATCGGGGGAATGGTAGCATTGTCTCAACGTCTCATGCGGGCAGCTTTCCGTTTATTAAAAAATATTGAATCAGACGGGAACTGCAATGCCGCATAACAAAAACTCCCATCGCTTTTTCGCTGTAAGCCGGAGAAACTAACCGCATATAGAGCTTGAAAGGAGTGAGCAAAATGAAAGCGGCAACCTTTGTAATCGGAATCGCGGCAGGCATGGCAATGGCTACGGCAGGCGTGATCGCGATGTATCCGGACGTTTCCAGACGCATGATGCGCGATTCCAGGCGCGCGCTGCGCTGCGGCAGGCGTGCGGTGGGGCAGATCGGCAACCTGTTCGGTTAAACGGCCTTGCTTTGCAGAAAAATGCGGATGGCCCCGGCGTCATCCGCATTTGTATTTTGTGCCGGAATACGCTATAATGAACGCATGAAAAATATGTCAAGCAACATGGAGGTACGAGATGACGGATAACACAAACGAAACCATGCAATTCCGCATCCCGCGGGAGAAAAACACCGCAAACGAAGTGCTCATGCGCGTCTATGCCGCCATGAAAGAAAAAGGGTACGACCCAATTAATCAAATTGTAGGATATCTGATTTCGGGAGACCCGACGTATATTACCAGCTACAATAACGCGCGCTATCTGATCCGCATGTTGGAACGGGACGAGCTGTTGGAGGAGCTTGTGCGTTTTTATGTAAATGCACCGGAGCATCAGGACCAATCGGGCATGGAGCGGTAACGGGATGCAGAGAGTATTGGCGCTGGATGTGGGCGACAGACGCATTGGCCTTGCGGTAAGCGATGCGCTCGGCATTACTGCACAGGGGATCGAAACGTATACGCGCACGGGCGATTTGGAGAAGGATGCGGCATATATCCGTTCTGTCGCGGAAAGATATCGCCCTGTTCGCCTGCTGTTCGGAATGCCGCGCAACATGGATGGCAGCTATGGCTTCCAGTCTGAAAAGGTGCGCGCGTTTGCAGATGCGGTTCTTGTAGAGTGGGATGGCGAGCATGCGTTTTATGATGAACGCTTGAGCACCGTTTCTGCGGAACGCGTGCTTTGCGAGGCGGAAATGAACTGGCAAAAACGGCGCAAGGTGGTGGACAAGCTTGCGGCAACCATCATTTTGCAGGGCTATTTGGACGGGAACCCAAAACTCTAAACGATAGGAGAACGGCATGGAAGAACGGTTTGACGAGGTTGTTTTGCTGGATGAAAACGGCGAGGAGGCGCGCTTCTCGCATATCCTCACGTTCCTTTATGAGGGCGAACGCTATGTTGCGCTTGAACCGATTGAGGAAGGTGCAGAGCAGCCGGAAGAGGAAGAAGAAGCGGAGATTGTGCTTATGCACATCGTGCGCGGCGAGGATGGCGATACATACCAGCCGGTGGAGAACGAAGTGCTGCTGGACGAGGTGTTCGGCCGGTTCTTGGAACTGATGGACGAGTTGGACGAGGAGGAAGAATAAACATGTTTGCACCGAAGCTGTTCAAGGGGGCGCGCATTGCAATCGTCGGCCCGTCAAGTTCCGTCACGGCAGAACGCCTTGCGGAAGGCGTGGAGGCTATGAAGCGGCTTGGATTTGAACCCGTGGTATATGAGAGCGCGCGTTCCATGCACGGATATTTCGCAGGCACGGATGCTGTGCGCGCGCAGGACATCAACGCTGCGTTCGCGGACAAGAGTATCGACGGCATCCTCGCAACGCGCGGCGGCTATGGCGGACACCGGGTACTCCCGCTGCTGGATTACGATATGATCGCAAAGAACCCTAAGTTTTTCGGTGGATACAGCGATATTACCGCCTATCATATGGCGTTCAACCAGCGCTGTGGGTTTGTGACCTACCACATGCCCATGGCCTGTGCGCTCCACGAACCGGATGCGTATACGCTTGCCTGTGCGGAGGCGATGCTGTTCGGCATGGAAGCGAATTATCAAAATCCCGAAGGCTATCTGCGGGAAACGCTTGTGCCCGGAACGGCGGAAGGCATGCTCTGCGGCGGGAACCTTTCGTTGCTCGCAGCTTCGCTCGGCACGCCGTGGGAGATTGATACGCGTGGAAAGATCCTCTTTTTCGAGGATGTCGGCGAGCGGCCGTACCGCATCGACAGCATGCTGACGCAGCTGCGCAACGCCGGGAAGTTTGCGGATTGTGCGGGCATTCTCATCGGAGATTTTTCCGACTGCGACCCGAAACCGGAGGAAAAGACGCTTTCGCTTGATGTGCTGATCGATGAGATCGTGAAGCCCGCCGGAAAACCCACCATCAAAGGGGTGCGCTGCGGCCACTGCACGCCCACGATGTCCCTGCCGCTTGGCAAGCGTTTCCGCATGGACGCGGAAGCATGCATGTTCGGCGAGGTGGAATAGGGCGCGAATTTCGGCCGGAACGCAGCAAAAACGCTTGCGTTCCGGCCTTTTTCATGCTATAATCACCGATGGTGCATTGCGTGGAAACGGTGCGCCCGCGTAAAATTCAAATACGCACCCGCGCGGACTGCAAGGCTCGTGCCGCGGAAGCGGCTCCCTTGCGGGAGGATGTGCGGGGAGGAAAAAAACGAGGAGGTATATTACCCATGTCTGTGATTTCCATGAAACAACTGCTTGAAGCCGGTGTCCATTTCGGCCACCAGACCCGCCGCTGGAACCCGAAGATGAAGGAATACATCTTCACCGAGCGCAACGGCATCTACATCATCGATCTGCAGAAAACCGTTAAGAAGATCGACGAAGCGTATTACTTCGTGCGCGATCTTGCCATGGACGGCAAGAGCATCCTGTTCGTCGGCACCAAGAAGCAGGCGCAGGAATCCATCGAGCAGGAAGCGAAGCGCTGCGAAATGTTCTATGTCAACCAGCGTTGGCTGGGCGGCATGCTCACCAACTTCAAGACCATCCAGGGCCGCATCGCACAGCTGCGCAAGATTGAAAAGATGGAGGCGGACGGCGATTTCGCGTTCCTTCCCAAGAAGGAAGTCATCAAGCTTAAGGCGGAGCAGGAAAAGCTTGAAAAGAACCTCGGCGGCATCAAGGATATGAAGAAGCTGCCCGGCGCGCTCTTCGTGGTTGACCCGCGTAAAGAGCACATCGCAATTCTTGAAGCGCAAACCCTCGGCATCCCGGTGGTTGCCATCGTCGATACCAACTGCGACCCTGACGAAGCGGATTACCCGATCCCCGGCAACGACGACGCCATCCGTGCGGTTAAACTCATCGCTTCCAAGATGGCGGATGCGGTGCTCGAAGGCAAGCAGGGTGAGCAGATGGCGGATGAAGAAGCTCCTGCCGCTGAAGCGGAAGACGAGTTTTAATTGACGACTTTGATTCGGAAGGAGAAATAGAGTATGTTTACAGCCAAGGATGTAATGTCGCTGCGCGAGATGAGCGGCGCCGGCATGATGGACTGCAAGAAGGCCCTTACCGAGTGCAACGGCGATATGGATAAGGCCATGGACTATCTGCGCGAGAAGAGCCTTGCCGCCTCCGCCAAGAAGGCTGCCCGTATCGCTGCGGAAGGCATCGTTTCGAACTATGTTTCCCAGGATGCGAAGCTGGGCGTGATCGTTGAAGTGAACTGTGAGACGGACTTCGTTGCCAAGACGGATGACTTCAAGGCGCTTGTGGCAAACGTTGCGAAGCTTGTTGCCGAAAAGAACCCTGCGGACGTGGATGCCCTGATGGCGGCAGACTGCGGGAATGGCACCGTTGCCGAGATGATTACCCGCGCTGTTGCCAAAATCGGCGAGAAGATCACCATCCGCCGCTTTGCACGCGTGGAAGCTGCAAACGGCTGCGTGGATACCTATATCCACCTCGGCGGCAAAATCGGCGTGTTGGTTGAGGTGGCCGGCGATGTCGCGGGCCATGCGGCCGCGATTCACGATGTTGCGATGCATATCGCAGCAGCCAAACCGGTTTGCATTTCCAAGGAAGACTGCAACCAGGAGGACATTGAGCATGAGAAGAAGATCCTCCGTGAGCAGGCTATGAACGAGCCTAAGCCGAAGCCCGCCAACATCATCGAAAAGATGGTGGAAGGCCGCATCGAGAAATACTACAAGGAAGTCTGCCTGCTTGAGCAGCCCTTTGTGAAGGATCAGGATCAGAACATCCGCACCATGCTCAAGGCGAACGGCGGCCTTGAAATCGTCCGCTTCTATCGCTTTGAAATGGGCGAAGGCCTCCAAAAACGTCAGGATAACTTCGCGGAAGAAGTTATGGGTCAAATGAACAAATAAAACCGAAAATGGGGGAACATCCAACATGTTCCCCTTTTTTGTATCAAAAACTGAAATTGTGGATGCAACATGCAAGCGTCGGCCAGGAAGGACAGAATAGGAATGGAACTGAAATATAAACGCGTTTCACTCAAACTCAGCGGTGAGGCTATGGGTGGTAGCGATACGGTGGATTTTGAGGCGGTGGAACGCATCGCAGCGGACATAAAAACGCTCAATGACGCAGGGGTGCAGGTTGGCGTGACAATCGGCGGCGGCAATATTTGGCGCGGCCGCAGCGCAGGCGATATGGACCGCAATAAGGCGGATCAAATGGGTATGCTTGCAACGGCCATCAACTCCCTTGCGATGGAAGCGGCGCTCCGGGGACTTGGCGTCCCGTGCAAGGTGCTTTCAAGCCTTCCGATGGAGCGCGTTTGCGACACGTTCACTTCCCAGCGCGCGGAAGAAGCGTTCGCTGCGGGCAAGGTGGTGCTGTTTGCGTGCGGCTCAGGGCTGCCGTTTTTTTCCACAGACACGGCGGCAGCGCTCAAGGCTGCGGAAACGCACGCGGATGTGCTGCTGCTTGCGAAGAATGTGGATGCAGTCTATTCTGCAGATCCGAACGTTGTGCCGGATGCCGAGCGGTATTCCCGCCTGACGTATGACGAAGTCATCGAGCGCGACCTGAAGGCTACGGATCTTACGGCAATTACGCTTTGCCGCGAGCAGCACATTCCAATCCTCGTATTTGCCATGAAAGAAAAGGGAAACATTCTAAAAGCCGTTCAAGGTGAGGACATCGGCACGCTGATCCACTGATTTGCTTTTTAGGCTTGTAACGGCGCGGGTTTTCCTTTACAATAAAAGTGATGTTTTACAGGAAATGGAGGCAGAAACATGGACGCTATCGCAACCGCAAAAGAAAAGATGGGTAAAACCGTCGCAGTGCTCGTGAAGGAGCTTTCCAGCTTGCGCGCCGGCCGTGCAAGCGCACAGGTGCTTGACCGCATTTTGGTGGATTATTATGGGTCCCCCACGCCCGTTAATCAGGTGGGCAACATCTCCTCCCCGGAACCGCGCCTTCTTGTCATCACGCCGTATGACCCGAGCGTGCTTAACCCGCTCGAAAAGGCGATCCAGAAATCCGACCTCGGCATCAACCCCTCCAACGACGGCAAATGCATCCGCCTTGTTTTTCCGGAGCTGACCGAGGAACGCCGCAAGGAGCTTGTGAAGGCTGTGCGCAAAAAGGGCGAAGATTCCAAGGTGGCAATCCGATCCATCCGCCGGGATGCAATCGAGCAGATCAAGAAACAGAAGAAGGACGGCGAGGTGACGGAGGACGATCAGAAAAAGCTTGAGGAACAGGCGCAGAAACTGACGGATTCCACCATCAAGGATATCGATAAGATCATAGCCGATAAGGAAAAGGAGATCATGGAGGTTTGACCTGCGTTTTGGGGTGGGAGCTTTCCTGTGCGTGTGCCGCGCTTGAGGCGGAAGGCGTTGCGGTGCACTGCGTGGCCGTTTCGAGCCGCAAAGGTGTGAAGGGCAACGAATCCCGTGTGATCCGCCAACGCCAAACGGGCGCGGCGGAGGTTGAACTCGCCTATTCCGTGTTTAAAACGGACTTGGAATATCAGGAATAAACGGGATGACGGCGTTTGCCACGCCGTCATTCTTTTTCAGGGAGGCAACTTTGCAGATCAATACGGACAAAGAACGGCGGGAGCTTTCCGGGCATCTGCCTGCGCATGTCGGAATCATCATGGACGGAAACGGCCGTTGGGCAACCAAGCGGGGCTTGCCCCGCGCGCTTGGCCACCGTGCCGGCACGGAACGGCTGCGCGGTATTATCCGCCTGAGCTCTGATCTCGGAATCCGCGCCCTTTCGCTTTATGCGTTTTCAACGGAAAATTGGAAGCGGCCGAAAAACGAGGTTGATGCTCTGTTTGGCCTGTTCATGGAATATTTTACGAACGAAGTGGAGGAACTCCATGCAAACGGCGTGCGCATCCGCATGCTGGGGGATGTGGATGGCCTGCCCGCAAACGTGCGCGCAGCGGTGCGTGCGGCAGAGGAAAAGACGGGACGGAACGAGGGGCTCCGGCTCAATGTGGCGCTCAATTACGGCGCGCGGGCGGAGGCGGTGCGCACAATCCGCGCGTTTGCGCGTGAGACTGCGGCGGGGACGCTCAACCCGGAAGCCATTGACGAACAACTGCTGCTTGCGCGCCTGGATACGGGCGGCCTTCCGGAGCTTGACCTCCTGATTCGCACGGGCGGGGAGCAACGGCTTTCAAACTTCCTGCTGCTGCAGGCGGCCTATGCGGAGCTTGCGTTTGTAGATACGCTTTGGCCGGATTTTTCGGACGCGCTTTATATGGGCGCCTTGCGTGACTTTGCGCAGCGCAGCAGGCGTTTTGGCGGCCTGCAATAAACGGGAGGAGGAAAACCCATGTCGAAATTTGCAAAACGCCTTCTTGTTGCGGCGATTCTTTTGCTTGTGCTTGCGGCGATCCTGCACATGGGGGGATGGCTGCAGTGCGCGATTTTTACGATCGGCGCAATCGCAAGCGTGTTTGAAATCAGCAATGCGTTCGAGAAGCGGGACCGTAAACCGTACATGCTGCCCGCTTACCTGTATGCTGCGGGCTATTTTGTGCTCTACCGCCTTTTCGGAGGAGAGGCCGTATGGCTGCTCGGCATCTTTATGGTGATGCTCGCTTTGATGGAACGCATCTGGAACCGCACGCGCACTACGGAGGATGCATTTTTTGCGTTGGTTCCGCTCGTGTATCCGCTTGCGTTTTTCACGGCTGTGGCGATGGTGGCGGAATATGCCGGGGAGTATGACAAAAGCAGAATTGCGTTGTTTTCCATTTTTGCCATGCCGCTGATGGGCGATACGTTCGCCTACACCTTCGGCAGGCTCTTCGGCAAACGGAAGCTTTCCCCGGAGCTGAGCCCCAACAAAACCGTTGCAGGCGGCATCGGCGGCGTGCTCGGCGGCGCGGTGGGCGGAGTGCTTGTGTATGCGCTCGAAGGGCTGTACCCCGCAGGCGTCTCCTTACAGGCGCTGCTTGTTCTGGGCCTTTTTTGCGGCGTGTTCGGCCAGTTTGGCGATCTGTTTGCTTCGGCCATCAAACGTTGGGCGGGCATCAAGGACTATAGCCGCATTTTCTCCGAACACGGCGGTATGCTTGACCGTTTGGACAGCGTTCTCTTTTGCGCCCCGATCGTTTACGCTGTGTTCAAAATTATGGGAGTATAATAAGCTTGAGTATGAAAACCATTGCGGTGCTTGGCAGCACAGGCTCCATAGGCAGGCAAACGCTGGAGGTGTTGCGCGCGCATCCGGAGCTTGGGCATGTAGGTGCGCTTTGCGCACATGGAAACGCGGAACTGCTGCTTGCACAGGCGCTTGCGTTTCGCCCCGCACTTGTCGGCATTGCGGATGAGGCTGCGGCAGATGCGCTCCGGCCGTATCTTCCGGAAGGGACGCATTTGGAAGTTGGCCCACAGGCCGCGACCGTCGCAGCTGCGCTGACGGAGGTTGACACGGTTGTGAACGGGGTATCCGGCTTCGCAGGCACGGAACCGCTTCTTGCAGCGCTTCGTGCACAAAAAACCGTGGCGCTTGCGAACAAGGAAAGCATCGTCTGCGCGCATAAGCTCGTGGATGAGGCGCTTCGGCACGGTGGAAAAATCGTGCCTGTGGACAGCGAGCAATCCGCGATTTTCCAATGCCTTTGCGGCGGCGCACACAGCGAGGTAAAGCGGCTTTGGCTCACGGCTTCCGGCGGGCCGTTCCGCACGCTTCCCAAAGAACGTCTTTGCGCCGTGACCGCAGAGGATGCGCTTCACCACCCAACGTGGAGCATGGGCGCAAAGATCACCATCGATTCGGCGACCCTGTTCAACAAGGGGCTGGAGATCATGGAGGCAAGCTATCTGTTCGGCATCGATGGCGCGCGCATCTCGGTTTTGGTGCATCCGGAATCCATCGTGCATTCCATGGTGGAATTTTCCGATTCGAGCGTGCTTGCGCAGCTTTCAAGGCCGGATATGCGCCTTGCAATCCATTATGCGCTGGCTTGGCCGGCGCGCATGCCATCCGCATTTGGCGCGCTCAACCTTGCGGAGGCGGGAAAGCTCACCTTTGAAGCGCCGGATGAGGAACGCTTCCCATCCATCCCGCTTGCATATGCGGCCCTTGCGGAGGGTGAAGTGCTTCCGATTGCCTATAACGCTGCGAACGAAGCGGCAGTAGCACGCTTCCGCAGTGGGGAAATCGGGTTTTGCGGCGTGTTCCATGCGGTGGAATATGCAATGGCGCATATTTCGCGTGGCACAATCCGCACGTTTGCGGACATACTTGAAACCGACCGTGAGGCGCGAAGCCTTGCGGAGAAAGCGATGGAAAAGAAGATTTGACGACGTTTTTATCCATTTTGGCGGCGTTGCTCGTGCTTTCGGTGTTCGTTGTAGTGCATGAGCTCGGGCATTTTTTGGCAGGGCGGCTTTTGGGCTTCACGGTGTTGGAGTTCGCCGTCGGCATGGGCCCCGTAATCCTGAAAAAAGAAAAGAACGGTATCACCTATTCTCTGCGCGCGTTTCCAATCGGCGGCATGTGCCGCTTTTATGGCGAGGACGAGGAGGCGAAGGATGGCCGCTCGTTTTCCGCGCATGCGGTTTGGAAGCGCATCATCGTGGTGGCGGCAGGCCCGGTGATGAACATCCTTGCCGCCATTCTGTTTGCAACAGTTTCGCTGATGGGCTATGGCGTGTATGTGGATGTTCCTACGGTACAGGAGCTTGCAAGCGAAACCTCACCGGCGGCGCTGGCCGGGATTGAGCCGGGGGATGTGCTGCATGCGATCAATGGGGTTACGATCGAGAACTATGAACAGACCTCCGATTTGATCCTCGGTGCGAGCGGGGAAGAGATGGCTGTGACCGTGGAGCGGGACGGCGTGCTTGTCGACCTTACTGTGCGCGATTTTTACAATGAAGCCGAAGGCCGCAACTTCATTGGAATCACCTATGGGTATGGCAGGGAACGGTATGGCCTGTTCCGCGCGATTGGCACTTCGTTCCGCTATGTCTGGGATATCTTTGCGGAGGTGGCGCGCTTCATTGGAAGCATCTTTACGCAAGGCGTAAAGCAGGGAGATGTGGTTGGCCCGGTTGGCACGGTAACGATTATCGGTCAGGCTGTGCGTACCGGATTTGAAACGGTGCTTTACCTTTCTGTGCTTATCAGCGTAAACCTTGCGTTCATGAACCTTCTGCCTTTGCCTGCGCTTGATGGCGGCAGGTTGGTGTTCCTGCTGATTGAAGCAATCCGTCGAAAGCCGGTTCCACCCGAAAAGGAAGGTATGGTCCATTTTGCGGGGCTGGTGCTGCTGCTCGGGCTGATGGTTTACCTGACGGTAAGCGATGTGCGCGGGCTGTTCAGCGGCCTGTTCGGCGGATAAATGCGCAAACAAAAGCCGGAGGCTTAAAAATGGGAAACGAAACGAAAGCCGTACGGGTTGGCGGAGTATGGATGGGCGCAGGCGCGCCCATTTCCGTGCAATCCATGACGAACACATATACGGGGGACGTGGAGGCAACCACAGCGCAGGTGCAGCAGCTTGCGGAGGCGGGCTGTGAGATTGTGCGCATGGCGGTCAATGACGTGCCTGCCGCCGCAGCCGTGCGGGAAATCCGCGCGCGTACACGGGTCCCGCTTGTGGCGGACATTCATTTCGATTACAGGCTTGCAATTGCCTCCATCGAAAACGGAATCGATAAGATACGCTTTAACCCGGGCAATATCGGCAGCGAAGCAAATGTGCGTGCACTTGTGGACTGCGCAAAAGCGCATCATGTGCCCATCCGCATCGGCGTAAACGCAGGCTCGCTCGACAAGGCGCTGCTTGCGCGCTATGGCGCGCCGGTGCCTGCCGCGCTTGCGGAAAGCGCGCTTTCCCACGTGCGCATTCTGGAGCGAGCGGGATTTTCGGATATCGTCATTTCTGCGAAGATTTCAAGCGTCCCGGAAACGGTGGAAACCTACCGCCTGCTGAAGCAGGCGTGCAGCTATCCGCTGCATATCGGCGTGACGGAGGCAGGCGGAGGAGAGCTTGCGCTCATCAAATCCGCCGTGGGCATCGGGGCGCTGCTGCTGGAAGGGATCGGAGACACGATCCGCGTTTCGCTTACCGGCGATCCTGTGCGGGAGGTCGTGGCGGGCAAGGCGATTCTGCAGGCGCTTGGCCTGCGCCGCGAAGGCGTGGAGATTGTCAGCTGCCCAACCTGCGGCCGCTGCAAGAACCTTGCGGCGCATGCGGCGCTTGTGGAACGCGTGGAACGGGAATTTAAAAATGAGAAAGAATACTTGAAAATTGCGGTGATGGGCTGCGCGGTGAACGGCCCGGGCGAGGCGCGGGAGGCGGAGATCGGCATCGCCTTCGGCCGGACAAATGCCGTGGTGTTCAAGCGCGGGGAACAGGCTTTCGCGGGCGAGCTGCCCGGCACGGCGGAGCGTTTTCTCGATGAAATCAGGAGCATGCTGGAAGAACGGAAAAAGGAGCGGGCGTGATGCGGCGGGACGATCCCTATGGCCTTGCAGAATTCGGCGCAGAGCTTGCCGGGGCAAAGCTTTATAAAAACGAGAAGCGGCTTGTGGCTGAACTTACCCTGTCGCGGCTGATCGGTGCGCGGGAAACGGAGCGCATTTGCGCGCTTCTCGGCGCGGCTGTGCCGGACTGCGCGGTGGAACTGCGCGCGGCAAACGCGGCGGCGCTCATGGCAGAGGGGGCGTTATCCACCGTGCTTGTAGAAAGCTGGACACATTTTTCGCCCCTGATGCGGCCGGTTCTCATCAATGCCGTTTGGGAACAGGCGGAACCGGGTTCCTTTGCCGTACATATCCCGGAAAAGCTGTATGAAGCCGCGAAAACCTACAACGGCGCAGCCCGGTTGACGGAATTTGCGCGCACGTTTTACGGCCTGGAGATACAGGTGCGCCTTGTGCCGGATGCCGCCCTGAAAGTGCCGAATCCCGAACAGGCGGCGGAACCTGCGCGCGGCATGGCGGAACGCGGGGACAGGCGGGAGCAGCCGGAGCGAAGGATGCAGGCACAGGCCGGAGCAAAGAAAGCTGCGCCCGCGCGCGGCGGCGCAAAAAAAGCAACGATCCCGAAGGATGCGGTGCTGCTCGGCACGCCTGCGGGCACGAAGCTCATGCCCATGCAGGAGGTCAACGAAGAATCCGGAACCGTTACCGTGCAGGGCGAAATCCTTTCTATGGATGTGAAACTGCGGAAGGACGAAAGCTTCATCGTGGCGCTTTATCTTTCCGATAAAACGGGGACGCTCCCGCTTAAGCTTTTTCTGCGCAAGGAGGAAAAGAGCATTGTGGAGCGCATCGAAAAATGCAGGAAGGACGGGAAATGGCTTGTTGCCCACGGACGGTATGCGCGCGATGATTTCATGAGCATGCACTGCGTGTTCCCGAACTGGTTGTACCTTACAGAACCCATCCGCCGGGAAGACAAGGCTGAACACAAGCGCGTGGAACTGCACCTTCACACGAAGATGTCCTCTATGGATGGGCTTGTTGACCCCAAAGAGGCGATTGCGACTGCCGCGCGCTGGGGGCATAAGGCCGTTGCAATTACGGATCACGGCGTGGTACAGGCATTCCCGACGGTGGTGGCCGCAGCGGACAAGCTCGCGAAAAACGGGCAGGATTTTAAAGCAATTTTGGGCGTGGAAGGGTACCTTTTGCCGGACTGCGCTCTGATCCCGATGGAAAATGACTTTTGCACCGTGGGACTTACGCTTGGCGGCGGCGTGCATAAGGATGGCGTGTTTGAAATTGCGGCTGTGCGCGACAGGCCGGGAGAAGAAGCGATGCGCTTTCATACGCTTGTGAACCCTGCGATCCCTTTGCCACAGGCGCTCGCCGCCGAGACGAACCTCACGCAGGCGGAGATCGATGCGGCGCCGCTGCTAGGCGAAGCGCTCCATGCACTTTTGGAGTTTGCCGGGGATGCGCACATCGTATTCCACGGGTCTGAAACGCTGCTCCCCATTTGGAAAAAGGCGCAGTCGCTTTCGATTGGCCTTCCTTCGCAGTGCGTGAATACTGAAATGCTCACCCACTATCTGTTCCGCGCGCTAAAGGATACGGGGCTTGCAGCGGCCTCTGCAGCGGCAGGGCTGCCCGTGCCGGGCGCGGGGGCTGTGCAGATGGCGGATGCGGTGCGGGCGCTGCTCGGGGCGCTTTCATCGCAAATGCGTGAACGCAACGTGCACCGCCTGCCGCTTACGAACATTGTGCCGCGCGAGCGCGTGAAGGGGCAGCGCAACACGTATCACATTATCCTCATCGCAAAAAATCACGAGGGGCTCAAAAACATGTATCGCCTTGTGTCCTACGCGCATCTTGAACACTTGAAGGGCGTGCCGCGCATCCCGCGCAGCCTGCTGCAGATGCACCGGGAAGGGCTTATCATCGGTTCAGCATGCGAAGCGGGGGAACTGTTCCACGCTGTGCTTGCGGGAGAGCCGCATGACAAACTTGTGGAGATTGCAAAGGAATACGATTACCTTGAAATCCAGCCCATCGGCAACAATGCTTTCCTGGTTCGCAACGAAACCGTAAAGGATGAGGAAGGGTTACGCGATTTGAACCGAAAGATCGTTTCGCTTGGAGATGAGCTCGGAATCCCCGTCGTTGCAACGGGGGATGTGCATTTCCTGAACCCGGAGGACGCGATCTACCGCGCCATCCTGATGAGCGCACGGGATTTCAAGGATGCGGAGCAGCAGGCGCCGCTGTATTTTAAGACCACGGACGAGATGCTCGAGGAGTTTTCGTATCTGGGGGAAGAAAAGGCTTTTGAAGTTGTCGTCACAAATCCGAACGCAATCGCTGATTCGTGCGACAGGCTCAAGGCGTTTCTTTCTGAAAAAGGAACCTATGCTCCTACGTTTGAAGGGGCAAACGAAGAATTGCGCGGCATGGCGGAAAAGCGCGCGCACGAAATTTATGGCGATCCGCTGCCGGAGGTAGTGCAGGCACGCCTTGAAAAAGAACTGAATTCCATCATCGGCAACGGCTATGCGACGCTGTATCTTCTGGCACAGCGGCTCGTACACAAGTCCAACTCGGACGGCTACCTTGTCGGCTCGCGCGGTTCGGTGGGATCATCGTTTGTGGCTACGATGGCGGGCATCACGGAGGTGAATCCCCTCCAGCCGCATTACGTGTGCCCCAACTGCAAACACAGCGATTTCAACATAGACCGCACGAAGTATGCATGTGGCGTGGACATGCCGGATGCAGACTGCCCCGTGTGCGGCACGAAATACAAAAAACTCGGCTACGAGATCCCGTTTGAAGTGTTCCTGGGCTTCAAGGGGGATAAAACGCCCGATATCGACCTGAACTTTTCCGGTGAATATCAGCCGGTTGCGCATAAGTACGTGGAGGAAATGTTCGGCGAAGGGCATGCCTTCCGTGCAGGCACAATTTCCGGCTTGCAGGATAAGACGATCTACGGCTACATCAAGGGGTATTGTGAGCAGCAGGGCGTGAGCTTTAACAAAGGCGAGACAGAACGCCTTGTTGCAGGCTGCGTGGGCGTGAAGCGCACCACGGGCCAGCACCCGGGCGGCATCGTTATCGTGCCGCAGGAAAACGACATTATTGAGTTTTCCCCTGTGCAATACCCCGCGGATAAAAAGGAAAAGAACACGATCACCACGCATTTTGATTTCCATGCAATGGACGACCGGCTCGTGAAGCTTGATATTCTCGGGCACGATGACCCGACGGTGCTTCGCATGCTGGAGGATCTCACCGGCATCGACCCGAAAACCATCCCGCTGGACGACCCCGACACGATGGAGATTTTCCGCTCCCTTGAATCGCTTGGCGTTTCGCTGGATGAACTGGGCTGCGACGTGGGCTGCATTGCGATCCCCGAATTCGGCACAAACTTTGTGCGCGGGATGATCATGGATACGCGCCCCACAACGATGGAGGAACTCGTGCGCATTTCCGGCCTTTCCCACGGCGAAAACCTTTGGCTTGGCAATGCGCAGGATCTCATCGCAGCAGGCACGGCAACGCTTTCGCAGGTTCCCTGCACGCGCGATGATATCATGAACTATCTCATTCTGCGCGGGGGCGATCCTTCCATGTCCTTTAAAACGATGGAAAGCGTGCGCAAAGGTCGTGGCGTCTCCCCGGAGATGGAGGAGGCGATGCGCGCCATTGACACGCCGGAATGGTACATCGATGCATGCAAGAAAATCAAATACATGTTCCCGCGTGCGCATGCTGCGGCTTACGTGATGATGGCGTTCCGTGTGGCGTATTTCAAGGTGCATCTGCCGCTGGCGTTTTATTCCGTGTATTATACCGTGCGTGCCGATGCGTTCGACATCGCCGCAGCCGCCGGCGGAGCGGAGCGCGTGCTGAAAAACATCAAGGCGCTGCGCCAGAAAGAAAAGGACAAAACCATTGAAACGAAGGAGAAGGATCTGCTTGTGATCCTTGAGGTGGTATATGAAATGAATCTGCGCGGCATCGAGCTGTTGCCCGTGGATCTCATGAAATCGAAGGCGAAGCGCTTTACGATCGAGGGCAATGCGATCCGGCCGCCGTTTTCTTCCGTTGCGGGCGTGGGTGAAAATGCCGCCATCGGCATTGAGGAAGCGCAGTCCGAAGGACCGTTTGGTTCGGTGGAGGACTTCCGCGCCCGCACAAAGGCCAACAGCGCCGTTGTAAACGCATTGCGGGAGCTTGGCTGTTTGGACGGCATGCCGGAAACGAACCAGCTCACCCTGTTTTAGCCATGGCCTGCATCCTGTGTCTGGCAAAGGCGGTGGGGCCCCGAATATAATGCTTGATAAAATTTGAATAAGCTGTTATAATAAATTTGTTGGTCAGCAAAAGCTGTATTTGAGGTTTGAAAGAGTGGGCGTTTTTCCCGCTCTTTTGTTTTGAGAGACTGGCTTTAATGGCGGAGGAAGCGGATTGAAAATTACGGAAGCGGTAGATCGCGCCGTACGCGCAACGGTCGAAGTGTTAGGCTTTGAACTGGATGAGGTGGAGTACCAGAAGGAGCACGGCAATTGGGTGCTTACCCTGTACATCGATGCGCCGGACGGCGTTTCGCTTGACGATTGCGAGCGTGTGAGCCGCGCGGTTGACCCGATTCTGGATGAGGCTGATCCGATTCCGGACGCATACTATCTTTCCGTGTCTTCCATCGGCATCGACAGGCCGCTCCGAAAGGATAAGGATTTTGCCCGCAATGTGGGGAACAAGCTGGATGTAAAGCTTTATGCCCCAGTGAACAAAAAAAAGGAATTTGTGGGCACGCTCGTTTCGTTTGACGCGGATTCGTTCACCATTGCCCTTTTGGGGAAGGGCGGCGCAGCGGGCAGCGAAATGCGCATTGCGCGAAAGGATGCGGCTCTGGTGCGCCCGCATATCGACTTTGAGTAAACGCACGAAAAGCAGAGATATTATTTTCAGAAAGATAAACGGAGGAATCATCAATGAACGCCGAATTCATGGAGGCACTCAACGCAATTGAAAAGGAACGCGGCATCAGCAAGGATATTCTGATTGACGCGTTTGAATCCGCGCTGATCGCGGCATATAAGCGCAACTACGGCACTACGGGCAATGTGCGCGCCGTGGTGGATCGCGACACGGGCGAGGTGCAGATTTTTGCATCCAAAACGGTTGTCGAGCAGGTGGAAAACATCCATGCTGAGATTTCTCTGGAAAAAGCGCGTGCGATCAACCCGCTTTATGAGGTGGGCGACGTTCTCGAAGAAGAGGCGAATCCCCGCAACTTTGGCCGCATTGCCGCACAGACGGCCAAGCAGGTTGTGGTGCAGCGCATCCGCGAAGCGGAACGCGGCGTGATTTTCGATGAGTATGTTGAAAAGGAAAACGAAATCCTTACCGCCATTGTGCAGCGCGTGGAAAAGGGCGGCGTTTATGTTGAACTGGGCAAAACGGACGGCCTGATTGCCATGAACGAAACGATTCCGGGCGAGGAATACAACAACAATGACCGCATCAAGGTCTATGTGCTTGAGGTGCGCAAAACCAACAAGGGGCCGCAGGTGCTCGTTTCCCGTACGCATCCGGGCCTTGTGAAGCGCTTGTTTGAGCTTGAGGTGCCGGAAATTCAAACCGGTATTGTGCAGGTGAAATCCATTGCGCGCGAGGCGGGTTTCCGCACGAAAGTTGCGGTGTATTCTTCCGATCCGCAGGTGGATGCGGTTGGGGCATGCGTTGGCCAGCGCGGCATCCGCGTAGAGCGCATTGTAAACGAACTGCACAACGAGAAGATCGACATCATCGAATGGGACAGCGACCCGGCCGTTTATATCGCAAAGGCACTGAGTCCGGCGAAGGTGATCATGGTTTACATCAACGAATCCGAAAAGGCCGCGAAGGTGATTGTGCCGGACAACCAGCTTTCCCTCGCCATCGGCAAGGAAGGGCAGAACGCGCGGCTTGCGGCAAAGCTCACAGGGTGGAAGATCGACATCAAGAGCCAGACGCAGGCCGAGGAAGAATTGGCGCTTTATGACGCGGAGGCTGCGGTGGAAACGCAGGAATAAGGCTGGACAGGAGGTGTGCTATGACCGGCAAGAAAATCCCGATGCGGATGTGCGTTGGCTGCAGGCAAATGCGGCCAAAAAAAGAGCTTTTGCGCGTCGTGCGCACCCCGGAAAACGAGATTCGGCTTGACCGGACCGGCAAGGCTTCCGGGCGCGGCGCATATGTTTGTCCCGCGGTGGAATGCCTTGAAAAAGCGCAGAAGATCCGCGCGTTGGAGCGCGCTTTGGAACATAAGGTGGATCCTGAGGTGTTCGAGCGCCTTAAGGAGGAGATCACCAAGGGTGAATGAAACAAAGTTGCGCGGCGCGATGGGATTTGCCATGCGCGCCGGGAAATGTATTGCGGGCGACTTTGCCTGCGAGCGCGCGGTGAAGCGCGGTGGCGCGCGTTTGGTTTTGCTGGATGCAGCGGCCTCGGGAGCCACGCAGGAACGGTACTTCGGCATGTGCGAGCGCGCCGGTTTGCCCTGCTTCACGGTTGCGGATCTCGGGCGGGCGATCGGCAAGGATGGACGCATGGTGGCGGCGGTCACAGATGAACGGTTCGCGCAAATGATACGCGATGCATATGCATCGGACAAGAACGCAAATTAGCACGGGGGTGGCATGAATGGCGAAAGCAAAATTCATTGATTCGGCAAAGGAGCTGGAGCAGCAGGCGAAACAGCTCTTTGAGCGAATTAAAAAGACGCATACCGATATGGGCACGACACTGCAAGAGGTGCGCCGTGCCGAGGGTAAGCTCATAGAAAAAGAGAAGGCGGCCGAAAAGGAGCGCATCGAAACCGAGCGTGCAGAGCGTTTGCGCGAATTGCTGGCCTCCGAAGGAGACCTTGCGTTCCATGTGGGCGAGCCGGACGAGGTGCAGAGTGCTGTACAGCAGGAGGAAAAAACTGCCGCAGCCGAACCGCCTGCGAAGCCGCGCGAAGAGCTGTCTGCGGCACAGGACGAGCCGGCGCCGGAAAAAGAAACGATGCCGATGCATAAAGAAGAGATGCAAAAGGAAGAACCGCCCAAAGAGGCGCCGCAAAAAGAGGAGCCTCAAAAGACGGCGGAAAAGCCTGCAAAGCCGGAGCCGGAAAAAGTACATGCGCAACAGCAAAAACCGGCCGGACCCGTGAAGTCGGTGGAGCAGAAGCCTGTTGCCGAACCACGCAGGCAGGAGCCGCGCCAGCGTACGCAGAGCGGGTATCAGGCACAGCCACAGGCGCAGACCGCTTATCAGCAGCGGAGCAACCAGCAGCGCCCGGCAGGGCAAGGCGGCTACCAGCAGCGTCCGGCAGGGCAGGGCGGCTACCAGCAGCGCCCGGCAGGACAGGGTGGTTACCAGCAGCGTCCGGTAGGGCAGGGCGGTTATCAACAGCGCCCGGCAGTAGCGCCTCTACCGGCGGCAGGAAAGGAGCAGCGTTCCTTTGATGCCAACAAGAGCGCACATACACGCACGCGGGATGATGAGCGCAACAAGGCGAAGAACAAGAAAACCCTCATGAAAGAATCTGCGCCCATGGCGCGCGGCTGGGATGAGGACGGCGCCTACGGCTCAAAGAAAAAGAAAAAGCAACAGGCTCCAATCCACAAACCGGAACCTGTAAAGATTGAGAAAGCGGTGATTACCTCGGAAACCATCACAGTGAAAGAACTCTCCGAAAAGATCGGAAAGCCGGCGGCGGAGATCATCAAGAAGCTCTTTATCCTCGGCATCATGGCAACGATCAATCAGGAGATCGACTTCGATACCTGCTCGCTGATCGCATCCGATTACGGAATTGAGCTTGAACACAATGTTGCCAAGACGTTTGAAGAGGTCTTGCAGGAGAGCAGCGATGAAGTGGATGAATCCACCGAGCTTGTGGAACGCCCGCCGGTTGTCACCATCATGGGCCATGTTGACCACGGCAAAACTTCCCTGCTCGATGCGATCCGCAACAGCAGCGTCACCGAGGGCGAGGCAGGCGGGATCACGCAGCACATTGGTGCGTACACCGTCACCTGCAACGGCCGCACAATCACTTTCATCGATACGCCAGGCCATGAGGCATTTACTTCCATGCGTGCGCGCGGCGCTCAGGTGACGGACATCGTCATTCTGGTCGTTGCGGCGGACGATGGCATTATGCCGCAGACCGTGGAGGCGATCAACCATGCAAAAGCGGCGAATGTGCCGATCATCGTAGCGATCAACAAGATGGATCGTGAAACCGCTAACCCGGAACGCGTCAAGCAACAGCTGACGGAGCATGGCCTTGTGAGCGAAGAATGGGGCGGCGACACCATCTGCGTGCCGGTTTCTGCCAAAACGCAGATGGGGCTTGACAGCCTCCTTGAAATGGTGCTTCTCGAAGCGGACGTACTGGAGCTTAAAGCCAACCCGAACCGCCTCGCAAAGGGAACGATCATCGAGGCGGAGCTTGACAAGGGCCGCGGCCCGATTGCAACCGTGCTTGTGCAGAACGGCACGCTTAAAATCGGCGATACCATCGTTGCGGGCACGGCTTACGGTCGCGTGCGCGCCATGGTAGATGATAAGGGCAAACGCGTCGCAAAGGCGGGGCCGAGCCAACCGGTCGAGGTGTTGGGGTTCTCGGAAGTACCCGCTGCGGGCGATATTCTCAACGTTGCCGAGATTGACAAGCTCTCGCGTCAGGTGGCGGAGGAGCGCCGCGACAAGCAGAAGGCCGAACAGCTCAAGAACCTTTCCAAGGTTTCCTTGGACGATTTGTTCAGCCAGATCGCAGAAGGACAGATCAAGGATCTCAACATCATTGTTAAGGCGGATGTGCAGGGTTCTGTTGAGGCTGTCAAGCAGGCGCTTGAGAAGCTTTCCAACGACGAAGTGCGCGTCCGGTGCATCCACGGCGGCGTAGGCGCAATCACGGGCTCGGATATCATGTTCGCATCGGCATCCAACGCCATCATCATCGGCTTTAACGTGCGCCCGGATGCTGCGGCACGTGCGGCAGCCGAGAAAGAAAAAGTGGATATGCGCCTGTACCGCATCATTTATAATGCGATTGAGGACATTGAAAAGGCGATGAAGGGCATGTTTAAGCCCGTTTATGAAGAAAATACGCTTGGACGCATTTCGGTGCGCGACACCTTCAAGGTCAGCGGCGTAGGCACCATTGCGGGCGCCTATGTGCAGGACGGCAAGGTAACGCGCAACGCGCAGATTCGCGTCGTGCGCGACGGCATCGTGATTCACGAAGGCAAGATCGCATCCCTTAAACGCTTTAAGGATGATGCCAAGGAAGTTGCGGCCGGCTACGAATGCGGCATTGGCATTGAAAACTTCAATGATATCCGCGAGGGCGATACCATCGAGGCGTTTGAGATGGTGGAGGTCAAGCGGTAAAACACAAAACCGGCGGAAGGAGCAGGCAAGCCGCCTGCTCCTTCTGCAACAGCAAGGAGAACCATGGCAAACGTAAGATATGACAGGATCAATGAAGAAGTCAAAAAGGCCGTCAGCGAGATCGTGCGTGAAATGAAGGACCCGCGCATCTCTCCAATGACCACCATCATGAGCGCGGAGGTCACGAATGACCTCAAACAGGCCAAGGTACGCGTGAGCGTCTACGATTCGGACGATGCAGTACGCGAAGCGTCCGTTGCGGCGCTCAACCGGGCGGCAGGATTTATCCGGCATGAGCTTGGAACCCATATTGAACTGCGCGCATTGCCGCAGCTGAAGTTTACGCTCGATAATTCGATCGAATACAGCGTGCATATCGCACAGATTTTGAACGACCTCAACAAGGATAAAAAAGAACGGCAGGACGAACAGGAACGCTGAACATCCTTGTAAAATGCATAAATCTTTCAAAAAGGAGCGTGCGGCATGCGAGAGGACGCGCTGCGCAGCATTGCTGCGTTCATAAAGGAAAACGATGATTTTACGGTGGTTGCCCATACGGCGCCGGACGGCGATACATTGGGCGCATCGCTGGCGCTCTACGGTGTGCTTGTGCGCATCGGAAAGCGTGCCGCAGTGGTATGCGAGCAGCCGGTGCCGCACACATATGCGTTCCTCCCCGGTGCAGAGCATGTGTTGCTTCCAGAAGATGCAAGGCAAACGGAACATGTGATTGCGGTGGATTGCGCCGACCGGGCACGCATGGGGGCTGCCCTCCGCCTGTTTGACGGAGCGCTGCACACCTGCAACATTGACCACCATCCAAGCAACGATTTTTACGCGGAATTCAATGCGGTGGATGATATGGCGGCAGCAGCGGGAGAACTGATTGCATCGCTTGCAGAGATGCTTTTGCCGGGACTTGACGCACCTCTTGCCAACTGCCTGTATACGGCGCTTATGACGGACACCGGAAACTTTGCTTACAGCAATACGCGCCCGGAGACGTTCCATCTGGCGGGGCGTTTGCTTGCAGCGGGAGCGGACAATGCGGAGCTGAACCGGCTGGTATATCGCACGGTACCCTTTGCAAAACAGAAGCTTTTGGGGCGCGCTTTGGCGAACATGGAGCTGCTTTTTGAAGGGAAGCTCGGCGTTTCGTATGTGATGCAGAGCGACTTTGCAGCAACGGGCGCGAGCGAGGAGGATACCGAAGGCATCATCGACCATGTACGCGATGTAGAGGGCGTTGAAGCGGCGCTTCTGCTGCGCGAAACTCCCTCCGGTGCATTCAAGCTGAGCCTGCGCTCCAAAAAGGCTGCGGATGTGGGAGCGGTTGCACAGGCGAAGGGCGGCGGCGGACACAAACATGCTGCGGGATATACGGCCGAGGGACCGTTTGATTTGGTGCGTGCGGAAGCAGTGAACCTTTGCGAGCGCGCATTGAGGGAAGTATGGAAGGAATTGTAAATGTTCTGAAGCCGCCGGGTATGACTTCGTCGAATGCGGTGGCGGATGTAAGGCATCTTTTTGACATGAAGCGCGTAGGGCATACGGGCACGCTGGATCCCGGGGCGGCGGGCGTATTGCCGATCTGCCTCGGACGGGCTACGCGCTTGTTTGACTACCTTGTGGATAAGGAAAAGGAGTATTATGCGGAGGTGGCCTTTGGTTGCGCCACCGATACGCAGGACTCCTACGGCACGGTGATTGCATGCGGCGAAGGGATTGTCCGCATGGAGCAACTGCAAGCGGTGCTCCCGGCGTTTATCGGCGAGATTGAGCAGGTCGCGCCGATGTATTCCGCCGTATGTGTGGATGGAAAGCGGCTTTACCAGCTCGCCCGCCAAGGAGCGGAGGAGATCCGAAAAACACGCCGTGTTCTGGTGCATGCTCTGGAGCCTGTTGCTCAGACGGGGGAAAACCGCTTTTTGCTGCGTGTGCAATGCTCAAAGGGCACGTATGTCCGCACGCTCTGCCATGATATCGGCATGGCGCTCGGCATCCCGGCACACCTTTCGTTTTTGCTGCGCACGCGTTCCGGCGCGTTCGATGTGGAAGGGGCGCACTCCATCGCCGAGTTGCGGGAACTGAAGGAAGCCGGGGCGCTTGCAAGCGCGGTCGTCAGCGTGGAGCACGCACTGCTCCATTTGCCGGAAGCGCGTCTTGACGGCCTTTCTGCACGCAACGCACGGCTTCTGAAAAACGGTGCGGAGATCGCGCATCCTGCGCTTGCAGCCTTGCCGGAGCATACGCCGCTTCGCGCTTATGCTAACGGCGCATTTTTAGGCGTTGGGTTGATCGGGGCAGGAAAGCTGCACATTACTACGTTCTTTGGGGAGGAAGCGGAGCATGAAAATTAAAGCGCAGGGAGCGGTCGTTGCCCTTGGCACGTTCGATGGCGTGCATGCAGGCCATCGCGCGTTGATCAGCGAGGCGACCGGGCTTGCGAAGGCGCTCCATGCATCGCCGTTGATTTATACGTTTCGGAATCATCCCTTGTCCCTGTTTGGGCGGGAACCCCGGCTGCTGATGACGCCGGAGGAACGCATTGCCGCGCTTGCGGCAACCGGGATCCCCGTCGCCGCAGATGCGTTTGACGCACGGCTTGCGGCGACGCCGCCGCGGGACTTCGTGCGCATGCTTGTGGAGCGCTTTGCGCTGCGCGGGATTGTTGCCGGGTTCAATTATACCTTTGGGGATCGCGGCGCAGGGGATACAGCACTGCTCAAAACCCTTGGGGAGGAGTTGGGGATTGCCGTGCGCGTACTCGGCCCCGTGTCCTATGAAAACGAACCGGTTTCCAGCACACGCATTCGGGCCTGCCTGGAGCAAGGGAAGCTGGAAACGGCAAATGCAATGCTGGGCGCATGCTATGCGCTCTCCGGAGCGGTGACGGCCAACCGCCGCATCGGACATGCGCTCGGTTTCCCAACGGCGAACCTTGAAGGATATGGCAACAAGGTATTGCCGCTTTCAGGCGTATATGCTGCGCGCGCATTTGTGGCGGGAGAGGCGTTTCGTGCAGTTACAAACGTGGGCAACAATCCAACGGTGGAAGGCCGGAGCACCACGGTTGAAACGCACCTGCTTGACTTTGAACGGGATATTTATGGCATGCCGCTGCGTGTGGAATTTGTGGCGCGGCTGCGCGGCGAGGTGAAGTTCCCCAGCAGGGAAGCGCTTGCAGCGCAGATTGCAGCCGATGCCGCACATGCGCGCACAATTTTGAAATAACGGGAGAAATGGCGGTTTACAAGCCGCCTGTGTTATGGTATACTTCCATGGTGCAAGAACCGTTAGCTGTGTTTTGCGACACTCCGACGCTTGACTCGGTTCACGGCAATTTATTTTTAGGAGGAAATTTTCAATGGCAACCAAACAGGAAATCATCGCGGAATATCAGATTCACGAAGGCGACACGGGGTCCCCGGAGGTTCAGATCGCGCTTCTGACCGAACGCATCAACCACCTCAACGAGCATCTTAAGCTCAACAAGAAGGATCACCATTCCCGCCGCGGCCTTCTGCAGATGGTCGGCCGGCGCCGTGGCCTTCTGAACTATCTGAAGGATACGGACATCGAGCGTTACCGTTCCATCGTTGCACGGCTTGGCCTGCGCAAATAAGAAGAACGCGAAACCAAATGCCGGCGGAGGAAGCTCCGCCGGCATTTTTTGCTTTAGTCGGGTATACTCTATTTTTCTTCCTGCCGGTCTTCGCATTCCTGCAGCGCGGCTTCGAGCGCCGCAATCCGCATGCGCAGCTTCGTCAACTCCATTTCAACCGGGTCGGGCAGGTTTATCTGATCCAAATCAATTTGGTCGCGCGGCTTTGCGGAGGCGGTTGCACTGGGGCAATCCGGCACGGCAGAGCAATCCTCAGCACCGGGGGTGCAGGCGGGCGTTCCATCCGGCGTACGCGGGCAGCCTGCGATTTTTACAACATGCCCCGGTACGCCCACAACGGTCGCATAGGGCGGCACATCCTTCAGCACGACCGCACCTGCACCGATCTTTGCATAGTCGCCGACGGTGATGGGGCCGAGCACCCGCGCGCCCGCAGCAACCATTACGTTATTCCCGATGTTTGGGTGGCGTTTTCCGGTTTCCTTGCCGGTGCCGCCAAGCGTTACCCCCTGATAGAGCGTTACGTTATCCCCTATGACCGTTGTTTCACCGATAACCACGCCCATACCATGGTCGATAAACAGCTGCCTGCCGATGATTGCGCCGGGGTGAATCTCAATGCCCGTGAAGAAACGGGAAAGCTGAGAAACGGCGCGCGCAAGCATCTTCATGCCATGTGTGTGCAGAAAATGGGCTGTGCGGTGGTTGCGTACCGCATGGAAGCCCGGATAGCAGAGAAAGACTTCAAAGCCGCTGCGCGCGGCCGGGTCGCGTTCCAAAACACAGCGGATGTCGCTTTTTAACCGTTCAAACATGCATCGTTCTTTCCTTACCTGATGATCTGTGCTATAATACCACAAAATTATATATTATGGAACCATAATCATACTTGCGGCATGTCGCACAGAATATAATATGTGCCGTGTACCGCATGCGTTTCATTTGGGAGGACAAGAAGTATGGAGCGGATTGCCACAGGACTTTCCGAGCTGATCGGCCGCACACCGTTGATGGAGCTGCAGGGATATGAAAGAGCCGTGGGCGCGCCTGCGCGCATAGTTGCCAAGCTCGAATGCTTTAACCCTGCGGGGAGCGCGAAGGATCGCATCGGCCTTGCGATGATCGAAGATGCGGAGCAGCGGGGGCTTCTCCAGCCCGGCGCGGTCATCATTGAGCCTACAAGCGGAAACACGGGGATTGGCCTTGCTTCGGTTGCGGCGGCAAAGGGGTACCGCGTGATCCTTACGATGCCGGATACCATGAGCGCGGAACGCCGTAGCCTGCTTGCAGCCTATGGCGCGGAGCTTGTGCTGACGGAAGGTGCGAAAGGCATGGCGGGAGCAATCGAAAAGGCAGAGAAGCTTGCGCAGGAAACGCCCGGCGCGTTCATCCCCGGACAGTTTGAAAACCCCGCGAACCCACGGGCACATTATGAAACGACGGGCCCGGAAATTTGGGTGGATACGGATGGGAAGGTGGACATCTTTGTTGCGGGTGTGGGCACCGGAGGCACGATCACAGGTGTGGGACGATATTTGAAGGAAAAGAACCCTGCTGTGCGTGTGGTGGCTGTGGAGCCTGCGGGTTCGCCGGTGCTTTCGGGCGGAAAGCCGGGGCCGCACGGCCTTCAGGGCATTGGCGCAGGTTTTGTGCCGAAGGCGCTTGACACCTCAATTTATGATGAAGTGATTTGCATCGAAAACGCGGCGGCAAACGCGGCGGCACGTGCCGTGTCACGTGCGGAAGGTTTGCTCGTGGGCATTTCTTCCGGCGCGGCGCTTGCAGCGGCAACGGAGCTTGCAAAGCGCCCGGAAAATGCGGGCAAGCTGATCGTCGCGCTCCTGCCGGATTCGGGAAACCGATATCTTTCCACAGGGATATTCGATTAAAAAAGGTGTCCCAAGCAGACAAATGAGAACAACGGGAGAAGGAGCTGTTGCAGAATAGAACCCTCTGCAACGGTTTCTGCCCGCGCAGCGGACTGAGGATTGTCTTATCCCCGCAATGACTGCGCTGATATGGCAATCCCCCTAAAGCCCCCTTTCTAAAGGGGGCTTTAGGGGGAAGCTGAAACCCAAAAGGGGGCTGCTGCAGAGGGTTCTATTCTGCAACAGCCCGCCTTCCGTTTTCAAAGCTCCGCCCGGAAGACCCCGGAGGTTTCCCCCCATGGGTGGTATCCTGTGCCGATGCGTGCAAATCCGTATTTTTCATAAAACCCCACGTGGTCGCTGCACAGGTACAGATACGGGAACCCTGCGGCGCGTGCGTCCGCTTTGCCGCGTTCGATCAGAAGGCTGCCATAGGCATGACCACGGTGCGCAGGCTCGATATAAAGCGCGCAGAGCCAAGGGTAAAGATCCATGCGGCTGATAAAATCGTTTGTAATGAGCCCCGCACAGCCAATGGTTTCACTGCCCTCTGTAAGCAGATACCATTGCGGCAGGGGGGCGGCGGCAGTAAGCGCGTGGCGGATGCAGTCATCATAGACCATCCTGCTCGCTTCGCTGGCCCACTTCTCCTGAAAATAGAAAATCATGCGCTCCGCGCTTTCCGGATGTTCCCGGACGGAAATCACGTTCATCTTTCGCGCTCCTTTGTTTTTCTTCCAATATAAAGCAGGTGTTCTGCGAAGGGCAGTGCATCCGGAAGCTCACACAGGCGAATGCCGAGGCTGAGCCATTCCTGATATACTTCCTCCGGGGCTGCATAAAGCCGGTCCGAACACGGCGCAAAAAAAGATTCGCTTGAAAGAAAGTGCAGCGTTTCAAGCGGGAACTTCGCCATGAAGGGCAGCACATTCTGATGCCGCTCAAAATAAGCATCCGTAAACGCCCGGCCGGCAAAGGGCTTTTGCTGCACCAAAAGCTCAAACAGGTCGAGGATCCCGGGATTCAGCACATCCGCCGGGTAATCCCGCATATCGTAAATCAGCCCTGCATACGAACCGATGAAGGCTGCAGCGATCGTTCCGCCGGGCTTCAGGCGGGAAAGCGCGGCACGCATGGCTTCCGCCCGTTCCTGCTCCTCCCAGAGGTGGTACAGCGGCCCCATGAGCAGGACATGATCAAACATCTCGTGCGTGAGCGAAGCGATCTCGCGCGCATCGCCTGCGAACGCTTGCAGAGAAAGGGATGCTTCTTCTGCTTTTCGCAGCGCGAAGGCGGCGTTTTCAGGCGAGAGGTCGCACAGCGTCACCTTCACGCCCCGCTGTGCAAGTGCGAGCGCATAGCGCCCAGGACCGCCGCCAAGATCGAGCAGCGCGTCGCCCGGTTTGATATAGCGGGTGAGAAAACTCATGTTAATGTCGAATTCCAAACGTGCATTTGCAAGGCGTTCCCATTCTTTTTCCGGGCAGGAATCGTAGTATGCTTTTACGTTTGCCGTTGGCGTGCTCATGTGCAACCCTCCTTTGCGGTTAAAATTGTTCCGATTATACGCCGGAATACATTGGATGTCAATGTAAAAATCATATATTATTTGTTCCCGGCAAAATGAATGGGTACTATGCTATACTGGAAAGCAACAGAACAGGATGAAAACGAGAAAGGGAAAAGCCATGTTTACAGAAACAGAGTATGCTGCGCTGCTTATGCGCCTTGCGGAGTTGGGTGAGGAGAAATTCCGTGCGTTCAACGAAAAGCTGATGCCGGGCACGACGGGAACCTATGGCGTGCGCATCCCATTGCTTCGCACGATGGCAAAGGAGATCATCAAAAACGATGCAAAAGGCTTCCTCGCCGTGGCGCGGGACGATACACACGAAGAACGCATGCTGCAGGGGCTTGTGATCGCAGGCATGCGCTGCCCGGAGGCAGAGCGTATGGAGTACCTTGGCGCTTTCGTCCCGAAGATCGACAACTGGGCGGTGTGCGATGTGACCTGCGGCAGCCTCAAGAGCGCTGCAAAGAACCGTGAAGCCTATTGGGTGTTTCTTACGCCGTACCTTGCCTCCGAGCGGGAATATGAGGTGCGCTTTGCCGTGGTGCTTCTGCTTTCGCATTTTATTGTTCCGGAGTGGATTGGCCGTGTGCTTGCAGTGCTTGCAGATGTTTCACAGGAAGGGTACTATGTGAAAATGGCAGTTGCCTGGGCGCTCTCCGTGTGTTTTGTGAAGTTCCGGGAGGAGACGCTTCTTCTGTTGGAAAATGGTGTGCTTGACGACTTTACACAGAACAAAACAATTCAGAAATGCTGTGAATCGTTTCGCGTGAGCGATTCGGACAAGGCGCTATTGCGCGGGATGAAGCGGTAACGGAAGAATCAAAGTTACACAATGCGTGATTAAAACGGATAAGTTTGGAAAAATACGTCTCCAAGGCTTTACACGGGCTATGGTGTGGTGTAAAATGGACAAGCAAGCAACCACAATATTTTGGGCTGCAATGCATTTTAATTCATATATATAGTGCATTTAGGGGGACACTGCTATGACACGCCTGAGCAAAAACGCCGTTACTGTGCTGGAACGCCGGTATTTGGCCAGAAACGAAGCATCGGAGTTGATCGAAACACCGGAAGGCATGTTCCGCCGCGTTGCGGATGCGATTGCCGCCGGGGACAAGGCGTATGCTCCCGATGCGGATGTTGCGGCACTTTCGGACAAGTTCTATGAAATCATGACGGAGCTTTTGTTCATGCCGAATTCGCCCACGCTTATGAATGCGGGCAAGCCGCTCGGACAGCTTTCCGCGTGCTTCGTGCTGCCGGTAGCGGATTCCATGCCGGAAATCTTTGAGGCGGTAAAGAATGCGGCGCTCATCCATAAGAGCGGCGGCGGGACTGGGTTCTCGTTTTCGCGTCTGCGCGCATCCGGCGCGACGGTGCGCTCCACGGGCGGCGTAGCTTCCGGCCCGATCAGCTTCATGAAGGTGTTTAACGCAGCGACCGAGGCCGTCAAACAGGGCGGCACGCGCCGCGGCGCAAACATGGGCATCCTGCGCGTGGATCACCCGGACATCGTGGATTTTATCCAGTGCAAAAAGGATACTTCAGAAATAACAAACTTCAACATTTCCGTGGGCCTTACGGAAAAATTCATGGAGGCCGTGGAGCGTAACGAGGAATATGACCTCATTGACCCGCGGGACAAAACCGTTGTGGCACGCAGAAATGCCCGCGAGGTGTTCGACCTCATCGTGGATATGGCGTGGAACAACGGCGAGCCGGGCATTGTGTTTTTGGACCGCATGAACCGGGACAATGTCGTTCTGGAAGCCGCGGGCGAAATCGAATCCACAAATCCCTGCGGCGAACAGCCGCTGCTCCCTTATGAAAGCTGCAACCTCGGTTCATTGAACCTCGCGCGCATGCTTCGGGAGAAGGATGGTGCCTATGAAATCGATTATGCGCTTCTCGGGGAAACGGTGGACACGGCAGTTCATTTCCTGGATAACGTGATTGAAGTCAATAAGTATCCGCTGCCGCAGATCGAAGAGATGACGCTCGCCACGCGCAAGATCGGTCTTGGCGTGATGGGCTTTGCGGACATGCTCTACCGCCTTGGAATTCCGTATAATTCGGAAGAAGGCATTCAAATCGCAAACGATATAATGAGCTTTATCAACGAACGTGCGCACGCTGCGTCCATCGCGCTTGCGGAAAAGCGCGGCGCGTTCCCGCTGTACGAAAAGAGCACGCTCGCCGCGGGCGGAAAGCCCTATCGCAATGCGACTTGCACCACCATAGCGCCCACGGGCACGATTTCGATCATCTGCAGTGCGTCCAGCGGCGTTGAACCGCTCTTTGCGCTTTCTTTCGTGCGCAACGTTATGGATGACGACGAACTGCCGCAGGTTGATCCTTACTTTGCAGAGGTCGCAAAGCGCGAAGGTTTCTATTCCGACGCGCTCATGCGCCGCATTGCCAAAGAGGGGACGCTTGCGCATATCGACGAGGTACCGGAGCATGTGAAACGCGTATTCGTTACAGCGCATGACATCTCGCCGAAATACCACATCCGCATGCAGTCCGCCTTCCAGCGCCACACGGATAACGCGGTTTCAAAAACCGTGAATTTCCGCCACGAGGCCACGCGGGAGGAAGTTGCGGAAGTATTTACGCTTGCCTACAAGCTTGGCTGCAAGGGGGTTACCATTTACCGCGACGGCAGCCGTTCCGGTCAGGTACTTTATGTGGGCGATAAGAAAAAGGAGGGGGCGGAGGAAGCTCCCGTCGTGCGCGCAGTTACGCCGCGCCCGCGCCCGGAAATCACCCGCGGCATCACGGAAAAGGTGGTCATCGGGTGCGGCAACCTGTATGTTACCGTGAATTATGATGACGAAGGCATCTGCGAGGTGTTCGCAAACCTTGGCCGCGCTGGCGGTTGCCCGAGCCAAAGCGAAGCCGCGAGCCGCCTGATCTCTACTGCACTGCGCTCGGGCATGGACGTAAATGCCGTCATTGAGCAGCTCAAAGGCATCCGCTGCCTTTCCACAGTGCGCCAGCGCGCGACGAACCCGAACATCAAGGTGCTTTCCTGCCCGGACGCCATTGGAAAGGTGTTGGAAAAGGTAGCCAAGATCAAGGCACAGGAGGATGCGGAGCGCCTGCATAGCGGCGTGATCCCTCCGATTGAAAAAGAGTCGCTCACCGATGGCTGTGAGATCATGGATGGTACGTCGGCCCGGGCCGGTGCGCCGTGCCCTGAATGCGGCTCCAAATTGGAGCACGAGGGCGGCTGTGTGATCTGCCGCGCGTGCGGATACAGCAAGTGCGGTTGAAAACAGCATAAAACAGCATAAAAGAATGGGAAATCCTGCGCGCGGGCAGAAAAATGGTTTACAACCCGCGCGCATACTGCTAAAATATTAGATGGTGCGTTATGCGCCCTTCCTTGGCGCATTTCCATATTATGCGACCGCATCGAAATACTTCATTTATACCGTGAGGGGGAATCATCACACAATGAAAGATTACACCGCAGCAAACATCCGCAACATCGGTATCTTCGGCCATGGCGGCGAGGGTAAAACCACGCTTACCGAGGCCATGCTCTTCAACGCCGGCCTGCTTGAGCGCCTTGGCCGGGTGGAGAACGGCACCACGACCACGGACTACGATCCGGAAGAGGTAAAGCGCACGATCTCCATTAACGCTGCGCTTGCACCCCTTGAGTGGAAAGACGTGAAGTTGAATATCATCGATGCACCCGGGTTCTTCGATTTCTATGGTGAGGTTGCGGCGGCTATGGCGCTTGCAGATTCCGCGCTGATCGTGGTCGGCGCTGTTTCCGGCCCCGTTGTGGGAACGGAAAAAGCCATGGAACAGTGCAAGAAAACCGGCAAAGCACGCATGATGGTCGTGAACCAGATGGATCGTGAGAACGCCAATTTCGATAAGGTTATGGAAGCTGTGAACGCGAAGTTTGGGCCGAGCGTGGTGCCGATTCAGCTTCCCATCATGGAGAAGGGCGCGTTTGTCGGCTATGTTGACATTCCAAACATGACGGCTAAGGAGTTTGACGGTAAGGGCGAGAAGGAAATGCCGATCCCTGCCGCACTGGAAGGCCGCGCACAGGAGCTTTATGAAGCCCTCACCGAGGCTGCTGCAGAGGCGGATGAAGCGCTGATGGAAAAATACTTTGAGGAAGGCGAGCTTTCCCGTGAGGAAATCCTTACAGGTTTGAGCCTTGGCGTTAAGGAAGGCGTAATTACGCCTGTGTGCTGCTGTGCGGCGCAGCCGAACATCGGCATCCCCACGCTGTTGGACAATCTGGTAAATTATATGCCTGCGGCAAGCGAAGCAAAAGCTCCCAAGGCTGTGGACGCAAAAACCGGAGAGCCGGTTGAAATCAAGCAGGACGGTAAGTTTGCTGCACAGGTTATAAAGACGGTTGTGGATCAGTTCGGCAAGTATTCCATCGTCAAGGTTTACAGCGGTACGCTGGATGCAACTGTTACCCCTTACAACAGCAACAGTGAGAAGAGCGAGAAGCCTGGCACGATTTATATCATGCGCGGCAAGAAGACCGTTCAGGTCGATAAGCTGATTGCAGGCGATATCGGCGCGTTGGCGAAGCTGCAGTTCACTGCGACCGGAGATACGCTTTGCGATGCTTCCGCACCTGTGAAATTTGATGCGATTGAATTCCCGAAGCCGTGCATTAGCCTTGCGGTCAGCGCGAAGAAACAGGGGGAAGAGGACAAAGTCTTTGCCGGCCTGAACAAGCTCTTGGAGGAAGATCCCACCATCACGCTCGATAAAAATGCCGAAACCGGCGACGTGCTTCTTTCCGGCCTCGGCGAGGTACACCTTGATGTTGTCTGCGCGAAGCTGAAGAATAAGACCAATGTGGAAGCGCAGCTTGCGGATCCGCGCATTCCGTACCGTGAGACGATCCGGGCCAAGGCGGAGGCCGAAGGTAAGCATAAGAAGCAAACGGGCGGCAGCGGTCAGTTCGGCGTTGTAAACATGCGCTTTGAGCCCCTTGATAACGGTGAGGACTTCGAGTTTGTGAACGCGATCGTGGGTGGCGTGGTTCCGAAGGAATACATCCCTGCGGTAGAAAAAGGCACGCGCGAAGCCATGCGTAAGGGTGTCCTTGCCGGTTATCCGATGACTGGCCTGAAAGCAACGCTTTACTTCGGTAAATATCACCCCGTGGATTCCAAGGAAGTGGCGTTCAAGTCTGCTGCGCGCCTTGCTTATAAGGAAGCCTGCGCAAAGGCATCCCCGGCGCTCATCGAGCCGATCTATCACTATGATATTTTCGTTCCCAGCGATTACGTGGGCGACATTATCGGTGACCTGAACCGTCGCCGTGGCCGCATGTTGGGTATGCATCCTGTGGATGGCGGCACGAAGATTGAGGCGGAAGCGCCCCTTTCCGAAATGTTCAAGTATGCCACGGATCTGCGTTCCATGACGCAGGCGCGCGGTTCCTTCACCAGCGAATTCATTCGCTATGAGGATGTTCCGGCCAACGAAGCAAAGAAGATCATCGATGCAGCAAAGCATGAGGATGACGAGGAAGAATAAAAAGAATCTCTTTAGGGGCATGTTGAGGGCGCGGAAAACCGCGCCCTTGCTATAGAATGATGCAGTTAAATTCCCATCGGTTGACAAAGGAAGCATGCGATGCAAGTCGCTATCCTTGGCCACAAAACGCAAGAACCCTATCAGAATTGTGATCCAAGAGTTCTGAGGTGACAGGCTGTGTTTATTGTGTGGCGTAGTGGCACAAAGGCAAGCGGATGCAACAATTTGCAGATTCTGCCCACCCTTTAAAGCTGTACGTGCCTTTACCAAGCACTGCAAATAAAAGAAAAAGCCAGATGAAAATCTGGCTTTAATCTTTGGCTCCCCCTGTTGGACTCGAACCAACGACACTGCGGTTAACAGCCGCATGCTCTACCGACTGAGCTAAGGAGGAACGGCACGAGTGTTATTGTACATCAGTTCCCAACATTTTTCAACCCCCAAAATTCGTTTTTACAAAAATATTTTGTGCGCAGAACACATTGCCACACATTTTTATGAAAGCTGTATTTACGGTAAAGAAACGAACTCCATTTTGCCCGCATGATCGCAGGCCTGCACGCAGATGCGTTTGACATTCGGCAAGGTTAGCGCTGTACCCGGCACGGGCATGAGCGCGTAAGCATGAGCCGTAAAGATGCCGTCCGGCGCAAGTTCTCCGGCGGCGAGATACGCAAGCTCTGCATCCGCACAGCCATCAAAATAGACTTTGGTTGCATCTGCCGTGCGTTCTATGCGTATCGCAGGGGAGAAGGGGCCAAGCGGCGGAGTGTCATACAGAATGCGCAAGGCATGCCCTCCATCAAAAAACGTGGGCTCGCTTTGACCCACGAGCTGCCGGGCACGCAGGAGCTGCATTGCAACGGGAGAGGCATCTGCAACGAGAAAGCGCCTCCCAAGCTTTGCAGCAACCGCAGCTGTGGTGCCGCTGCCGGAAAACAGGTCGCACACAAGGTCACCCGGCCGTGAAGAAGCAAGGAGGATGCGGCGCAGAAGCGCTTCTGGCTTTTGTGTGCCAAAGCCGGTACGCTCTGGGTCGCGTTGATGCAGATGCTCGACATCATCCCAAACGTCGCTTGGAAAGATGGGGGTATCTTCGTAATAGGTATAGTTCTTACCGCCGGAGCGGATGGAAAAATATACGCGGCCAAGCTCATCTATGGAGCGTTTCATGTTGTTGCGCTTTTCGGGGCCGCGTGGAACGCCGACAGCATGGATGTTGAAATAAACGGCTTTTGACTTTCGGTAAAAGAGGATTGTGTCATGCTTGCGTGAAAAGTGGCGTGTGCTGCGCCCGCCGGATTTGTAAGCCCAAATGATTTCGTTCATGAAATTGGCTTGCCCGAAAATCTCATCCAGCATGAGGCGGAGATAGGGGCTCATGCGGTAATCAATGTGCAAATAAAGGGAACCATCCGGCGCGAGCATCCTGTGACAGGCTGTGAGCACGGCACGCATCATGGCAAGGTAATCCTCACGGCTAAGGGTGTCCGCATAAGCGGGGATCGTGAGTCGCGCTTTTCGGGAAGAAAGCTTTACCGAAAACGTATCGCCCGTGCCAAATGGGGGGTCAAGATAAATAAGCGTTACACTTCCTTCATATTCCGCAGCAAGCGTTTGTGAAAGCGCTTCTGCGCGGCCGAGCAGAAAAATTCCAGGGCCGCCCGAGGAAAAAACTTCCCCCTTGCAGGAAAACGGGGTTGCCATGCCAAAGTCCTCCTTATTCATGAAAAGAATCCCTTCGGCGCATGCCGAAGGGATTGCGGGTCAGTTCGTATCGAAGCGCCTGCCGTGGGCATTGATGATATGCGATTCCATGCGCATTTTCGCATCTTCGGGCCGATGATGTTCGATAGCCTCAAAAATGGCACGGTGCTCTGCAAGCGATTGCGTGGGCCGCTCCGGGACGGTAAGCGATGTGCGGCGCACGCGGCGCGTGTTCTGATGCAGAGAGGTAAGAATATGGCGCAGGATGCGGCTGTCGCTTGCGGAAAAAATCACATCGTGAAATTCGGTGTCAAGCCGGGCAAGGTTAGCCGCGTCGTTTTTTCTGGTGTACATTTCCATGAGCTCTACAATTTCGGTAAGCCGGGCAAGATTTGCCGCGTCAATGCGCTCGGCGGCCCAGTAAGCAGCCTGGCCTTCCAGAAGGTGACGAACGGTAAAAATGTCGTCAATGTCGTGGCTGGACATGCCCTGCACCATCATGCCGCGGTTTGGAATGGATACAACAAGATCTTCGAGCTCAAGCTGCTTAAGCGCCTCACGTATGGGGGTGCGGCTTACGTCAAGCTCTTCGGCCAATTTTGTTTCGACAAGGTAATCCCCCGTTTTGTAACGGCCTTCGATAATATCATCCCGAATGTGAGTATAAACCTTTGCGGTTAACGATTGTTTGTCGTTTAAATCAAAAAACATAAGGCCTCCTCCTAATCATATATTATTTTAGAGCAATCCTTGAAACAATGCAAGAAAAAACATGTATACGTGCGTTTGCTTTTCCGAATTTGGGAAGATGAAAGGAACCGTGTGCTTGCGGACATACTAAGCATGCGGCCGAACGGAAGCGGCTGGAAAGGATAAGCGTGAAGGTTGATGAAACGGGTTCGTTTGGTGCTGATATTGGCACTTGGGATTGTGCTGGTTTCAGGATGTGGGAAAAGCGAATATGCGGATATTGCGGAAGCAATCCGCGCCGGTGCAGTGTTGGGAGAGAATATTGAAATTGACGGAATGGATGTTTCGGGAATGGAGGTCGCGCGTGCGCGGCGCGCTTTGAGCAGAGAGAAGGATGCTTATTTAGCATCGTTGCAATATGAGGTGCACGCGGGGGAAGGAAGCGTGCATGTAAGCGCGGCAGAGCTCGGAGCATCGTCGGATTTGGACGATGTGCTGCTGCGCGCTCTTTGCCTTGCGCAATATTATCCAAGCGCGAACAAGGCGCGTGAATTCCACACATCCGTTTCCATTGATGAACAGAAACTGAAGAAACAGGCGGAGAACATCGCGGCAGCGCTTAACGTGGCGCCGCAAAACGCCACAGCGGTTTATGATGCAAAGGCAGAAGGGGGCTTTTTGTATACGGAATCGATCGAAGGATTCAGCGTGGATGCAGAACGTCTTGCTGACCAGCTTAAGATTGCGGTGTTGGCCGAACGCAACGCATCCATAGAGCCGTATATCAATACAATCCCGGCAGAATACACGGCTGAACACGCACGCGCGGACACGCAGCTGATCGCAGAGTTTTCCACCTCCTTCAAAAGCGCTACCTATGGAAAGGCCAACCGCGTATTCAACATTGCCAAGGCTGCAGAGCTGATTGACGGCACAACAATTGCGCCTGGCGAAGAATTTGATATGAATGCAATTTTAGGCCCGCGCAATGCAGAAAACGGTTGGAAAGAAGCCACTGGAATTCGGGATGCGGTTTATGTGCAAGAATATGGCGGCGGTGTCTGCCAGGTAAGCAGTACGCTTTACAACGCTGTGCTGATGGCGGATCTCACGGTAACCGACCGCACACACCATTCCTGGCCGCTTGGATACGTCGATATTGGCCGCGATGCGACGATCAGCACCGGCGGGCCGAACTTTAAATTCCAAAATACGCAGGATGTCCCAATCACAATTGGGGCGCATGCGGACAAGGAGAAAAAACAGATCACGATTTCCGTTTATGGGCGGCCGCTCGCAGATGGTGTAACGATTCAAATTTCATCCAAGAAAGTTGAAACGCTGCCGGAGCCGGAAACGGAAATCATCGTAGACGAGAGCCTTGCTCCGGGCATACAGCAGGTGGTGCGTGAACCGCGGCGGGGCAGCGTAGCCGTGACCTATAAGGAGTATTACGATGCTAATGGGAATCTTTTGCATAAGGAGCAGGTCACAAAAGACAAATATCGGTCCATTAAAGGGATCACACATGTTGGGCCCGGAGGGAGTGTGACATCCGCGGAAATTGCGCCTTGAGGCGCGCAACCGGCAGGGCGCTGCTTGCAGCCGCGAAGAGCGAAACGCGGGTGCGCGGTGCAAAAACGATGCTTTTACAGGTTAGGGCATTCAACGGTGCAGTGTTCCGCTTTATGAAGCGGCAGGCACGCGCGTAACCTGAATTTGGAGAAGCCGCTTTAAGCCCCGAATAGGGGGAAGGGGAAACAGCGCGTTGCTTTACAGCACTGCGTCCCGCCTCTATAATAGACGCATCAGGAGGTGGAAGCATGGCATTCTCGCAAATCTTTTCTGCGCTGCGCCAAAGGGAAGGGCTTTCCCAAAACGAGATCGCGCGGCGGCTGTTTGTGACGCGGCAGGCTGTTTCGCGGTGGGAGCGCGGCGAAACGACGCCAAATCTGGAAACATTGCAGCGCATTTCAAACGAGTTTCGCGTTTCGATCAATACGCTCCTTGGAAACCCGCAAACGCTTGTGTGCCAAAGCTGCGGCATGCCGCTTACGGACGACTGTGTGATCGGCACAAATCGGGACGGCGGGCTGAACGAGAAATACTGCAAGTGGTGCTTTACGGATGGAGAATTCACATATGAGTGCACGATGGAGGAAATGATAGAATGCTGCGTGCCGCATATGCTGGGCAACGGTTGGGAAAACGAAGCGGAGTGCCGTGCATTCATGGCGCGCCTTTTGCCCACGCTGGAACGATGGAAGCCGGAGCGTGAACCTGCCGAGCAGGGAGAATAAAGATTATAAACAAGCAGCCTCCGCACGGGCTATGTGCGGAGGCTGCTTTTGATTTATCCCTTTGTGAGCCAGTATTTGCGCTTCCAGCCATCGCCCGGTTCTTCAAAACGGCCGAATGCAAACCCTATGTCCGTCAGAAAATGGTGCACTGCATTGTCGCAATCGTTGTTGCCGGGGATGAGGATTACCATCCCGCCGGGTTTTGTGACACGCAGCATTTCCGCGAGTTCCGCATCGGGGGAGTCGCCGAATACGTGGCCGCTCGTAATGATGTCGGCAAAGCCGTCTTCAAACGGAAGCGACTCCATCAGCCCATCCGCGACATACAGGTTCTTTACATGCTCACGCTCAGCCCGCTCGCGCAGGAACCGCCGCAGCGACCATGCCGGTTCCACGCAATAGACGGCTTTGCACAGCGGAGCAACGGCAAACGCCTGCTTGCCTGTGCCGGAACCGACGTCCACAACGCGTTTGCCGGCAAAATCGCAGAGCCCGGTCAGTTCGCGTTCATCCCATTGAAGAAAGGGCTGACGATGGTAAATCTCAGGATTTACGGCATAGGCGATCCAATCCTCATATGCACGCAGAAGCGTTCGTTCCGCCTGAAACAGCGCTTGTGTATCGGCGGGCGGCAGGGCCTTGCCGTGCTTTAGCATCCGTTCCGCCCAGGCAGCCTTCTGTGGTGCGCGTTTTGCGATCGCCCAGACGACGTAGGGGTGCGCACGAAGGGCAAGTCCCCATGCATCGGCATAGCGTTCTTCATCGATCCAGTTGAGCTGGCATTCTTCCAAAAGAAGGAAAGCATCAAAGGGGATCTCGTTCAGTTCTTTTTCAGTAATCCAGTTGAGAGACATAATTCCTCCATAGAAATCGTACTTTGAGAGAGTCAGGAGGAAACAGGGGGGGGATTATTCCGCTTCTTCCCTCCCGGAAACATGGGCCTGATTTGCTACTTTACGCATAATAACCGCTCCTTTCCTGTGAATTTCGCCTTAATAATAGCACGGGGCTTCGGAAAAGTCAACGCTGATGCGGAACGGAGCAAAGGAAAAGGCAGGCCGCATGGACGGCCTGCCCGGAGAAAATACTCTTATTTCTTGAGCGCGTTGTACTTCTTGATGCCGAGGGCAAGAAGATCCATCGCGCGCTCGAGGTCGGCTTGCTTGAGCACGTAAGCCAAGCGCACTTCATCCTTGCCGTGGCCAGGCGTTGCATAGAAGCCTTCGCCGGGGGCGTACATGACGGTTTCACCGTTGTCCTCAAACTCGGTGAGCAGCCATTTCTGGAATTCGTCCGTGTTGTCCACGGGGAGTTTTGCCATCACATAGAACGCGCCTTTCGGCTCCTTGCAGACCACGCCGGGGATTGCCTGCAGCTTAGCATAAATGGCGTCGCGGCGGCGCTTGTATTCTTCGCGTACAGCGTCAAAATAGGAAGGGTCAACGGTGTAGAGCGCCGCGGAAGCGATCTGGTCAAGCGTGGCGACAGAAAGCCTTGCCTGGCAGTACTTCATGACCTGCTGCTGGAGCTCCTTGTTGCGGGTGATGAGCGTACCGATGCGCGCGCCACAGGCGCTGAAACGCTTGGAAACGGAGTCAATCACGATGGCGTTCTCCGCAATATCGTCGAACGCAAGGATGGTTTGCAGCGGCTCGCCGCCATAGACAAACTCACGATACACTTCGTCGCCGATGAGGAACAATCCATGTTCCTTTGCGATGTCCGCCATCAGGCGCATCTCTTCCGGCTTAAGGACGATACCCGTCGGGTTGCCGGGGTTGGTGAACATGATCGCGCGGGTGTTTTCGTTGATGAGCGCTTCGATCTTTTCACGGTTGGCAAAGTTGTACCCTTCCTCCGGCCTCGTGGTCAGCGGGCGGATGGTAGCGCCCGTAGCGCGCACGAAGGTGTTGTAGTTGGGATAGAAGGGTTCGGGGATGATGATCTCATCGCCATCGTCCAGAATGCAGTTAAGCGCCATGGAAAGCGCCTCGCTGCCGCCGGTGGTGATGATTACATCGTTTGTCTCCAGGTGGATGTTCAGGTTGGCGTAATATTTCTTGACCGCTTCAATCATCTCCGGAATACCGGGGGAGGGAGCGTATTCAAGAACCGGTTGCTCGAAGTGCTTGATCGCATCAAAATACGCTTGCGGCGTTTCAATATCGGGCTGGCCAATGTTGAGATGATAAATCTTTGTGCCACGCTTCTTTGCCTCTACCTGATAAGGATAGAATTTGCGGATGGGCGAAAGATTGCATTTCTGCACTTTGCTGGAGAACTTCATGGAAAACCTCCTGATGTATTAATTGGGCTTTCAGGCCCAAAAGGAAAGCATAAATCGGTTCAGGAGCCCGACGAAGCGGGCTTGGGCAGGCTGGGGGCGCCGGTGCCGACAGTTTTTTTCTGGGTGACCGCGTTGTAGGTTTCAGAATACAGGGTTTCCGTGGATTCCAAAACGCCGTTCCGGTAAAGGTCACGGTAAGCGGTGACCTTATAGCCACTGCGCGCAGTAACGGTAATCTCTTCATACCCGGTAGGCCAGGTTGGTTCTTCTGTGACGATGGGCTCGCCGGGCGAAAGCTCCTCATCCACCACACCGCGCACCTCATAAGTTACCCCTTCAGGCAGCGGTTCGCCGTAGATATGAACAGTCATGGTATATTCCTCCTGATCGCAATAGGCGAAAATGTATAGGGGCGCACCTGTGTTGTTCACAAAATTGAGGCTTTTGCCGCTTTCAACCGTGCCTGTGACGGTTGAATCAAGCCCCTTGTCCACATAGCTGGAAGGCCAGGAATGGTGCCGCCGTTCCGTGATGGAGATTCCTTCGACATCCTGCGCAAGGATTTCCTCCAGTGTGGAACCGCGCTGCATGGAGGCTCCCGCGCGCAGCAACGCGTTATACAAGGTAGTGCTGACCTGGCAGATGCCGCCGCCGGCCTGATCCTCATAGCGTTCACCGCTTACGATGCCGGGTGCGAGCGGCCAACCGCCTTCCTCCGTGCGCGGGCCGATGAATGCATTAAAATTGAATTCTTCGCCGGGTTCAACCTTTGCACCGTTGAGAAGCGTGGCGGCCTTTTGAATGTTTCCAACGCGCTTTTCGTTGCGCGCGGCACGGCTGCCGCCAAAGCTTGTTTGGAATTCGGAGCGGAATTGCGTAACAAGTTTCAATTCTTCCACCGTGCGGGTGGGGGGGACATATTCCAAATCCGGCGTAAGCGTGGCGGAATATTGCCCTTGGGCCATCAGCGCAAGAATCTCTTCAAACAGTGCCTCCTGGTTAAGCATGTAGCCGTCCGCTCCTTCGGCATAAGTGAAGGCAGGGGAAGCGGCTGCTGTAACCGGAATTGCGGAAGGCTCCACAGGCGCGGTGTCCACTGCAGCGCCAATCGCGCAAAGGCGAGCCATCAACGTTTCATGATCCGGCACAAGCACGGCAGAAAAGCTCCGGCCGGTTTCCCGCACCTCGTCCGCAAGCGCGTTGTTTTGCAGCAATGTGCCGGTTTTGCCAAGCAGAATCGCCTCGTCAAGCACTTCAGAAAGCGTAGTAACAGGCGCCATGTCGGCAGCGGTCAGAACCCACAGCGCCGTGCCATGGCGTACGGTGATGTTTACGGAAGAAAGTGCGGCATCAAGTTCTGCCTGCACAGCCGATTGCGCTTCTTTACGCGTCATGCCTGAAACGTTCACGCCATTGATGGTGATGCCTTCCAAAAAGACGCCTTCGGTTCTGAGCGCAGCAATCTGAGCTTCACTGGGCTTTTCCACAAAAAGATGCAACACAAACAGGACTGCCGAAATCAACAGCAGGCCGAAAAAAACGAGTTTTGTGATATTCACGAGCCGCCTCAGACGCTGATGCGCGTGCTTTGCGCGACTTTGCGGCCCCTTCCCGGCGCGCATGCCGGTGGGGTGGGGGTGCTTTTCCATTGCGTTCATACCTCGATGAAATTATACAACAACTTGACACTTTGGGCAACATCCCGCGCGGGAATATATCCGCATGGCGACGATTGTTCACAAATTCCGTGTAGGACTACAATACATATTGGACAGCGAGA
>DCKB01000031.1 GCA_002320595.1 Christensenella sp. UBA1685
CTATACGCCCCGTCACAATGGCAAAGTAGAGCGCAGCCACCGTGAGGATCCGCGTCGCTTCTACGACTCCCATCGTTTCTACTCGCTTGCCGACTTCGATGCTCAGCTCGCTGTGCATCGAAGAGCCTCCAATAACCGTCCTATGCGCCCTTTACAGTATTGCTCTCTCAACCTTTTCCTTCGTTGCTATACCGTCCAGCTATACCGTCCAACATGTTTGACAAACCTACAACCATTTAAAAGTTACATAGCAGCGGCAGTTGCACAACTTTCATCCGTGCTGTACAATATAATTTAACGCAACAAACATCCGGGCGTTTGCCAGGCAGGTCGCTTTAAACTGCTTTTCCGGCCTGTTTTGCTCGCCCATCAGCGGCTGCCTGTGCGTCAAATCGGATTTCTCTGGGAGGTGCGCCATGAAAAAAAGCGCTGCGGTGGGCAAGGTGCCGGCTCGAATGCTTGTGTTTATGCGCATCTTTCTTTCCATTTTCGCCTCCATCTTCATCGTTGTATGCATTTTTCTCGGAATTTGCCTGATTTTCGAATTTCCTGCGTGCGTGGTGGAATTCATCAGGCTGCATGCATCCCTCGTCAATGTTCTCTTTCTTGTTTTTGCTTTTTTAGCCATCATCGGCATCGGTTTTTATGATATGCTCATGCGGCGCAGCATGGCGGTCTCCAGCCGGGAACTGCGCGTTTTGGCACACAGCCTCCCGGGCGGCATCTGTAAATGCGTCTCAGAGGGGAATTATGATTTCCTGTTTATCAGCGACGGTTTTTTGGATATGCTCGGCTATTGTGCAGAGGAAATCAAAACCAACTTCCACAACAGCGCCCTTGCGCTGGTTCATTCTGCGGACAGGGAACGCATTGCAGCGCAGCTTGCCCGGGAATCCCATTTTACCGAACCGTTTATGCTGGAATACCGCGTTGTTACAAAGGCCGGCAAAACGCTTTGGCTGCTGGACAAGATGTGTTTGATTTACGACGAAAGCGGGGCTCCGGTGCTTTACTCCATGCGCATCGATAACACGGCAAAAAAAGAGGCGGAAATGCAACTGCACGTCCGCAGCGAATGGTTCCGCATTGCGATGGAGCATTCAAAATCTCATATTTTTGAATACAATGTAGTGACTCATTCTTTCGATTCGGTCATAAGCCCGCCGGATTCCATGCAGCCCCTGCTGCCGAAGCACATCGAATCCATGCCGGAAAACCTGATCGATTCGGGGTTCGTCGCCCCCGAAACGGCAGACGGTTTGTGTTCCGCCTTTCGTGCCGTCGCAGGAGGCGCAGCCTCCGCCGCCTGCTTGCTAAAAGTAAAAGACGCTGCCACGGGCGGATACGGCCTTTGGCTGAGCCTTGCGCTCACGACCGTTTTTGATGAATACGGTATGCCGGTGTGTGCAATCGGTACGCTTGAGGACATCACGGAAACCAAACGTGCGCAGGAGCGCTATGATGAAGAAAAACGCTATCATGACGCGATGCTTTCCACCACGCTCGCTTCCATTTTGTTCGATGTGGAAACGGGCGTCGTGATTTCCGCCCGTGTGTCGGCCATTCTTTCAAACCTGGAGCTACCCGAAGGCTGCAATCTGGAAGAACGCCTGCCTGAGCTTGCCCGCAAAACCGTGTTTCTCAATGACCGCGCCGAATACATCCGCACGCTCAACCGCCGCAACCTGCGCGAATGCTACAACGACGGGATGAGCTGCGTTACCTTGGAATACCGCACCGTGTTGAGCGACGGCTCCTTGGCTTGGCGGCAAATGACCGTCAACATGGTTAAGGACCCTCAGACCGATACCGTTACCGGCTTCGCTTACTTTACGGACATCGACACACGCAAACGTAAGGAAATCGACCTGTTGTATAAGGCGGAACACGATTCTCTGACCGGCCTCTGGAACCGCCGGGCGCTTGAAACACGGTTGACCGCTTTCTTCAAAACCGCAGACGCCCACGCGAACCTGCACGCGTTTTATATCATTGACATGGATGATTTCAAAGCGGTCAACGACACGTGCGGCCACATCCGGGGCGATGAGGTTCTCTGCGCGATTGCCGCACAGCTCCGCTCCATCTTCCGCAAAACAGACATCATCGCGCGCCTTGCAGGCGATGAATTCGTAGTGTTCATGAAAAATGCAGGCACCTCCGCGCGCATTGCCGACAAAGCGCGCGAAATTTGTACCCGCATCCAGAATATTGAACTTGGAAGTTCAACCCTTCCGCCGCCGCGCGCAAGCATCGGCATCGCCATTGCGCCGGATGCCGGCACAAGCTTTGAAGCGCTTTATGCCAAGGCGGACGAAGCGCACTATGTTGCAAAGCGCGGCGGCAAAAACCGCTATTCCATTTTTCAGGAGCCGCTTTAAGCCTGCGCCCTTCAAACCACCATGCCGTATTCGCCTGGGTTTCCGCTTTTAAAATAGCGGCTGAGGTTGTATGGCGCGTAGATGCCCGAATCGGTCACCACTCCGCTCACAAGCGCAGGCGGCGTAATATCGAACGCCGGATAATACCCCTTTACACCGTCGCACGCCGTCTTTACGCCCATTGCCTGCAGCACAAAATCCGGATCGCGCAGCTCAATGCGCACAGTGTCCACCGTTGGATGCCCATGGTCCGGCGCGCCCGTCACAAAATATGGAATCTCCATATATTTCGCCGCGATCGCAATCTGGAACGTGCCCACCTTGTTTACCACATGCCCGTCTAGGCAGATCGCATCCGCCGCGCTCGTAAACACATCCACATGTTCCCGCTGCATCACATACGCGGGCATATTATCGGTAATCACCGTAACGTCAAAGCCCATTTCGTGCGCAACGGTCGCCGTGAGCCGCGCGCCCTGAAAATACGGCCGCGTTTCCGGGCAGAACAGCCGGAAGGACTTGCCGCGCTCTGTTGCCACAGCAAGCATTTTCCCCACGATGGTTTCCCCGAAGCATTGCGTCATCACCGTGCCGCCCGCAGGGATCATATCAACGAGATATTCCGCCATCCGGCCGACCTTTGCATAACGCACATCATTGGCCGCAACGGCGTATTCCACAATCGCCGCACTTGTATCCTGCCCGGCCGCAAGCGCCTTTTTTGCCGCTGCAAGCGACCCTTCCGTTACAAGGCGCATGCGTGCGGCAGTGGTAGGCCGCGCATTCGCGATGACCCGGGCAGCCTGCTCAAGGTATGCCGTCTGCTGCGCTTCTGCAAGCGTCCTGCATTCATAGGCCGCAAGTGCCATTCCCATCGCAGCCGCCGTATACGGGCCGGCGCTTTGGGTGACCATGTCCGTCACCGCCTGTGCCACCTCCTCATGCCGCCGGCATGTCACAAATTCCACACGGCGCGGATAAACCCGGCGGTCAAGGATGCGCACCGCACCCTTTTCATACCAGGCGATGTTCTCATATTGCAGCATGAATGCAAGCCCGCGATCCTGCCGTTCCATTTTCTTCCTCCTGTGCCGATTATATCTGCTCAATGATGTCCTTCACATATGCGCTGAACGGCGCCGCGATGCGCCCGGCTGTTTGCTCCACCTCTTCCTCTGTGAGCGGCTCCTTAAGCACGCCTGCCGCCATGTTTGTCATCACGGAAAGCGCAAGCAGAGGCAGTCCGCAATGTGCGGCGGTAAGCGCTTCCGTGACGGTAGACATGCCCACCGCATCCGCACCGAGCACGCGCGCAGCGCGAATTTCAGCCGGGGTTTCAAACTGAGGTCCCGTGAAGAACATGTAGACGCCTTCATGCACGGTAAGGCTGCTTTGCGCTGCGCATGCGCGTGCGATTGCGCGCAACTCCGGCGTATAGGTTTTCGTCATATCAAAAAAGCGCGGCCCAAATTCCGAAAGGTTTGGCCCGCGCAGCGGGCTTGCCCCGGTGAGCTTGATGTGGTCGGAAAGGATCATCACATCGCCGGGGCTGTAACTTTCGTTGACAGCGCCTGCCGCATTGGTGAGAATGAGCGCGCGCACGCCAAGGAGTTTGAGCACGCGCACAGGGAGGGCGAGCTGTTCGTAATCGTACCCTTCATAAAAATGAAACCGGCCGGACATGCAGACGACCCGTTTCCCCCGCACCGTGCCGAACACCAGCTTGCCCGCATGGGATGCAACGGTGGTCACAAGGAAATTGGGAATGTCGGCATAATCGATTGAAACGGAAGCTTCAAGCTCCTGCGCAAACGGACCCAGGCAGGAGCCGAGCACAATTCCAATCTCCGGCACAAAGGGCGCGCGCGCCAAAACATAATCCGCCGCAGCACGATACTGCGCAAACGTATGTTGCATAACAGCCTTCTTTCATCGTTTTGTTTTCTTTCAGAAACAGGCGGGACTCCCCGCCTGCATTGTATCATGCGCCGTTTTTGGCTGTCAAGAAAGCGCCGTTCAGACTACTTCCGCATAGTTTCCGAGGAACACGAACACATCCGGCTCAGCCATCAGCTCGGAAAGCATTTTGAGCACCGTATCGGACAGCACAGAGGCTTCCATATCAAAATAAAAAATAAATTCAAAATCGCTTCCTGGAAGCGGGCGGCTTTCCAGTTTCGTTAGGTTCACGCCGAGCGCAGCAAATTTCGCAAGCACGGAATACAGCGCGCCGGGCCTGTCCCGTGCAGAAAGCATAAGGCTGATCTTGTTTGCGCCGGGGTAGATCTCAAGGTCCTTGCTGATGCAGATAAAGCGCGTATAGTTATTGTCGTTGTTCTGAACCCGTTCCTCCAGCACATGCAGGCCGTAAAGCTGCGCGCAGTGAACGGAGGAGATCGCCGCAATGTCCTTTCTGTCGCTTTCCGCTACCATGCGCGCGGCTACCGCGGTGTTTTCGCAAATCGTGATCTTAATTTCGGGATGCGCTTTCAGGTAAGCGCTGCACTGGCCGATTGCCTGTTCGTGAGAAAACACCTCCTTCACATCCTGCAGGCGCACGCCGTGCTTTGCAAGAAGCGCATGGCGCACGCAAAGCTTGATGCTGCGCACGATGTAGAACTTGTGGTTGCGCATCAGATCATACACCTGCGCAACGGAGCCATAGGAACTGTTTTCAATGGGCAGTATGCCGTATTTGCACATGCCGCTCTGCACTGCCTGAAACACACCGTCAAAATGCCGGAAATACATGATGCGCGGCATGGCGAACAGCTTATCGCATGCCTGCTGGGAATACGCGCCCTCCACGCCCTGGCAGGCGACGACCCCCTTCTGCGGGAACAGCGCGGGTGTGCGTTCCGCCGCTGCGCGAATCTCGTGCATGAATTCGCTTGTATCATCCAATAGCCAATGCTGGTAGGAACGGCTCACTTCAAACATGGTTTGATACAGCAGCTTCGCATAAAGCTCCATGCCGTCCCCAGCCCGTTCCATCACATGATCGAGCACCTCGCGCTCGCGGCTGGAATTGAGTATCGCAAGGCCGTTCTTTCGTTTTACGGCGGCAATTTCCCCGGAAGTTTTCATGCGTTGAACGAACAATTCGATGATTTTATCATCGATCCCGTCAAATTTTGCCCGCAGTTCCTTCAGTTCCATCGGTATATCTCTCCTTAAAAATAATTCCTCAAATTCAAGCCCGGCATGTTCCCCGCCGCGCTTTGTTTCACTGTATCTTTGCGCGGCTCACCGTTGTTTTTCCCGTTCATTGAGCAGTTCCTTGCGCACGCGTCCCCGGTGCAGCATCTCAAACAAGCCTTGGCGGTCGCCGCTGCGGATCGCATCCGAAAACGCCTGCAACCGTTCCACGAGCCCGTCGATCTCCATCGCAAGCGACTCGGCGTTGTTCAGGAAAAGCTCCGTCCACATGGGTTCGTACAACCGCGCCACACGCGTCATATCCTGAAAGCTGCCCGCAGAAAAGCCCACATGCGAAAGCGAGGCAGGGCTCTGCACATACGCGCTTGAAACCACGTGTGCAAGCTGCGAAGTGTAAGCGATCATCCTGTCATGTTCGGCAGGCGTGCAGATGCACATCCGTCCGAAGCCGAGCTCGTAAAACAGGGCTTGTGCACGCGCAAGATCCTCCGCGGGCACATCCTCGCATGGAGTCAGGATCATGGAAGCGCCGCGGAAAAGCTCCGCATTGGATGCGTCATATCCAAATTTTTCCCGCCCGGCCATGGGATGCCCGCCGATAAAGCAGAATCCCTTCTCCTTCGCAATGGGCTCAAGCGCCGCGCAGACGCCGCCCTTTGTGCCGCAGCAATCCACCACAAGCGCGCCTTTGCAGATGTGGCCGGCCCGCTCGCTTACCGCGCGGATGGCCGTACCGGGATACAGAGCTACAAGCAACACATCGCACGCGGCACATGCCGCGTCATCCAAAATGCCGTCAATTGCTCCATCCGCAAGCGCCTGTGTGAGCGCCTGCGCATTCGTATCGCTGCCGAACACCGCATGCGCAGTATAGGCCGAAAGCGCCTTTGCCAGAGAGCCGCCAATCAATCCAAGTCCGATTACGCCAATTTTCATTGTTCCGCCCTCTTTCAGCATGTCAGCGCACTGCGCACGCTGTTCACTTTGCGCGCAAGCGCCGCGAATTCAGCAGGCGTGATGGATTGCGGCCCCTCGCATAAGGCATGCTGCGGATCGTTGTGGACTTCCACCATCACGCCGTCCGCCCCCGCAGCTGCCGCCGCAAGCGCCATGGGGCATACAAGCCGCGCAATGCCCACCGCACGGCTCGGGTCCACGATCACAGGCAGGTGTGAAAGTTCCTTCAAAGCAGGAACGGCAGAAAGATCCAGCGTGTTTTGCGTATAGGGTTCAAACGTACGGATGCCGCGTTCGCAAAGGATCACATTCTCATTCCCGCCCGCCATAATATATTCCGCGCTCATCAAAAGCTCCTGCATGGTGTTTGCGGAGCCGCGCTTTAAGAGAATTGGCTTCCTGAGACGCCCCAATTCCCGCAGGAGTTCATAATTCTGCGAATTGCGTGCGCCGACCTGGATCACATCCACGTCGTCAAAATATTCCAATTGGGCAATATCCATCAGCTCCGTGACGACGGGGAGGCCCGTTTCGCGCTTTGCCGCAAGCAGCAGGCGAATTCCTTCCTCTCGAAGGCCCTGGAATGCATACGGCGAAGTGCGCGGGCTGAATGCACCGCCGCGCAGCATCGTAGCGCCCGCCTGCTTGACTTCCCGGGCAATGGTGCAGATCTGTTCCTCCGTTTCGATTAAATACGGACCTGCGATGAGTTGAAACGTTCCGCCGCCAATCTGCGTGACGCCAAGGTCAATCCTGCTGTCATCGGGATGAAGCTTACGGTTTGCGTTTTTGAACGGTTCCTGAATGCGTTTGACGTCGTCCACGATGTCGAGCGCCCGGATGAGGTCGATGTCCACACAGGATGTATCTCCGATGAGGCCGAGCAGCATGCGCTCTTTTCCTTCGCTCACATGAACATCCAGCCCCATGCTGCAGAGCCATTCCACAAGGTTGGTAAGCTCATCCTTGCCCGGCTTCTTTTTCAGAAGTACGATCATTTCGATTTCCTCCGTTATGCTGAAACTTTATAAAAAAGCTTCGCAGCGATTTCGCTGCGAAGCACTTTACTTCTCAATGGATGGCCGCGCCATGCGCGGATGCGCGACCGTCTATCCAGCGAAACCACAAGTATCCTCGCAGGTAAAAAAGCCCGCGAGGGTAAAGTAATAGTATTCGCTTGTGAACAGACGGTTGGTCATATTCAAACTCCCGTTTCGTTCAATTAGTGGCATTATACACCCGCCGCGCCGCCTCTGTAAAGGAAAACCTTTCAGAAAGTTTTGTGCCCGGGGGTCTCCCGGGCACAATTTGCCAAACCAACCATTGATTTCAATCGTCAAAGTCCTTATCCCATTCAAGGATTTTGCCGGTTTGGGCGTCAATCTCGTAATCATATTCATAGCCGCCTGCTTTAAATTCAACCTCGTACTGCTGCCGGCCATCCTCCCGGTCAAGTTCCGCCTTCAGTTCCGTTGCCTTTCCTTCGGAAAGCCCTGCATGGGCAAGCGCGATTTCCTTTGCCCTGCTTATGCCAATCAAGCTGCCGCCGGATGTGTCGGGCGTACCGGCCGGTTTCCCGCCTGCATCGTCATCCTGCTCGCGTTCCTGTTTGAGCACAGCGCCGGTTTGCGCATCAATCTCGTAATCATATTCATATCCGCCGCAATGAAAATCTACATCGTAATGCGGCACGCCATCCTCCCGGTCAAGCTCCACCTTAAGCGCAGTCACATCCGCTTCCTTCACATTCGCGTGCCGGAATGCGGCCTGTTTGGCTGCTTCCTTACCGATTGTTTCGCCCCGCACAATGCCCGGCGCCTCATACCAGACGATCTCGCCCGTCTCGGCATCTACATCGTACTCGTATTCCGCATTCGCTGCGTCGAACTCCACCTCGTATACCATGCGCCCGTTTTCGCAGTCCAGCTCCACCTCAAGCCCGGTTGCATCCGCCCGCGCAACGCCCGCATGCTTGAGCGCCGCTTCAACCGCCGCATCCGCGCCGATATATGCTTTATCGCTCGCCTGGCCGACGGAGTTGATATGCGTGAGGCTGACATTTTTTGCAAGCAGGTTCAGCTCGTTGATGGAAAGCCCCGCAAGCTCCTCAAATGTGTAGCGTGCATTGCCCTGAAGAATTTCCTCGATCAGGGCGGCCTTGCCAACGGTGATGCCGTATTCGCCGGCCTTTGCGGAAAGCGCGTCGTCCGCATCGCTGACGTTCAGGCTCAGGATTGCGCCGCTGCCGACAGGGCTCTGCGCAAAGACCGCTTCCACCTCTGCAACGAGCTTGCTTTCAAGCGCCTTTGCGTCCGTTCCATCCATGCACTCCACAGAAATGAGGATAGAGTTTGCAAGTTCGTCGATGTAGCCGAGCTTAAGCAGCGAACCTACGATGGCGTTCACCGCCACGTTAAGTTGGGTTCCGGCAAGCTCCATCCCCGCAAGAACCGCCTCGCCGTCCGCATTGCGCGCTTCGGCTGCAAGCACCTTTTCCGTTGCATCCACGCGCAGTTCCACGCTCGGGTTCACATCAAGGGAAATAATCGCCGCAACATCCGCTGCATAGAGGGGGAGCGTATGCCCGCTGCCGCGGCCAATCAGCACGCCCATAACGAGCATTGCCGCTGCCGCTGCAATCGCCGCACAGACACGAAGCGCCTTGTTTTTGCCTTTATTTGTGTTCGTCTTCTGTTCCATCTCAATTACCGTTCCTTTCTTCTGGTCACAGGCGCGCAGGATGTTCTCCAGCACGTCAGGGGCCGCGTTGGAAACGGCGTTTTTCAGCTTGGCTTCGATCTCGTTGTGTTTCATCTTCCGTCCGCCTCCATCGCTTGTTTTAGTTTTTTGACGGCTCTTGCATATTTGGAAAGCACGGTTGCAAGGGGCATTTCGAGAAGCGCTGCACTCTCCCGGTGGCGAAGGCCCGCCACAGCGTGCAGCATCACGGTTTGCCGCTCCGCATCAGAGAGCTGCCGGAGTGCTGCCTGCAGCAGCAGCCGGTCCTCTGTGGATACGCCCGGTTTTGAAGAAAGATAGCGCTCCCATTCTTCCTCGGGCAAATCGCTCGTGCGTTTTGCGTCCCGCAGGCGCATCCGCGAAAGGTTCTTCGCAATGGTCATCATCCACGCCATCGGCTTCCCCTCCGGCCGGTAACGCTCCGCTGCCGCATAAACGCGCAGAAACGTTTCCTGCAGGATGTCCTCCGCATCGCTCGGCCTGCGCACGAGCGAGAGCGCAAAACCGTAAATCGCGCCATGCGTACGCTCGTAAAGCATACCAAGAGCCTCTTTATCCCCTTGCGCAATGCGTGAAAGCAGCGTTTCCAGCTCCCGCATCTCATCCCGCGTATGTTCGATTGAAGACGTCATCCAAACCAACATGCTCGCTTTCCTTTCCGTCACCCTATCAATGCATGGGACGGCTGTTTTATTGCACGGTTCACAAAAGAATTTTTATGCCGGGGTTTCCGGAAGCACGATGCCGATCTCCACATTCGTGAGCCGCCCTATATAACCAGCTGCAGCGGGGGTGAGAAGGCCCGTTTTATAATAGCCGATGGATACCGTCAGGTCGGAGCATACGGCAAGCTCCGCTTCGCCGGTATCGCCGTTCATGCCGCTGTTGATATCCACCGCAACGATGAACGCCCCCGCTTCCTTCGCTGCGTTGATGCGCGTAATCGCCGTGCGGGCAAGCCCGCGGACCTTTCCGCGAACCCCCGTGCCGAGGATGCAATCCACCAGAATGTCATATCCTGAAAGGCTGGTTTCCCCGTTGAACGGCAGGATGCGCACGCCGCGCGCCTGCGCCTGTTCCCTGTAAAACCGTCCGTCCTCCGAAAGCTTTTCGGAAACGGCAAACACATCCGGCGGCATACCCGCTGCGGCAAGGATACCCGCAAGCGCGTAGCCGTCCCCGCCGTTGTTTCCGCCGCCCGCGAGGATTGCCGTGCGTCCACGCCAGGCAACCACGCTGTGAACGCCTTCCGCCGCGCGGCGCATCAGCTCCCGCCCCGGCGTGAAATGTGCAATGGTGTATGCGTCCGCCGCGCGCATTTCCGCCACAGTGAGCGCCGCTGCATGTTCTCCGTTTTCCCACACCTGATTCATTGCGCTCTTCGCTCCTTTCACCTTCGCACTCCAGTATACCGCATCCCGCATGCATTCGCAAAAAACGTTACAATTTAAGGGGTGAAATTTCCGTGCATTTGTGTGATAATACTGCATGTATTGATTATCATAATGAGGAGTTTTCACCTTGCACACTCTGGCAAAACATCCCTTTTCCGCATGGTGCGCATTGCTTTTTGCTTTCTGCGCGGCGCTGTTGTGTTCCGGCTGCGCCCCCGTTTCCGCTTCCGTAGCAACGCCTGCGTCCACGCCCTGCGCTTCCAGCAAGCCCGCTGCAGCGCCTGCGGAACCGGATTATGCAGCGCTTTCCGAACGCGCGGATGCGGCGTTTCACGAAGCGTTTTCCATCGATTTTTCCACGTTTATGCTGCCGCAAATGCAGTATATTACTGATCTTATGGCGCAGCACGACACCTTCCTTGCCATGCGCAGCGCCATTGATGCCGCTGCGCACGCAGCGTTTGCGGAAGCATTTTGTGCCGTCAGCGGGGAATATGCAACATTGCCCGCCGGGCGAATCTCCGTCTCCCTTCCCAGCTGGCAGGAGTTGATGAGCCTATATCGCGCGCTTGGCGATGCGCTTGCCCCGGCTTTGGTTAAACGCTGCGAAACAACGGCCGAACTCACTGCGCAAAGCATCTCCCTTTCCGTTTCGTTCGCGCCGTATGAATCGTTCGTCGGCACGAGCGGCGAGGCATTGTTCAGCTTTACGACCCTGTATGCATACCTCAACACCGTTTACGATGATGTCGGCTGTGAGAAAGAATATGTGGACGAACCGCTGCCGGAAGCGTATCTTGCCACCCTTTCCGATCCACTGCCCGGCCGCCGCATCAAGGACGGTTGGTATGGCCCGCGCTCCCGGAACACGCGTAAGCACACCGGCACAGACATCCGCGCCGCTGCGGACGAGCCAATCCTTTCCTGCACGGACGGCCTCGTCGTCTGCGTCGGAACGAGCGAGCTTGCGGGCAACTATGTTGTTGTGCTGGATGAATTCGGGTATGAGTACCATTATTACCACATGATCCGCGTGACGGATTTCCTTACGGAAGGGGATCGCGTGCGCGCGGGCGATGTAATCGGCAACGTTGGGAACACGGGCAACAGCGATGCCAACCACCTGCACCTTGCAATCGTCACACCCGAAAAAGCGTATATCAACCCTTATCCGGTTCTGCTCGCGGTGCGGAAGCTGGAAAAAGAAGCGCTGTCTCATTGACTCACCTCCTTTGGGAGGGTTTTCAGACAAAAGATAACCTGCAATGTCGGGAATTTCCCTTTGCGGTTTGATATACTGCTCTCACAGCAGGAGGTGCCGTCATGGTATGGGCAGATGCAATTGGGCAGGCAATCGCATACATTGAATCGCACATCGCGGACGAGCTTTCCGTCGGTGAAATTGCAAAGCAGGTCAACCTTTCTCCGTTCTATTTTCAGAAGGGCTTCAGCCTGCTCTGTGGCCTCACCGTAATGGAATACATCCGCAAGCGCAGGCTCGCACTCGCCGGCAGCGAGCTGGTTTCAAGTGATGCGAAGGTCCTTGACGTCGCGTTGAAATACGGCTATGATTCCCCCGACAGCTTCGCAAAAGCTTTTGCCCGGTTTCATGGGACGACGCCCGCCATGGCGCGCAAGGACGGCACAACGCTCAAATCCTTCGCTCCGCTGAAAATCAAACTATCGTTGGAAGGTGGATATCTTATGGATTACAAAATTGTACAAAAGGACAGTTTTACCGTGCTCGGCGTTTCAAAAACATTTTCCTATGAAAACGCCAAAGCGGAAATCCCAAAGTCTTGGAATGAGTTTTTTGCCGCAGGAAACGGCAAGTACGTTTGCGGCATGTATGGTGTCAACCATGACAAGGACATGGCAGGCGACCGGTTTGAATACCTCATCGCCGACAATTACAACCCGGCGGCAGATGTGCCCGAAGGCTTCGTCACAAAGGTGATCCCCGCCTTTACCTGGGCCATATTCCCCTGCAAGGGCGCAATGCCCACCGCTTTGCAGGAGACCAACCGGAGGATCTTTTCCGAATGGCTTCCGGCCTGCAAGGACTATGAGATCGCGGCGGGATACTGCATTGAGCTGTACGGCGATCCCAAGGAGTATCCGGGCGGCGTGCAGGATGAAAACTATTCCTGCGAGATGTGGATCCCGGTAAAAAAGAAGCAGTAAGCCGTATATGGGCGGTGCGCCCCGGGCGAAAGGCCGGGGCGCACTTTTTGTTTTCGGCTTGCGCGTTGCCGCACGATGCTTTATGATAAAAGCACCAATTCGGTTCGGAGGCAAGACGCGATGCAGGTTTTCCATATCAACACCAGGAACACGAGCCTTATTCTTGCGGCGCTGCCAAGCGGCCTGCTCTCCTGCCTGCACTATGGCGCACGCCTGCGCCTGCGGCAGGAGTATTCCGCCCTTCTCGAAAAGAAGGACGTTTGCTATGGCGACATGGTAGCATATTCAAGGGAGGATGCAGCCCTTGGGTTGGACGACGTCTGCCTCGCTTTTTCCACGCCCGGGCGCGGTGATTTCCGTGAGCCCATGGCGGAGATTCTTCTGCCCGATGGAAGCAGCACGACGGATTTCACCTTCGTTTCGCACGAGCTTCTTGCTGAAAAGCCGCCGCTTGCAGGGCTTCCTTCTTCTTATTGCGACGGCGGGAACTGCGAGACGCACCGTTTCACGCTGGAGGATTCTGCCGCGTGCCTGCGCGTGCGCCTGTTTTATGCCGCGTTTTACGAAAGCGATGTGATCGCCTGCCATGCGGAATACGAAAACCTGGGATCGGAGCCGGTTTCGCTTGTGCGCGCGATGAGCGCACAGCTCGACCTGCCGGATGCCGCGTTTGATTTCATCACGTTCACCGGCGCATGGGCGAACGAACGGCAGCGGCAGGACAAGCCGCTTTCCACCGGCGTGTATGTGAACGATTCCAAACAGGGCGCAAGCTCCTCCCGCGCCAACCCGTTCGTGATGCTCAAGCGCCGCGGCGCGGACGAACATCAAGGCGAATGCTATGCCTTCAACCTCGTTTACAGCGGCAACCATGCTGAGATCGTGGAAGCGACGCACTTCGGCAAAACACGCCTGTTGCTCGGCATAAACCCATTTGCCTTCCGCTGGCTCCTCGCCCCAGGCAAAACCTTTACGGCGCCGGAAGCGGTGATGGCCTTCTCCGCAGAAGGGCTTGGCGGCGTTTCCCGCTGCATGCACCGCTTCGTCCGGCACAACATCGTGCGCGGCGTCTGGAAGGAGCGGGAACGGCCCGTGCTCATAAACAGCTGGGAAGGCACTGGGATGGATTTCGATGAACGCAAGCTTCTTTCCATCGCCAAAGTAGGCGCTGAACTCGGGGCCGAGCTTTTTGTGATGGACGACGGTTGGTTCGGCACACGAAATGACGATACGCAGGCGCTTGGGGATTGGGTCATAAACCCGAAGAAGCTCCCCCACGGGCTCGATGGCCTGCAAAAGCGGCTCCGCGCGCTTGGGCTTGATTTTGGCATCTGGGTGGAGCCGGAAATGGTAAGTGAAAACAGTGCGCTCTTCCGCGCGCATCCGGATTGGGCCGTGCGGCAGCCCGGGCGCACGCCCTGCCTTGGGCGCAACCAGCTTGTGCTGGACCTTTGCCGGAAAGAGGTGCGGGAATACCTTGTGGATGCAATGACGCGAGTGTTTTCCGCCGCTGAAATTTCTTATGTAAAATGGGACAACAACCGCAACTCTTCAGACGCTTATTCCTCCGTGCTGCCGCCGGAGCGTCAGGGCGAATTCTTTCATCGCTACATGCTCGGGCTTTATGCGGTGCTCTCCGAGCTGACTGCGCGCTTTCCGAACATCCTGTTTGAATCCTGCGCTTCCGGCGGCAACCGATTCGATCTCGGCATGCTCTGTTACATGCCGCAAACCTGGACCAGCGACAACACGGACCCCATGTGCCGCCTCACCATCCAAGATGGCACAAGCTACGGGTATCCGCTTTCCACCCTCGGCGCGCACGTCTCGGCATCGCCCCACCAATCCACGCTGCGGCAAACGCCGGTGGAAACGCGCTTCAACGTTGCATCGTTCGGCCTGCTTGGCTATGAGATGGATTTGACGGAGCTGACCCCGTTCGACAGGAAATGCATTGCGGCGCAGGTCGCTTATTACAAGGCCCATCGCCGCCTGTTTCAGTTCGGCACATTCTACCGGGTGCGCACGCCGGAGCACGACAACCGCCCCGTCTGGCTTGTGGTGAGCGAGGATCGGCGCGAAGCCATAGCCTGCCTGTTCCAATTCCGCGCAGAACCGGCGCACACGCAGGATATTCTTCGCCTCACAGGCCTTAACGATGCGCTGCTTTATGAGATCGAAGGAAGGGCCCAGTATCTTTCGCTGCGTGCATTCGGCTCCCTTGTGAAGCATGCGCTGCCCGTGAAACTCAACGGGGAAGGCGCGCCGATGGCGATGCTCGCCGCCCGCTATCGCTTCCCGATGCCTGAGGAGCAGTATCTTGCCGGCGGGGATATGCTGCAAAAAAGCGGGCTCCGGCTGCGCCAACAGTTTGGCGGCATAGGGTACAATGACCGTCTGCGCATCCTTGGGGACAACGGCTCACGAATGTATTATCTTCATGCAGTTGAGGACAGCGCGGCAAAATAAGCGGATATCATTAAGAAAACGGACCTGCGTTGCGGGGCCGTGGATGTTACGTTGGTTTGGCGCGTCAGGATGGTTCCGCTTGCGCTGCTGTGATCTTCTCCGCGCAATCCAGGTTGATTTGGGCGCAAAGCTGCGTCAGATACTCCGAAAAAGCAACCGCCTCGCTTCCATACGTAAAATTAAGTTCATACTCCAGCGGAATCCACGTTTTGATGTCCGCCTCATTGTGTTGAATCAAAGCCTCCATTTTGTCGAGCGCCTTGTACAGCTTTGCCTCCAGCGTTTCCTGTGCCGCCATCTCCGCAAACAGCCCGGTAAGCTCCGCACAGTAAGGCGCAGGCAGGCTTTTCAGCCATGCGTTGACCGCCTCATCCTCCGCGGCGCCGTCCGCATCCGTTTTTTGGAAAGCAGGGATATCCCCCGTAAACGTTTCGCCCAAGTCGTGGCAAAGGCACATCAGGATCACCTTCTCCGCGTTTGCTTCCGGGAATTCGTCCTTAATGAAATACGCCATCAGCGCAAGCCGCCATGTATGCTCCGCAACGCTTTCCCGCCGGCCTGTAGAAGTCCAGGAATGGCGCAGCGTGCACTTGAGCTTTTCCACGGTGTGCATCAGGTTAAGATAGGCTCGTATCTCCATCGTTCGTCCTCCCCAAAATGCAGGCGCACAGGAGCGCGGTTATTGCTTCTCCTGCCGGCGCATATGTTCCTTGATGCGTTCAAACGTAACGTCAGAAAGATCGTGCTCGATCCGGCAAGCGTCCTCCCGTGCCGTCTCTTCCTCCACGCCAAGGGCGATGAGCATATCCGTGAGCACCACGTGGCGTTCATAGATGCGCTCCGCAATCTCCATGCCTTTGGGCGTAAGCGTTAAAAAGCCCTCTTCATCCATCTCCACATAGCCGTTTTCCCGGAACTGCTTCATTGTGACGCTGACGGTCGGCTTTGTTACTTCCAGCCGGTGCGCCACATCCACAGAGCGCACCTGTCCCTTTTCCTTCCCGATGATCAGGATGCATTCGAGATAGTTTTCCGCGGCTTCCTGAATTTTCATGCCGGGCCTCCTCCTTTTCCCCGCGCTGCGGGAATCTTCTCGTTCCATGTTAGCATCTTGCCCCCGTTTTTGCAAGGCAAAAGCCCCCGCCCGAGGTGCGGAGGGCTTTTGAAACCTTCTGTTTACAATTCCACCCGCGGCAGGTGCCAAAGTTCCTCGGCATACTGTTTGATCGTGCGGTCGCTTGAAAACATCCCCGCAGAAGCCGTATTCATCAGGCACTTGCGACCAAAGGCGAGGCTGTCCCTGTAATCCCGGTTGGCGCGCAGCTTTGCTTCCATATAAGGGTGAAAATCAAGCAACAGGTAATAATGATCCGGCGCATGCCAGCTTGCTCCAAACAGAAGCGAACTGTAAAGCTCGCGGAACGCGCCGGAATTGTCGTCGCTGAACGTGCCGTCGATGAGCGTATCCACCACGCGGCGCATGCGCGCGTCACCATCATAGAGTGCCTTGGGGTTATATGTATCCCGGATGCGGGCGATGTCCTCCACCCGTGCGCCGAAGATATAGTTGTTGTCCTCTCCTGCCTGCTCGACGATTTCAATGTTCGCGCCGTCATAGGTGCCGAGCGTAACCGTGCCGTTGAGCATGAATTTCATGTTGCCCGTTCCGCTTGCCTCGGTTCCCGCGGGCGAAATCTGCTCGGAAATATCCGCTGCGGGAATGATGTGCTCCGCATAGGAGCAGTTGTAGTTCTGCACGAATACCACGCGCATCTTATCCCGCATGTCCGGATCGTTATTGATGCGCTTTGCGATCTCGTTGATGAACTTGATGACGCTCTTTGCGCGCCAGTAACCCGGCGCAGCCTTCGCGCCAAAGATGAACGCTGTGGGCGTGAAGTCCGTAAGGGTCCCGTCCTTGAGGGAGAAGTAAATATCCAGAATGGAGAACGCATTCAAAAGCTGGCGTTTATATTCGTGCATGCGTTTCACCTGAATATCGAACACGAAATCCGTGGGCAGCTCCACACCCTCACGTTCCTTAATGATGGCAGCAAGCTGGCGCTTTTTCTGATGCTTTGCATCGTTGAAGCGGGCAATCAGGTCATCGTCAATCTTTTCACGCAGCGCGCCAAGCTCGTTGAGGTCGGTCAGGAATCCATCCCCAATCTGCTCCGCAATCAGCCCGGCGAGCTCCGGATTGCAGAGCCCGAGCCAGCGCCGCTGGGTAATGCCATTGGTTTTGTTTTGGAACCGGCGCGGATATACTTCATACCAGTCCCGGAACACATCGTTTTTCAGGATTTCCGTATGGATGCGCGCAACGCCGTTTACATACGTGGAAACATACACCGCAAGGCGCGCCATGTGGATGGTGTTATCCGCCACGATCTGCATCCGCGCGCGGCGTTCCTCGTTCACGCCTGCGGCACGCAGTTCCGCGTTCAGCTTGTCGTTAATGCGGCAGATGATCTCGCCGAGTTTTGGCACAACGCTGTTAAACAGCTCAAGCTCCCATTTTTCAAGCGCTTCGCTCATGATGGTGTGGTTGGTGTAGGAAAATGTTTCCCGGGCGATGTCGAACGCCGCGTCAAACTCCAGCCCCTCAAGCATCAGAAGGCGGATCAGTTCCGGGATGGAAACGGTCGGATGCGTATCATTAAGCTGCACGGCGCAATGCGCGGCAAACCCGGAAAAATCGCATGCGCCGTTCGCGCCACGCACTTTCTTATAACGCCGGATGATGTCCTGCACCGATGCGCTCGAAAGGAAATACTGCTGTTTGAGGCGCAAACGCTTGCCCGCATACGTGCTGTCGTTGGGGTAAAGCACACGGGTGATGTCCTCTACGGAGTTCTTTTCCCGCACCGCAAGCGCGTATTCCTGATCGTTAAACAGGCGGAAGTCAAATTCCTCAATCGGCTCGCTTTGCCAAAGGCGCAGCGTGCCAATGTTGCGCGTGCGGTAGCCGATGATAGGCATATCGTACGGTACGGCCAGCACCTTCTGGTCTGCAAATTCCACCGTCACAATCCTGTCGTCCCGCCTGCGGCTCCATGGGTCGCCGAAACGCTGCCAGTCATCCGCCTTTTCCACCTGATAGCCGTTTTCAAAGCTTTGCTTAAAGAGGCCGAACTTGTAGCGCAGGCCATATCCGTCCAGCGGAATGTTGTGCGTAGCGGCGCTGTCCAGGAAGCAGGCCGCAAGCCGGCCAAGGCCTCCGTTTCCAAGCGCTTCGTCTTCAATATCTTCCATAGCGGTAATATCTGCACCGCGTGCACGCAGCATCTCCCGGACTTCGGAAAGGATGCCAAGGCAGTACAGATTATTGAACACCATCCTTCCGACAAGGTATTCTGCGGAAACATAGTAAGCGCGGCGCACACGCTCATGGGCGCGCCGACTGTCCCGCCAGTCTCCCGAAAGTTCCATCATGACGGCTTCGGAAAGCGCGTTGTGGAGCTGCACCGTACTCGCTTCATGCAGTTCGATCTGATAATTGCTTTGGAGGGATTCCTCCATGCGCCGCAATATGTTTTTGCAATCCATGCGTTCTTCCTTTCGCTGTGTTCTTCTATATTGCTTGTTCAGGCGCAAAATGCGCGTCATAAGCGCGGCATCCGCCGCGCCGGGCAGCATCCGCCAGCGCCAGTTTCCGCCGAGCGTTGCGGGCTCGTTCATGCGAGCACCCGCGCCAAGGCGAAGATAATCCTGCATCGGAATGATGCAGAGGAGCGCGGCGCTTCCATACGCTGCGCGAATCAGCGCGCCGGCAATGTCGTCATCCTCCTGATGCATGCCGAGCTTTCTGCGCGCAAACGCCTTTTCCGCCGCTCCGGCGCCCGCCCACCATTCCACAGTGGTTGCATTATCATGTGTTCCGGTATAAAGCACCGTATTCGCGCCGATGTTTTCCGGCAGGTGCATATTGCGCTCATCCGAGTCATATGCAAATTGCAGCACCCGCATGCCCGGAAAGCCGGCTTCCTTCAGCAGCGCTTCCACTTCCGGCGTGATCACGCCAAGGTCCTCCGCCACAAGCGGGAGCTCCCCAAGCGCCGCACGCACGGCGCGGAACAGCTTCATGCCGGGGCCGGGCCTGTATTCGCCGCAAAGCGCGTTCGCCGCGCCTGCGGGTATGGCATAATACCGTGCAAAGCCGATGAAGTGATCAATGCGCAGCATGTCGAACATGCCGCACATCGCCCTGAGGCGCGCAATCCACCAGGCATAGCCTTCCCGCTCCATGGCTTCCCAATCATAAATCGGATTGCCCCAAAGCTGCCCTTCGGCAGAGAAATAATCCGGCGGCACGCCCGCAACAAAGGATGGCCGCCGCGCTTCATCCATCAGAAACAGCTCCGGGTTTGCCCAAAGGTCCGACGAATCGGGCGCCACATAAATCGGCATATCGCCCAGAAGCTTCACGCCGCGCGCGTTTGCATAGGCCTTAAGCGCGCGCCATTGTTTGAAAAACAGATATTGCGCGAAACGGATGTACTGAATCTCTTCGGCAAGCAGCGCTCCGTAATGCGCCATGGCCGCAGGCTCCCGCAGGCGGATTGCCTCATCCGGCCATTCCTGAAAGGAAACGCCGCCAAAATGGGCCTTCACCGCCATAAACAGAGCATAATCCGCAAGCCATGGAGCTCCCTGCGCAAAGGCTCCCACTTCTTCTGCAAGCCTGCCGCCTGCGCGCGCAAACGCGCGGCGCAGCGCCGTGTCATGCGAAACTACAATGCGCCCATACTCCACGCTTGCCGGGTCAGAGCCAAACGCAATCCCCGCAAGATCTTCCTGCGCCAAAATCCCTTCCTGCACAAGAAGCTCGAGATCGATCAAATTTGGATTGCCTGCGAACGTGGAAAACGCCTGATAGGGGGAGTCTCCATACCCCGTCGGGCCAACGGGCAGCACCTGCCAAACGCTCATCCCAGAATCCGCCACAAAATCCGCAAATGCATACGCCGCGCGTCCCATCGCACCGATGCCATATGGCGACGGAAGCGAACTGATATGCAGTAATACGCCGCTCTTCCCCACGGTTTCCTCCTCATTGAAAACGTTTTCAGTACAGGGTATAGTGTAGCATACGCAAAACCGATCCGCAATTGTTAAAATCGTTAAGCCATGATCATAAGGCGGTTGACAAAGCGATGGCTTCCATCAGATAATAAGAAACAAAACAGGATGGGAGAACTTTCCAGAATGACGCGGGAAGAAGTGACTTCCGCAGCCGGGCGTGAGTTTCAGGCCCTGCTGCACATTTACAACCTTTGCATGCAGCGCACGCTGAGCAAATACGGCCTTTATCCGGGCCAGCCGCAGCTGCTGTTTGCCGTGCGCACGCTCGGCACGCCAACGCAGAATGAGCTTGCAGAACAGCTTGCCATCAGCAAGGCCTCCGTGGGTGTTTCCGTGCGCCGGCTGGAAAACACAGGCTTTGTAAAGCGCGTTCGGGATAAAAAGGATACCCGCTGCATCCGCATCGCCCTCACGCAGAAGGGGCAGGATTACGCCCGGTGGTGCGACATTGATTTTGAAATGTTTTTCACCACTCTTTTAGAGAATTTTTCCGGCGACGAGCGTGCGGATGCGCTCGACATGCTTGAGCGCATGAACAAAAGCATGCGCGCCTTCCGGGAAAGACTGAAGAGCTGATAAAATGGCTGAAATGGAAAATGCAATTTTCACAAACATGTGTATGGTCTATGATGGTGCGGGAAATATTCTCGTGCAAAATCGCCGTAACCTGAATTGGCCGGGCATCACGTTTCCCGGCGGCCACGTTGAACATGGCGAGTCCTTCTCAGGTTCCGTAATCCGTGAAGTAAAAGAAGAAACCGGGCTTGATATTCAGTGCCCTGTTTTATGCGGAGTCAAGCAGTTCCAAACAAAGGAAGACGCGCGCTACGTCGTCCTGTTCTATAAAACAGACCGGTTTTCGGGCACGCTGCGTTCTTCCGAAGAAGGAGACGTGTTCTGGATCAAGCGCAGCGAGCTTGAAACCTATTCGCTTGCCGATGATTTTAAAAAAATGCTGGAGGTATTTGAATCCAGCGAAATCAGCGAATTTTACTACAGTAAACGCAACGGTGCATGGAAAGCGGAATTGCTTTAAATTCCGGGGAAAAGCGCTTCTTGACAGGCGCTTTCTTTGTGCTTATAATATCGTTATATGATATTATTAAACGATATTGCGGTCGGATGAGAGGGTGTGCGCATGCCGAAAAAGTCGCTGGACGGCCTCACGGAGTCCATGTTTTATGTGTTGATGGCGTTTTGCCGCGGGCCGATGTGCGGCATTGGCGTCGCAGAGTTCATAGATGCGAAAACGCGCGGGCGCCTGCAGATTGGCCCTGCCACGCTCTATACCATCCTCGGAAAATTCGAGCGCGAAAAATATATTAAAGAGATCGAAGTGTCCGGACGCAAGCGCACTTACCGCCTTACCGAGCGCGGCCTTGCAGCCTACCGCGAAGAGGTGGAACGGCTCGCCGCGTGTGTGGCGGATGCAGAAAGCGAACCTGATTTTGGGGGTGAATTCCATGTCTGAGCAAAAAACAAGCGAACCGCGTTATGCATACCGCCTGCCGCCCTGCCCCGCCTATGATGTGGAGGCCACGGAAAGCTGGCTTTCGGCAATGGCCCAAAAAGGATTTGTGCTAACCAGGGATGGCTTTTTCCTTGGCTTTGCAACCTTTGAAAAAACACAGCCGCAGGCCCTGCGTTACCGGCTGGAAGCTTCCGAAAAAAAGCTCGCCCCGCTTTCCGAGGACAGCCCGCCCGAAGAAGCCGAAGAGCTTTACGCCTCCTACGGTTGGCGCTACGTTGCCTCACGCGGGCAGTTCCGCATTTATTGCACGGATTCGGACGAGGCGCGCGAGCTGAACAGCGACCCGCGCGTGCAGGCGATTGCGCTCAGCATGGTGCGCAAGCGGGAATCCGGCAATCTTGCGATGTCTTTGTTTTGGCTGTTGTTCTATCCGTTTTTCATTTTCCGAGGCGGCATCGTGCGTGCGGCGATCGAAATCGGTATGCCGATGACGCTTCTGGCTTTGGGGCTCATCGCATGGGTGCTCGCGCGTTCCGTTCGGGAAGTGGTGCATCTGCACCGGCTCGGCAAGTCGCTCGCGGAAGGCAAGCCACTCGATCATGGGAAGGATTGGCACGCGCACGCCCTGCGGTACCGCGTGGGCAAGCTGCTGCATCTGCTCGCATGGCTCGCGCTTATCGGCTGCGGGCTTGCCGCATGGAGCGCAGACATACGGAAAGAAAACGAGGTCCCGCTTACGGAGTACGGTGCGGCGCTTCCGTTTGCAACAATCGCCGACTTTGCGCCGGAAGGGGATTACACGCTGTACGACATTGGGTACAGCAACACGGTTTCTGCCGTCTCGCGGCTTCTTGCTCCCACGGTGATCGCATACCGCGAATATGCGCACGTTGCCCTGCCGGATGGTTCGCTTCTGGAAGGCGGGCTGGATGTGGAATATTATGAAACTGCATCTCCGCTGCTCGCACGCATCATCGCCCGGGAGTTCCTGCGTAAAGCGAAACATGAAAAGCATTATGCGGAATGCGAACTTCCGCCGCTCGATGTGGATTATGCCGCAGGGTATACGGATTATTTCCCCACCGTTGTGCTGCAGAAAGGCAACCGCGTGATCTCTGCGATGTTTTACCAAACGGGAACCTCCTCCATGCCGTATAAAGATTGGGTCAGGATTGTTGCGCAAAGCATAGATTGAAGCAGAAAAAGGCCGGTACATCGGCCTTTTTCTTTATGGAGCATTGCGCGTTTCATTCCATAATTTCCCCGCAGAGGTTTTTGCGCATCAGCGCGCGAAGTTCATCGGGGTCGTCCGTCTGCCCAAGGACCCACATCAGCTTGGTCACGGCGGCCTCGGTGGTCATATCCCGTGCGGAGATCACGCCTGCGTTGCGCAGCGGCTCGCTGACCTCGTAAATGTCCGGCGTGCTTGCCTCATACAGGCATTGGGAGGTCAGCACCACAGGGATGCCCGCAGCGATCAGCTTCTTGATGCTCTCCGTGTGGTCGCGCCGGAAGTTATGCATGCCGCCCAGGCCGAACGCTTCCACCACCACGCCGCGCATGTCGGAGGCAAGCAGGCTTTCCAGCAGAGCCGGGCTTGTGCCCGGCACGAGCTTGATCAGCGCCACGCGCGGGTCAAGCGCATCGGAAAAGGCGAATTCCGCGCCCTGCTCCGGCGCAACCAGCGTATAGCAGCGGCCGTTTGCAACCATGCCGACATATGGGTAATTGATGGATTCAAACGCATCAAGCGAGGTCGTCCGCGTTTTGACCGCGCGGCATCCCTTGATGATGGCGTTCCCAAAGCAGATGTATACGCCGCCCGGAAGTTCCCTTGCCGCGAGAAGCGCGTTTGCAAGGTTTTTGCGGCCATCGGAATCCGGATAGGCAATAGGGTATTGCGAGCCCGTCAGCACCACAGGTACGCTGATTCCGCGCAGCATAAAGCTGAGCATGGAAGCCGTGTATGCCATGGTATCCGTTCCGTGGGTAATAACGATTCCCTCATAATCCCAGGAAGATTTCAATACCTTGCCGGCAATCTTGCGCCATTCCTCCGGCTGAATGTTGGAACTATCCATATTGAACAGGTCAACGCAGTCCACCCCCTCGGCGCCTGCGCCTGCGTAGCTGAGCAAGGCGTGCGCATCCAGCCCCGGTGCGAGGCCGTGCTCCGTTGGCATGCAGGCGATGGTTCCCCCTGTGGCGATCAACCGGATTCGTTTCATGCTGCTTTTCTCCGTTTCTGATGCATGTGTTTCTTCTCCCAAATTTTAGCAGTCCGGCGTGCGGAGCACAAGGGCGCGGGACAATATATTTTTTCTCTGTGCAGTACCCTTTTTCCGCGTTGGATGCTATGATTGAACAGACGATTCATTTTGCCCCAAGGAGGAACTTTTATGGCGCGCCTGATCTTGCTTGAAGGCATCCCCGGTTCCGGGAAAACAACGCTTACCTCCCGGCTTTGCGCGTTGCTGCGGGAAGCAGGAACGCCCCGTGCAGCCTGGCTGGAAGGCCAAAGCGACCATCCCGTTGAGCTGGAGCACCATGCCTGCCTGACGCAGGAAGAATACGCCGCGCTTTGCGCCGAATTTCCCGGTGAAGCCGGAGCGCTTGCAGCCCATGCGCATGCGGAGGGCGATTTTCTTCTCGTGCGCTATCTGGAAGATCGCGCTCCCGTTTTTTCCGGAGCGCTGCTTTCCCATCTCATGGCCCGTGAATTCCGCTATGCGCTTGCGCCATGCATCCCGCTTGCATCCTATACGGCCGTTTCGCTTTCCCGCTGGCGCAGCCTTGCGGCCGAATGGGCCGGCAGGCCGGGGTTTCTTCTTTTGGAAAGCGCGTTTTTGCAGCATCCCGTGCAGGATTTGCTGCTGCATTATGCCTTGCCGGACGAGGAAATCATCGCATTCCTCCGCCGTGCGGCAGACGCGCTCACGCCGCTCTCCCCCGTGCTGTTCTATCTTGCCCCAAAGGATGTTGCCGCAACCCTTGCAAACATTGCAGAACAGCGCGGCGCCCCTGAAATGGCTTATCCCGATTCCATCGCATTCTGGGCACACCGGCAAGCGCTGGAGCTTTCCGCCCTGCCTCAGCTGCCGTTTGATACCCATGTTCTCTGCAACAGCAGCGAAACGCCCGAACAAACGGCACTGCGCATGCGCATGCTGCTGCCCACCTCCCATGCTGTCGAAAAACCCGGAGATTGTCAAGGGGCGGCGGCCCCTTGACTTCATTCCGGCTCCGGCGACACACCCCAGGACGGCCTCTCTTGCCCTTCGGGCAATTCACCTTCCGCACGCCGGAACGGATGAAACCCCGGAGGGTTTCGCCCGTTGCAGCGTTTGCCGCCCGGGAGCGGTCGCGAGAGGCAAACGCTGAGAAAACTCGAAAAAGTGGCCTTTTGCCACTTTTTCGACACGCTGTGGAGGCGGCTGCACCCCCGCCTCCACAGGCTGCCCTCGAAAAGCCCCCCTTCGCTTTTTGAGGATTTTCATATCCCTCTTGCGGTTTGCGCACGGCTGGCCGCGCACCGTGTCCCGAATCCCCTGAATCCTTTGGGCAGGCAGGAGCTTCTACCCGCGCCTGTATCCCTCTTCAAAAGCGTCGAGATTCCACTGCGCGAACTGGGGTTTCACAAGCGCCCGGATTGCTTCCCGCCACTGTTCTGCCGGGAACTGCATCCGCTTTGCAAGCACCCCCAACAGCACAACGTTTGCCGCGCGGAACGTTCCGCATTGTTCGGCGATGCCAACCGCATCAAGCGCCACAGTATCCGCCGCGGCGCGCACGCGGGCAAGCGCATCCTCCGGATATTCCGCCGCGCCCGTGATAACGGGCATCGGCAGAATCTGCTGCGTGTTTACGATCATCAACCCATCCTTTTTCAAATAAGGCAACGCACGCAGCGCCTCCAACGTTTCAAACGCAAGTACGAAATCCGCCTGTTCCTGCTCTACGATGGTGGAATACAGCCGCTCCGCTGCGCTCATGCGGACATAGGTTGTAACGCTTCCGCCGCGCTGGCTCATGCCGTGCACCTCGCTTACGCGCGCGTCATATCCGTTTTCCATGGCAATGTGGCCGAGGATTCTGCTTGCAAGCAGCGTTCCCTGCCCGCCGACGCCAACAATCACGATATTCGTCGTCATGCTTCTCACGCTCCTTCCGTTCCAAGCGCCCCAAACGGGCAAACGTTCCCGCAAAGGCCGCATCCCACGCATTGCGTGTGGTCAATCCAAACGCCCGTTTCCGTTTTGCGGATGGCCGGGCAGCCGATCCTCATGCACATCCCGCACGCTCTGCACTTTTCCGCATCACAGGCATAGGGAGCGCGTTTTTCCTTCACAATGAGCGCGCACGGTCGCCGCGAAATGATGACGCTGAGCGCATCGCGTTCCGTTTCTTCCCGCAATACCTGCTCCAGCGCCTTTACGTCAAACGGATCGACGATGCGCACATGCTCGATGCCCATCGCCTCGCAGAGCTTTGGCAGGTCAAGCGCCGGCGCGATTTCCCCGTGGATGCCGCGCCCGTTCATCGGGTTGTTCTGGTGCCCCGTCATGCCGGTGATGGAGTTGTCCGCAACGATTACCGTGCCCACGGAACGGTTATACATCATGTTCAGAAGGCCCGTCATGCCGCTGTGGCAGAAGGTGGAATCTCCAAGCACGGCAACGCTTTGCTTCGCCATCTCAACTCCGCGCGCCTTTTCAATGCCATGCGCGACGCCGATGGATGCGCCCATGCAAACACAGGTGTCCACCGCGCCAAGCGGCGGCAGTGCGCCGAGCGTATAGCATCCGATATCGGAAAACACATGCAGCTTCAGCTTGTTGAGCACATGGAACAGCGCCCTGTGCGGGCAGCCCGGGCAGAGCACGGGGGGGCGCATCGGAATGTCCGGCGTCGTCATGGGGCCATACGCCTTTCCGCCCGCAAACCTGCCCGCAACCTTATGTGCGAACAGCTCGCCCTGCACGCCGGTTTCCGCCTTGCCATGGCAGGGAATTCCCATCGCACGGACCGCATCTTCAAAAAACGGCTCCATATCCTCTACGATGACGAGCTCCTCCACCCCCGCTGCAAATTCACGAATAAGCCTTTCCGGCAGGGGGTATGCAAGCCCGAGTTTGAGCACGGATGCATGCGGCAAAGCCTCTTTCACATAATTGTATGCCGCGCCGGAGGTAATGACGCCGAGCTTTCGCTGCGCCCATTCGATTCGGTTGACAGGAAGCGCATTTGCATCTTCAGCAAGGCGGCGCTCCCGCTCCTCCACATAACGGTGGCGGGCAATCATGTTTGCAGGCATGGACACATACTTTTTCGGTTCCTTTTTGTATGCAAGCAGCGGAAGCTCCTGCCGCTCGCCGAGTTCCACCGGCGTACGCGCATGCGCTATGCGCGTGGTAAGCCGAACGATTACCGGCGTATCGTACCATTCGCTCAGTTCAAATGCGAGCTGCATGAACGCCTTGCATTCCGCACTGTCCGAAGGGTCAAGCACTGGCGCATGCGCCGCACGCGCAAGCAGGCGCGTATCCTGCTCGTTCTGCGAAGAATGCATGCCGGGGTCATCCGCCACAACAACTACCATCCCCGCGTTTACGCCCGTGTAGGTCGCGGTAAAAAACGGGTCGGCGGCAACGTTGAGCCCAACATGCTTCATGCACGCCATGCTGCGCGCACCGCCAATGGCCGCGCCGAGCGCAACCTCCACGGCAACCTTTTCGTTTGGCGCCCATTCGGAATAGATTTCCGAATAGGTCGCAATGGTTTCGTTGATTTCGGTGCTCGGTGTTCCCGGGTATGCGCTTGATACGCGTACGCCAGCCTCATAAGCGCCGCGGGCAATCGCTTCGTTGCCCAACATCAGCCGTTTCAAATCGTGTTCCCTCCTGTATTTTGTTTTATGCAGTCCGCACAGTTTGGCTTTCGTATCTCGTTTTCTCTGGAATTGCCTTTTGCAGATTCACAATTTCATTATACGGTAAAGTGCCGCCGCTTCAAGAGGTGGGCGCAAAGTATAAGATATATTGTGATTGCAACCCGGCAGCGCAGATACTATAATCATGATATGAGACGCAATCGCGTTGTTTCGGAGGTGTTCACCCATGAAGCTGAATTACAAGCGCACCATTCTCGTCGGCTTTGCCTTTTTCCTCATCTGCACGTTCTGGCAGGCGTATGACACCATTATCCCGAAGATTTTAACCGACAAATTCGGTATGTCCCAGGCAAATTCGGGCATCATCATGGCGCTGGACAACATTCTCGCGCTTTTCATGCTTCCGCTGTTCGGCGCAATTTCGGATAAATGCACAAGCCGCCTTGGCAGGCGCACGCCCTTCATCCTCATCGGCACCATTGCAGCCGCCGTTGCGCTCATTGCCCTTTCCTTTACGGACGGTATGCAGCTCAAAAACATTGAAGCCGTGTCCGCCATTGATGATCGCGCAGCGCTTGAGACGCTTTACGACAGCGTCTCCGGAACAAGGCTTGAAATGCCGGACGGAACCGAGTTCGTGCTTTCCGAAACCTTCTCGCGCGGGGACTTTGCTTCCATCACCTCGCAGGTTGAGGTGGATGGCGCAGCCGTTACCAACCCGGATTACACCAACTATGTTGTGCCTGCGCGGCATGCTTACGCACATGCGGCAACGCGCGCAAACCCGCTTCCGCTCATCCTCTTCATCGGGATCCTGCTGGTTGCTTTGATCTCCATGGCAACGTTCCGTTCCCCCGCCGTTGCTCTGATGCCGGATGTCACCATCAAGCCCCTACGTTCCAAGGCAAACGCCATCATCAACCTGATGGGCACGGCGGGCGGCATCCTCGTGCTGGGGATGGGCGTTGTATTCGGCACGGGCGCGGCAAAAAATGCCCTGATGCCCTACGCAACGTTCTTTTCCATCGTAGCGGGCATCATGCTTCTTGCGCTTCTTGCGTTCATGTTGACCGTCCGGGAGCCAAAGTTTGTGCGTGAAATGGAAGCGGAAAGCCGGAGGTTCCATATAGACGAACTGCCGGAAGGCGAAACCGGCAAAGACGCAAAGCGCCCGCTTTCCAAGGAGGAACGCGCTTCTCTGCTGCTGATCCTCGCCTCCGTGGTATTTTGGTTCATGGGATATAACGCCGTTATTTCGAAATATTCCGTCTATGCCGGGAAGGTGCTCGACCTCGACTACAACACGACGCTTTTGCTTGCAAACATCGCGGCGGTTGCGGCCTATCTGCCCGTTGGCATGATCGCCTCAAAAATCGGGCGGAAGAAAACGATCCTTGCCGGCATCGTGATGCTTGCGACCTCGTTTGGCGTGGCCTCCTTCCTGCGGGAGGGAAGCTCCGCGCTTGTGATGAACTGCATGTTCGCGCTCGCGGGCATTGGCTGGGCAACGATCAACGTCAACAGTTTCCCGATGGTAGTGGAGCTTTCCCGCGGCGGAGACGTCGGCAAATACACCGGCTTCTACTACACCGCCAGCATGGCAGCGCAAACCATAACGCCATACTTCAGCGGCCTTTTGATGGATAAGATCGGCATGACGACGCTCTTCCCCTATGCAACGATCTTTGTTGCCATCGCCTTTGGCACAATGCTTTTTGTGAAGCACGGCGACAGCAGGCCGGAACAGCCGAAATCAAAGCTTGAGGCGCTCGGCGGCGAAGAATAAACCCAGCGTTTGAAAAAGGGTCTTTGGAGAAAACGCTCCAAAGGCCCTTTTTATCCGTACACCCAATCAATCCTTTTCCGATAACCTCGTGGTGTTTGCGCTTCCGGGCTACACGTTCTTTTCTATCCGATAATTTTCCGCCTGCGCATTGAACAGCTTGTAATACAGTCCGTCCGCCTTTTCCATGAGTGCCGCATGGGTGTCAAAACCGCTGACCGTGCCGCCGTCAAGGAGCAGGATACGGTCGCAAAAGACGCTTGAGGACATGCGGTGCGAGATATAGATCGCCGTTTTATCCCCGATGAGCGAATTGAAATTCTCATAGATTTCGGCTTCTGCGAGCGGGTCAAGCGCACTCGTCGGTTCGTCAAGAATAATGACGGGTGCGTTTTTATAAAGCGCGCGGGCAATTGCGACCTTCTGCCGCTCGCCGCCGGAAAGCTCCACGCCGTTTTCATCGTAGGACTTCCCGAGCATGGAATACACGCCCTCGTCAAGCTCCGCCATTTTCTCATTCAGCCCTACGCGGCGGATTACCGTGCCCGTGCCCACAAGGTCGCTGCCGGGACGGCAGCCGGTGATGTTTTCATCAATGCTGAACGCAAAAAGCTTGTAATCCTGAAACACTGCCGCAATGGAGGCAAGGTAGGACGTGTGTTCGTATTCAAAGATATCCACACCGTTTAGCAGAATGCGCCCCTCCTCCGGCCGGTACAGCCTGGAAATGAGCTTCACAAGCGTGGTTTTGCCCGCGCCGTTAAGCCCCACGATGGAAATCTTTTCGCCACCGCGGATCTCAAAGGAAACGTCGTGCAGCACGCGCGTCTCACTGCCCGGATACCGGAAGGACACATGTTCAAAGCGGATGGATTCAACCGTTTCGGAGAACGGCAACGTTCCGCCAAAGTCGCTTTCCTCCGGCAGGGACATGAACTGCAGAAACGGTTCAAGATAGCCCAGCATCGCCGTGATGGTGACCGCGCTTGCGCCCGCGTCCGTGGCGGCCTTTGCAAAGCTTGCCGCAGCGCTTACATACATCGTAAGCGAACCGAGGCTGATCGGAGCCTTCCCGGAAAGGGAGCCGAGCACACGCAGCCCGGCGTAGCCGTACGCGAGCGCGGATTGCAGATCGTTCAGCGCGCCGCTCAGGCCCTGAAACCGCCCCATTTTTTTATAAAACTGGTCGCATTCCCCGCTGATTTCCCGGCCATAGTCCGTAACGCGGCCGGAAATCATGCCGCTCATGTCGTAAAGGCGCACATCCTTTTGCAGTGTATCCTGGAATCCAAGGTTCACATAATACCCATATTTGCGGTTGATCGGGATGAGGCTCGCATAAAATTTGAGTTGATCCTGCATCACGCGGGAATATGCAAACAGGTTCGCCGCCACGCACAACATCAAAAGCAGGACCAACACGGGACTGAGCGTCAGCATCACCGCAAGCGTGGTGATGATAATCAAGGCGCTTTGCAGGAACTGCGCCGTGTTGCGGATCATCTGGTAGGGCGCGCTTTGGTTGTTGAACGCGAACAGGGCGCGTTCCTTTAAATCGAGGTATTCCGGTGTTTCAAGGCAGCCGAACGGCACCTTCATGACCTTTTCCGCCATAACGCGGTCCATCATGTTGTTTACATAGAGCTCCTTTTCATCAAGCCCACGCTTCACGGCACTGTTCAGAAGTGCGAGCACAAGGTTCAACCCCACGATCATCCCCGCATAAAGCAGAAGGTATTCGCCGCGGAGCGCGCCCGTCAGCTCGTCAATCAGGAACTTCGGCAGCAGCACGTTCAGAAGCACCTGCGCCCCCGCGAGCAGCACAGAGGACGCCATCAGCAGCACATAAGCATGCGAGGTACGCCACACAATCGAAAAAAACAGGCGAAGCTTTTCCCACTGTTTCATGCGCCCACCTCCTCCGAAGCCCGGTTGTAATACTTCCCCTGCACGGTAAACATTTCAAAATATTTGCCGCCGAGCGCCAACAGTTCCTCATGCGTGCCGTATTCGGCAAGGCCCTGCCCGTCAAAGAGGGCAATATGATCGCAAAACTTCGTGCTCGCAAGCCGGTGGGAAATGTACACCGCCGTTTTCCCCTGCACAAGCGCGGCAAAGTTTTCGTAAATCTCCGCTTCGGCAAGCGCATCGAGCGCGGCGGTTGGTTCGTCCATGATGACCATGTTCGCATCCTTATACAGCGCGCGGGCGATGGAAAGCTTTTGCGCTTCGCCGCCGGAAAGCTCCGTGCCGTCCTTTTCGATGATCTTGAGAAGCGTCTGCTCCAGGCCTTTTGGGAACGCGCGCACTTTGCCGCCAAGCCCTACGCGTTCAAGCGCGTCCATGGCGCGCGCCCTGTCTCCCTCCGCATGGCAGGCCACGTTTTCAAGCACTGTATAGGCAAGCGTGTTGACCTCCTGAAACACCGCGGAGAACATTGAATATAACGCTTTTTTATTGAATGCGCCGATGGGTACGCCGTTGATGAGGATTTCTCCCTCCGTCGGCGCAAAGAGGCCGGTCATCAGCTTCACAAGCGTGGACTTCCCCGCGCCGTTCACCCCTACGATCGCAAGGCGTTCCCCCTTGCGAATTGTAAAATCCAGATTTTTAAAGATGTATTTTTCCGTGCGCGGGTATTTGAAGCTCACGTTTTTGAATTCGATCTCAAGCGTATCCCCACTGATCGCAGGGTGTGTGCCGCCGTGTTCGCCCAGATCCTCATCCAGAAAGCGGAACATGTCATAGACATATTCCCCCTCGCTGTAAACCGTACCCGCCTTTTCCGCGAGCAGCTTGAGCTGCGCCGAAAGGCTCAGCACCGCCGCAAGGTACATCGAAAAATCCGCGATGGGCATCCCGCGCGTTACATCCCGCACAAGGAGGCCGTAGGTCGCCGCATCGCTCAAAAGAAGCGCGCCAAGCGCAAGGAAGCCCAACAGGAATTCCCGGCGCTTGACGCGCGCGATGATGGCAACGTATGCGTCGATCTCCCGTTTGAAATTATCAAGGATTCGGGATTGAAACCCGTAAAGCCGCACGTCCTTGCCAAAGGAAAAATCATTGGCGGTGTTGGAATAATACCGCACGCGGCGCTCTGCATGGCCGATCTCTGCATGCAGGCCGTGCTGGAAGGCATGCGTTTCCCGGCTCACCCAAAACACGGCGGCCACATGCAGCAGCAGCGCCGCGAGAATCCATATGCTTTTCATGCCGATGAACACGACGTAAGCAAGCACCGTCAAAAGCACGGCGGGGGTTTCATACAGCGCATGGTATACGCCTTCCACGCCGTTATCGTTGCTGTTTGCGGCATTCAGCGCGCGCTCATGCTCGTCATAGAACTTAGCGTCCTCGGTATTGCAATAGCGCATAGTGAGGTTCTTGTTCAGCATGTCTCTGAGGTATTCAAGCCGCAGCAGCCCAAGTTTATGGTAAGAAGCATAGTACAGATAGGTTTTCAGCGCCCCTACGCCGCCTGCCGCAAGGAAGAAGCCCACCGCAATAAAAACGAGCCGCTCGGCAGAAGGCGCCGGCTGTGTCAGCTCCCCGAGCACAAGCTTGGGCAGCGCCACGGCAAACATCGGGTAAACCGCCGCAGCAAGCGTATAAATCCCAAAGCTTGCAAACAGACGTTTGTTTTGCCGCCATGCGTTCTGCACAAGCCGGGCGAGTGTTTTTCCGATTGGATATGATTTTTTCATGCTGCCTCCCCCGGAAAATGAGATGGGTTTATTAAATCACAGCCTTCCCCTTTGCGTCAAGCAAGGAGCGGTTGCGCAACCGCTCGAATCCTGTGCGTTTATCGTTTGAATGCTTGTGATTCTTGCTCTTTAAATAAAAACGGGCAGGAGTTTTCCCGCCCGAAAAATTGTTTTTTAATTACCGTCCCGCCGCCTGCAGCGCGAGGTTCGGATAATTCGTGATGACCGCATTCACGCCCGCTTCAATCAGCTCGCGCATTACCTGCGGGTCGTTCGCTGTCCATGGGTTCACATCCACGCCCGCCTTACGGCAGCCTTCCAGTATGCCGGGGCAGTTGAGCGCGGCAAGGTAATGCGGATGCAGCGCGTTTGCGCCCACATACTTCGCATAAACCCATGGGTCCACCATTGCATCGGAATAAAGAAGGCCGATCTTTGCTTCCGGATCAAGCTCGCGGATTTTCAAAAGGACATAATGATTGAACGAGGAATACAGAATGCGCCCCTGCATGCCCATCTCGCGTTCAAGCGCAATCAGATGGTCCCATATGCCGTAATAGATTACAACGTCGCACTTGACCTCCACATTGATGGTAAGGTTTGTGTTTCTGAGCAGGCCGTACACTTCGCGCAGCGTTGGAATACGGACGTTCTGATAGCCTTCCATGCCGTTTGAAAAATCCAGGCGTTTGAGCTCCTGGCAGGTCATATCCACCACGCGGCCCGTACCGTTTGAAGTGCGGTCCACCGTTTCGTCGTGAATGACCATGAGCTTCCCGTCCGAGCTCATGTGCACATCAAGTTCCACGCCGTCTGCGCCCTGCTCCACCGCCAGCTTGAACGCCGGGATGGTGTTTTCCGGCGCATACCCGCTCGCCCCTCTATGTGCCCAAATCTTTGTTGCCATATCGCCGTTCCCCCTGTTTACGTTTCGCATTTTCTAAATTATACCATCTTTCTTACGAGAAAAAAACCGGCTAACTGTAAACAATATTGGCATGAAATTAAGTATTTTCCTTCTTGCATTCTTTCTCGGCGGCACGCTCTATGTTCTGCTGGAGCTCCTTTGGCGCGGCCGCAGCCACGTTTCGATGTTCTGCGCCGGCGGGCTGGCCCTTCTGCTGCTGCACGGGCTGTTTCTCCGCTTCGCGCTTCCGCTCTTCGCGCAGTGCCTTGTCGGCGGGCTTGTGATCACAGCGATCGAATTTGTCGCGGGCGCGATTGTGAATGTGCGTCTGAAGCTCAACGTGTGGGATTATTCCAAAATGCCCCTCAACCTGTATGGGCAGGTCTGCTTGCCGTTCTCGCTGCTCTGGTGCCTGCTTACGCTCCCCATCTCTTTCTTAAGCGGCTATCTTGCAACGCTCTGACAGCTTGAAGCTTTCCTCTGTTTGCGGTATCATAAGGAAAAGATTTCATTTCCGCATGATCCCGCACAAACTGAAAGGAGAGCCCTATGCAAAAAGCAAAGATCAATTCTGCCCGCCTTGTGATGCAGAGTGTCGCAGGCATGGTACGCCATCCCTATATGGGCGGCCCATACCGCATCTCCCATGATGGCATTGCCCATGTGCTGCCCGCCACAGGCGCAATCACTTACAATGTGAAGATTGGCGATTCCGTTTATGCCATGGAATGTGACCATGTGGAGCCGGGCGTTACGGTGCTCAACCCGGACAAAGCCGAAAACGCTGCTTTCAACACGCTTTCCTGCGTCGGCAACACGGCGGTTGTCATCTCTGGCGACGCAAAGGGTGCGCGCGGCTTTGTGACCGGCACCCATGGCGGTGTGGAGCATGTGATCTGCTATTTTCCGGCGGATGCGCTCGAGCGTATGGCCATCGGCGACCGCATTCAGGTGCGCGCCCAGGGGCAGGGCATGCAGATCGAAGGCTTTGAACGCACCGTTGCCTGCATGAACCTTGACCCAAACCTGTTTGAGAAAATGAACATCTCCGTGGAAGATGGAAAGCTGATTGTGCCCGTTGCCGCACGCGTGCCTGCCTATCTCATGGGCAGCGGCGTCGGTTCCGCAAGTTCCACAAGCGGAGATTATGACATCATGACCGCGGATCACGACGAAATCGTCCGCCTTGGGCTTCACAAGCTCCGCTATGGTGATTTTGTGCTGCTGGAGGATTGCGATACCTCCTTCGGCCGGGGCTATCTCGGCGGCGCGCGCACCATCGGGATCGTCATCCACAGCGATTGTATCAAGATGGGCCACGGCCCGGGCGTAACAACGCTCCTTACGAGCAAAACTCCCGTCATCGAAGGCAGGCTCGATGCGGGTGCGAACCTCGCGGATTATATGGGGGTGTAACGCTTCAGGCTCTGCCGGGTTTACGGAAGGACGAAAGCCGCCGGGGGGAATCTGCCGGTGTCCATAAGACAACGAGCCCGACCTGTGACTGCGATCATAGGCCGGGTTTCCATTTTTATGTATTGGCGCTTACGGCATCCAAGGCTCCCTTATGTAAAGGGAGCTGTCAGCGAAGCTGCCTGAGGGATTGTCTTGCCGCAGCATCAATATACTCACATGCGGCCTGAAAGCTCCTACTCATAAAGGTTCTTTTCGTAACAAACCTCTATCGCTTCAAGGCTTCGCTTTGCTTTTCCGTTGGCTGCAAATCCATGTACCTCGTAGAAGCGTCTTGCTCTTGTGTTTGCTTCAAAAACCCAAAGCATAATCTTCGAATAGCCTGCCGCTGCAACATCATGTAGCACGGCATCCATCATCTTACTGCCATACCCTTTTCGCCATTGATTCTGTAAACTATGAATACAAATGAGTTCGGCATAGCCAGGCATATCCTTCTCGCGGGTGGCATCCCACCATGCGATACAATGTGGCTTGCCCTCAACTTTCAACAAATAGCCGTTTCCGATATTCTGATCCAATATATGGCGATACATTTCGGTTGCTTTATTTACTTGAGTATATCTTTGCAGCACATCGTCACTCAATATATCCTTAAACCCTGCTTTCCAACTTTCTGTCTGTATATATGCCAATTCTTCTTCGTCACCCAACTTGGCACGTTCAATTGTATATTCCGTCATTTTCCTCCTCCACAAATCCGTATTTGCTGCGTTCTTCTTTGAATTAGAATAACAGAAGAGTTTGCAAAAGTCTATTGCCCACAAAAAGAACCTCCCAAACCGTTTTGGTTCAGGAGGCCATGTTTGCATTCCTGTTTTACGGCCTCAGCCCAATTCCTATCAGCTCTGTTTTTGCTTATTCCGGCATGCCCATCTCCAGCATCACGGGGCAATGATCGCTGCCCATGACCTCCGGCAGAATGCTGCTTTCTTCAATGCAGCCGCGGATGCGCTCGCTTACAAGAAAATAGTCGATGCGCCACCCCGCGTTATTGGCGCGGGCGTAACAACGCTTCTTACGAGCAAAACGCCCATCGTCGAGGGCAGGCTCGATGCGGGCGCGAATCTTCAGGTGGGCATTTAATTCTTCTGTTCCGCTATTTTCAAAAACGCAAGTGCAGCCTGCCGCCAAGCCTCGGGCTCTTCCCGCATTGGAGTATGCGCGGAATGCTCGAACCAGACCCATTGCTTTCTTGGAGCCTGCAATGCATCGAACCATGCTCTTGCAAGCTCGGGCGGCGTGCATTGGTCATGCCGCCCTTCCAATAGGCAGACGGGCATTTCAAGCTTTGCCGCGTCCCTGATCAGGTTCTGCTCCAACACCGCGTCCCATAGTGCCCGGATGCAGCCGGCATTTCCATCCCACGCGTGATATAGTTCCCCCAGCGTATAGGCTCCTGAGCGCAGCGCAGGCAGAAGTGCGCTGTTCCACTTTGTACTCTTTCTGAAGGAAACCCCACCGTATTTTTTCACATAACGCCGCTGCACCCACGCACCCTTTGGCGTGGAATAGCGTCCTTTTTCCGGTGCGCCGATGCGTTGGAGCTCGCGCATCGCCTCCGCATCTCCGCGCCGCGCGGCTTCTTCACAAACGAACTCATAGGAAAGACGCTCCCCTTCCGCACCGTTAACCATTTGCCCCGAGCCCAAGTATGCGGAAATTCCCTCCGGATACGCGCTGCAAAGCAATGTTCCAAGAAGTGTGCCCCATGAATGCGCAACAAGAATAAGCGCATCCTGCTTAAATTTTTTCAACAGATATTCCTTTACCTGCCGCACATCCTCCAATACCTGTGGGAGCGTCATCGGTTCCTTTTCCGCAAGCGTTGGCGCAAAGCTGAGTCCCGCCCCGCGCTGATCCCAGCACACGAGCGTATAATGCTTCGCCAATGCAGATTGGCAGCCCAATACAAGGTGCCTGTCCGGCGCACCGGGGCCGCCATGCAGAAAAAGCATCAACGGCAGGTTCTCCTCCGCCGCGCGATAGCACAGCGCATGGTTCCATCCATTGAGCCGAACCGTTTCCCTTTTATCCAACGCATACCGCATTTTATTCCAACCCTTCCGCGCGCAGCCGCGCAAGGTTCTCCTCAATCTGCGTTTCCAATTGTTCTTCCACGCCGTAATACAGCGCAAGTTGTGTCAAAGCCACCATTGCCTGACGAATCTCGTTTGCAAGATTCTCCTTTTGCGGTGCGCCGTGTTTTTCGCGTTTTCGTCCGCTGCCTTCCCAGAGGTTCACCTCTGCGGCAACTTCTCCGCATTTCTCCAAGAGCCGCGTCACAATTTGGAACGGTTCGTTTCCTCCGGGAAAACGCCGGTTTGCGCCGCGCGCCATCCGATAAAAACGCTCCATGCTCAAATCTCCTCCATCTCTAGCATCACGGGGCAATGATCGCTGCCCATTACCTCCGGCAAAATGCTGCTTTCTTCAATGCAGCCGCGGATGCGCTCGCTTACAAGGAAATAGTCGATGCGCCACCCCGCGTTATTGGCCCGGGCATTGTACATGTAGCTCCACCAGGAATAGGCGCCGGTCTTGTCCGGATACAGGTAGCGGAACGTATCCACAAAGCCGCTGGCGAGAAGCTCCGTGAACTTTGCGCGCTCCTCATCCGTGAAGCCCGCGTTGCCGCGGTTGGATTTTGCATTTTTTAGATCTATCTCCTGATGTGCCACGTTCAGGTCGCCGCAGATGACAACGGGCTTCTTTGCGTCGAGCGATTTCAAGTATGCACGGAAAGCGTCCTCCCAGTCCATCCGGTAGGAAAGGCGGGTCAGTTCCCGCTGGGCGTTGGGCGTATAGCACGTCACAAAATAGAACTCCTCAAATTCCAGCGTGATCACGCGCCCTTCCGGCGCGAAGCCGAGCTCCGCCTCATCCGGCAGGCCATAGCTGACCGCAAGCGGCGGGATGCGTGTGAACACCGCCGTGCCGGAATATCCCTTCTTCACGGCGCTGTGCCAATACTGCTCGTAGCCCTCAAACGCAAGCTCGATTTGGTGCGGTTGAAGCTTTGTCTCCTGCAGGGCGACTATATCCGCATCGATGATGCGGAAAAATTCTTCAAACCCTTTCCCCAGACAGGCACGAAGGCCGTTTACATTCCATGATACAAAGCGCATAGCGTTTCCCCCTCCATTTTTGCCGGCCTTTTTCCCGCTAGTCTTCCCGGTAAAAGGTGTTGCCGCCGATGAATTCCCGAAGGATGCTCGTGGGGGGAATTTCGTCCTCCACATCCGCATCCAAAATATAATTGAGGAATTTTACGATATCGCGCGTCTCGGCGTAATATTTGCTTGTAGGCGGCACCTCGCGCAGGAGCGGATAAACATACTTTTTCAACACGGCAATTTCATAAACGAGCGTTGTGTTAAACAGTGCGTCGGCATGCTCCTGATAGGGGAAAATCCACGTTTCCTCGCCCCGGCGCACCGAAGGCCACATGGAAAGCGTATGCTCCATAGATGCGCCCCGCGTTTCATAATCCCGCACAAGGCGGCGCAGCAGGCGCACATCCGTGGTGCGGATGCGGTTATGGTCGTCAAGGTTCAGCGTAGTCAGCGCGCTTACATACACGCGGAATACCGCATCATCCGGCACTTCCTGCGTCAGCAGCAGCGGATTCAGGCCGTGGATGCCTTCGATGATGAGCGGCTGGTCCGCCTTTACGGAAAGCACACTCCCTTCCGGAGCACGTTTGCCGGTTTTAAAGTCGAAACGGGGCACCTCAACCTCCTCGCCGCGCAGAAGCGCCGCAAGATCATGGTTGAAGCGCGGAATATCAAGCGTATTGATGTGTTCAAGATCCATCTCCCCGTGTTCATCGCGCGGGATCACATCGCGGTCCAGATAGTAATTGTCCAACGAAAGCATGATGGGATCCTGCGCAAGCACGCGAAGCTGCGTTGCGATGCGGTTCGCGCTTGTGGTCTTTCCGGATGAGCTCGGCCCTGCAACCATCACTGCGCGCGCCTTTTTTGCAACGATGGCATCCGCGATTGCCGCATAGCTTTTTTCGTGCAGCGCTTCGCTTACGCGCACAATTTCACGGATGCTGCCGTTTTCCACACGCGTATTCAATTCGTTCACGGTATCGCAATGCATGAGTTTGCCCCAGGCATCGCTCTGGCGGAATACGGACGCAAGCTTCGTCATGTCCGTGTATTCCGAAGGGACGTCCGGTTCATCCTTGCGGGGCATGAGCATGATCACCGCCCCATCCATGAACTTGAGCCGAAACACATCCGCATATTCGGTGCCGGGCGCCATTTCGCCGTAAAAATAATCCTTGTAATCCCCAAGGCAATATACGTCGAAATAGCTGAACTTGCGCCACTTCAGAAGCCGTGCCTTATCAAGCTGGCCGTCCTTTTCAAAGAATGCGATCGCCTCGTCAATGGAAAGACGCCTGCGCTCAAGCGGCAATGCCGCGCGGATAATGAGGCGCATTTCGCTTTCAAGGCGCAGCACATCCTGCTCGGTCAATTCGGGGTCTTTTTCGATTGTAATGTACAGCCCCGGCCCGAGGGAATAGCGCACCTGCACGCGCGCCGCGGGGAAAAGCCTGCGCACCGCGGCAATCAGGATGAACTGCAGCGTACGTTCATAAACGCGGCGGCCCGTTTCTTCCCCATAGCGCAAAAGATGCACGTCCACGTCTTTAAACGGCGTATAGCGCAGGCTGAATACCTCGCCGCCAATCTGTGCCGCGAGCGGGCGTTTGCGCAGTGAAATGCTGTCCAATTCAAGTTTTTTTACCGCATCCAGCAGGCTTTCGCCATGCTTGAGTTCTGCGGCGACTCCGTCCACCGTTACCTTCATAATAAACCTCCATCTCTGGAATAGAAACTTCGTGCGCTGTTTAGATTATCATTATACCGCAAATCCCCGCTCCATACAGCAAACTGTGGCAAAATTTGAAATATTGCCGAATTTTTCAAACTTTAGCCAATATATCTGCTATAATGGATCGGGGCCGTTTTTGCCGCCGACGCGGTCATGCGCCCTTTTGCGCGGCTCCGCCTTCTGTGCGGTCGCACGCGGCATTGTTGTTGAAGCAGGTGTTTTATGGAAAAGAAGCAATCCTCCTTTGTACAGGGCGCGGCAATCCTCGGCGCTGCGGGCCTTATCGTAAAAATCATCGGTGCGCTGTTCCGGGTACCGCTTGCCAACCAGGTCGGCCCGGAGGGCATGAGCTACTATGAAGTCGCTTATCCGTATTATTCCGGCCTTCTTGTGATCGCGTCCGCCGGGCTTCCGACGGCAATCTCGAAGCTTGTGAGCGAACGCGTGACCATGCGCGACTACCGCGGCGCACGCGAGGTATTTCAAACCGCGCAAAAGCTCCTTTGCGGCATTGGCATCGTGCTGGGCCTTTTGATGTTCCTGCTGGCCAAACCGCTTGCCGCAAGCTCCGGCCTTGATGCGGCCTACCTTTCTTTTCAGGCATTCGCACCCGCGCTCCTGTTTGTTTCCATCATGTGCGCATATCGCGGCTATCTGCAGGGCATGCAGCAGATGACCGGCACCGCCGTATCCCAGATTGTTGAGCAGCTCGGCAAGCTTGTCATCGGCCTTGCCCTTGCGGTAAAGCTTTTGCCCAAAGGCCCCGAATATGCGGCTATGGGCGCGATCATCGGTGTGACGGCGAGCGAGCTGATCGCACTTGTTGTGATTTGGCTGATGTACCGCCTGAAAAAGCGCAGCTTTGATGCAAAGCTGCGCAGAAGCCCCAAAACACAGCCGCGCGGTTTCGGCATTATCTCAAAAAATCTTTTGCAAATTGCAGTCCCCGTTACCATCGGCGCTTCCATCAGCTCGCTTGCAGGCATTGTGGATGTGGCGCTCATCATCAATATTCTGACCGACAACCTCGGCTATGAAACGTCGCTTGCGCAGACCGCTTTTTCGCTGTTGCGCACCAATGTAACGACGCTCACCAATATGCCCGGCGTACTCACTATGGCGCTTGCGATGAGCCTTGTGCCCGCGATTTCGGCGGCAATGGCCAAGCGGGACAGCGCGAGCGTGCGCAATGCTTCCCGCATGGGGTTAAAGCTTGCGCTCATCATCGGCCTGCCGTGCGCCACCGGCCTTTTTGTGCTTGCAAAGCCCATCCTTTCCCTGCTTTATCCGCGTTTGACCGAAGCGGAGCTTGCCCTCGCTGCCGACCTGATGCACACAGCTGCCATCGGCGTAGTTTTTCTTTCCATGGTGCAGACGATGACCGGGGTCCTGCAAGGGATGGGGAAGCAGAACGTGCCCGTGTTCAACCTGTTCATCGGCTTTCTGCTGAAAGTTGTGACACTGATTTTCCTTATGAACCTTCCTTCGGTAAACATTCAGGGTGCAGCGGTTTCCACCGTGGTATGCTACGCGTTCGCCGGCATCGCGGACACCATCTATACGGCGCGGCGCGCAAGGCTTAAGCTCCCTTTGTTTGATGTGTTCGGCAAACCGCTCTCCGCATCGCTCGCCATGGGCGCCGCCGTACACTTTGCTTATGCCGCTCTGGCAAAGAGCGGCCATACTACGCTTGCAACGCTTGGTGCAGTTTGTGCGGGCGTTGCCGTATACGCAGTGCTTGTCGTGCTGCTTCGCATGTTCTCCTATGACGAGCTTGCGCTGATCCCGGGCGGCACAAAGCTGCGCCGCCTGCTGTACCCGAAAGGACAAAACAAATGAAAACCATTACCATCGCGCCGCTTGCGACGCCAAGAAGCATTTCCCTTGCCGTTTGGGATGCGGTAACACATGCCCCCCGCCTGTTTTTGCAGACGTCGGAACACCCTTCCGCCCGCCGCATATGCGAGGCGGGCATTCCCTTTGAAAGCATGGATGACCTTTACTGCGCAGCCGAAGACTTCGATGCGCTCAACGCAGCAATTGCAGCGCGCCTTTTTTCGGCACCGGAGGAGGATGTGGTCTATGCCGTGCCAGGCCGCGGCGTGGGGCAAGCCCAGCTTGAAACGATCCGGCAGGCAGCCGAAGCGGCCGGGGTGCAGGTGGTGCTTCTGCCCGCCTCCGGCTATGCGGAAGCCGCGCTGGCATCGCTGCCTGTACCGTTTGCAGCGGACAGCCTGCGCATCCTTCCCGCAACCGCACTCCCCTGCCGTTTGGACCCCTATGTGCCGCTGTGCGTTGAAGAACTTGACACGCGGATGCGCGCAAGCGAAGTGAAGCTCGCGCTCCTTGAATATTATCCGGATGAATTCCCCGTCTGGCTCTGCACCATGGACGACGCCGGCGATTACTCCGTCCGCTCCCTGCCGCTTTACGCGCTGGACAGGCAGGAAGGCTTCTTCGCCGCAAGTACGCTTATCCTGCGCGCAGCAGCGTTTGACGAGCTTTCCCGCCACGGTCTGGAAGGGCTTGAGCGCGTGATGAAACGCCTGCGCGCACCCGGCGGCTGCCCTTGGGATGCGGAACAAACACACGAATCGCTGCGCAGCGATCTTCTGGAAGAAGCATACGAGGTGCTGGATGCCATCGACCGGGAGGACGCGGACGCGCTGTGTGAGGAACTCGGAGACCTCCTTCTGCAGGTGGTGTTCCATGCGGAGATCGAGGAGGAACTGCGCGTGTTCAACCTTCGAGACGTCTGCACCGGAATTGTGCAAAAGCTCGTTTACCGGCACCCGCATGTTTTCGGCGAAACGCGCGTGAATGGTTCGGATGAAGTGCTTGTCAATTGGGAAAACTTAAAGAAGAAGGAAAAGCATCAGGAGACGGTCGCTGATATGATGAACGCCGTGCCTCATGGCTTCCCCGCCTTAATGCGCGCAAAGAAGGTTCAAAAAAAAGCCGCGCATGTGGGATTTGACTGGCCCGACCCAAACGGTGCACTGGACAAGATTGAGGAAGAAACGCATGAGCTCCGCGAAGCCTTAGCACAGCAGGAAAGCGAAGCCCGCATCAGCGAAGAGCTGGGGGATCTGCTTTTCTCGGTGGTCAATGCGGCGCGGCTGCTCCACCTGGATGGAGAGCTTGCCCTTGCTGCGTCGACTGAAAAATTTGTCACACGGTTCACAAAAATGGAGCAACTTGTTTTATCCGAGGGGCTCTCGCTCGAAGCGTTAGGCCTTCCTGCGCTGGACGTATTCTGGGAGCGCGTAAAGGGCTGATTTTATAGGAAATTTGGGCAAAATAGGGCTTGTACAATCGCGGAAAGGCTGATACAATAAATGGCGGACAAAATCCGTTTAATACATCAGGAGGATATAAGACATGAATAAAACCGAATTGATCGCAGCCGTAGCCGAAAAGAGCGGCATCTCCAAGAAGGACGCTGAAAAGGCCGTTAGCGCTGCGCTTACCACCATCACGGAAGCACTTCAGGCTGGCGACAAGGTTCAGCTGGTTGGCTTTGGTGTATTTGAAGTTCGCGAGCGTCCCGCGCACAAGGGCCACAACCCCATGACCGGCGCCGAAATCGAAATCGCCGCGAGCAAAGCCCCCGCCTTCAAGGCCGGCAAAGCGCTCAAGGAAGCTCTCAACTGATTTATTTAAACATGAAAAGCGCGAACCTTGCGGTTCGCGCTTCAGTCTGTCGAAAAAGTCTCTCCGGGATTGTCAAGGGCCGCAGTCCTTGACTTGCAATCGCGAGCGGCGACAGGTGTGGCGCGAGCGAAAAGCCTTGCCGCGCAAGGCTTTCTTTGCACGGAGCGCTGGCCGCGCCACCGGCGCAAGCGCGACGTGAAATCCTCGATCAAGTGGCGCTGCCACTTGATCGACAGCCTCAAGCGCGAACCTTGCGGTTCGCGCTTTTTAAATGCTTTTGTTTATCCGAGCTTTATATAATCGGCAACAGCAAAGCCAAAGGTACCATTTTGGCTCAGGAAGCACCAGCCGTCAAAAATCATATAAACCATAACGGATGCTTTGCTCGGCATCAGCCGTATGACCTTGCTCGAAGTGCTCATGCCTTGCCTGAGGTTGACTTCTGCAGTGGTCCTGGTTTCAATGGGCGCGACTGTATCGCTCACGCGCGCAATGCCCGCCGAGCCGGAGCTTTTGACCTTTACATAGGATTTATAGGCAAAGCCTGCACGTCCGTTGTAGAGCACATAATACCATTCTCCGGTTTCGCCCAAAATTTTAAGTTCTTCCCCCTGTTTCAGCGTTGCAAGCACGCTTCCGCCCGTTGTGGAAGGTTTGTCCCTGAAATTGAGTTTTCCCGTGGCCGCACCTGTTGCAAGCTGGACTCCTTCCCCGGAGGACGTTTCGCCCTCCGGCGCGGAACTGCCGCCCTCCGGCGTGACGCTGCCCGCGCCTTCCTCGCTCTGCGCAATCACCTTCACATATTTTGCGTAAAGGTATCCGCGCGTGCCGTTATATTCAGCCGCATACCAGCCGTCTGAAAGCGAATAGAGCGTAACCGTTTCCCCGCTTCTGATCTGGCCAAGCTTTTTGGACGATGAGGAAGCGTGTTCCCGGAAGTTAACCTTTGCCGTAGTTTGTCCCAAGCCGAGGATATCCGGCACGGTAAGCTCCGAAGTTTCCTCTTTGTCGCTGCTTTCCTTCTCTGGAAGCGCAACCGTCACATTGATGTATTTTGAGCTCACATAGCCTGTCCGTTCGCCGACCGACACCCGATACCACCCATCCGTAAGCGCGTGCAGCGTAAGTTCCAGATCTTTTTTGAGCGTTCCGAACGACGGGTAGGATGTCCCCGGTCCTTCCCGGAAATTCACATTCCCCGTGGTAATGCCTTTGCCCGTCTCCGGCTTAGGTTCCTCCGGCAAAACCGGCCTACCGTCGCTTCCGAGCGTAACCTTTTCCCCCGTCAGCTCCACATAATCGGCATATAGGAACCCAAATTGGCCGTCCACTGCCGCATAATACCAATTCCCGCTCTTTTTCAAAACATAAACGCCAGTATTTTTTTCAAGCTGCCGCAGCCTGGCACTTGCGCTTGAAGCGTCTGCGCGGAAGTTCACCCCGCTTCGCGTCACCAAACCCGCCTCGGCAGAATAGGTCGGCTCCGGCTTTGCGGTTTGTTCAGGCGTAGGCAAAGGTACTGCTTGCGCCAATTTTACGTATTGCGCGCTTACATAGCCGTAAACGCCCTCAACGCTCACATAATACCAGCCGTTTTGCAGCGCGTATGCCGTGAGTTCCGTGCCGCGCGCAAGCTTTTTCAGGCTGCTGTAGCTTGTGGCAGGCCCTGTTCTGAAGTTCACATCCTTTGCTGTGATGCTTCCCGTGCCGAGAATGGCAGGCTGATCCGGCGTGGGTGACGGCACAGGCGTAGCCGTTGGCGCAGGCGTTTGCCCCTCCAGCGGAACAAAGTCGACATAGTCGGCGCTGACGTAACCATCATACCCATCCACAACCGAACGGTACCAGCTTCCCGACTTTCCATAAACCGGGATCCTGCTTCCCTTTGTAAGTTTCCCATAGCTTTCGTATTCCGTGCCGGGGCCTTTGCGGAAGTTCACATTGCCCGTAACCGTGCCATAGCCTGTAAGCGTCAATCCTTCCGGAACCTCAGATACGTCCGGAGTTTCGCCCGGCTTCACAGGGTCTGCGGGTTCTGAAACCGCAATTGTGGAAAACGATGCGCCCGGATAATAAAAGCGCAGAATGTCACGATAATTCCAGCCTTCGAGCGCGCGTTGCTGCGCGCCTCGCTGGCTCATTCCCACTCCATGGCCCCATCGGGCATGGTAGATAACATAGCAGCCGGAAGATGCGTCATATTCCCCCCAATACGTACGCAAGGCAGCGTTTGTAAATACGCCGTAGGTAAAAAGGTCGGCCACATTGAAGTCAAGCTCAATGTCATCGTAAAGATACCCGCCCGCAATGACGCCAAGCCTCATTTTCACGCGCGTCATGTTGCGCGTCACGTCATTGTAGCGGGGCGAATACACCTCCACAGCCTTAATGAGCTCCAAACCTGTCGGCATCACGCCGATCACTGCTCCCGCTTTGGTCAGAATCATTTCATACAGCGCCCGGCTGATGGAACCCGCCTCGTTGATGGGGATCTTAACTTTTTCAATTGGGCTCATCGTGTTTTTAAGATCGTATTCATCCAGGCTGATGGCATACCCCGCATTTGTGCCCTTGCCTGTGCTCCAAGCGTATGTCACAAGACTGGTTTCCCCGCCATTGCTTGCAGCGTAATACGTGCAGAGCATGGAGCCGTTCACGGTAAGAATTTCACCGAGCGTTTCATCTACCGCCCGGATTACGTTTGTGTTGGACGGCGTATACCCTTTATAGACCTGGTCTGTGGACGTATCGCCGATGTAGTATTCCGCATTGCCGGTTTTCATGCAGGTGAGCACATAGCATTTGGCTGCAATGGCCTGCGCCTTGAGCGCCTCAATGGGAAACGTGTTGCTCATTTCATGCCCGACGACTCCATACAGATAATGCGCTAGAGGCACGACATTGACAACCTGCAAAAAACCGCTTGAAAGAACGCGCACGTTAAAATGGCCGAGGTAAGAACGCGAGTTAAAATACATATAACCCGCAGAGGGCTTCATCTGCGCCCGCATAATGGAAACGGACGCGCCGGTATACAGCTCGCCCTCTCCCGAATGGGACACGCTCAGCGTGCCATCCAGATTTGTACGCAAAGTGAGCGTGCCGCCTTGAAAGGACGCTCCGTTTTCGTTGATAAAATATTCGCCTTTTACGCTCATGGAAAGCACGGTAGCGTTGTTGGTCGTCAGTTTGACCTTGATGGTACTGTAATCTGCCGCAGCGGATGCCTGGGGTGCAGGGAACGCTGCCACGGCCACGAAAAAAGCAAGTGTGAGAAAAACCGCTGTGAATCGTTTCATAAGCAATCCTTTATTAAATCGTTACGCCGTTGCGTTTTGCGGCATGCCGCAGCAATTGCAGTTATATAAGAGCAGTATAATTTTAGCATGAATGTAATGATTTGTGTAGGAATTCCACGTTTCTTTTCGGATTATTCATATTTTCGGTATTATTTCCCATAGAAAGCCGCAAAAAAGCTGCCCGGCAGTTTGCCGGGCAGCACGTCCGCATGGATGCTGTATACGATTTAGTTCTCCATCTGTTTTCCCATGAAATTTGCGGCCGTTTCGCACGCTTTCAGCTCCGTGGCACTCATCACTGCCCCTGCTTCGCGGCTCACGAGGATCACCGCGCCGATCGCATCCCCCGCTGCAAGGATCGGCACCACAACAGCCGCCTGATAAATGTCTCCGCCATCCTCCGCCGTAATGTGCGGCACGGCTCCGTTTCCATCTGAAGCAAGCACCTTCTCGCGCCGTTTCATGATCTGCTCTACATCGTCGTGCAGCGGCCTATCCAAAAGCTCGCGGCGGCTTGCGCCTGCAACGGCAATGACGTTGTCCTTATCACAAATGAGCGCGGTGTGTCCCAGCGCCAAATGGAGCGATTCAGCGTATTCCTTGGCAAAATCGCCGAGTTCGCCGATTGGAGAATACTTTTTCAGGATCACTTCGCCTTCGCGGTCCGTAAAGATTTCCAGCGGGTCGCCTTCGCGAATCCGCAGTGTTCTGCGAATCTCCTTGGGTATGACCACGCGGCCAAGTTCGTCAATCCTGCGTACAATCCCAGTTGCTTTCAAAACAGTTCCCTCCTGTGCTGCCTTTGCGACAATACTTAAATATTTGGTCGTAGGCCTATTATTTGTAAGTCGAGCCGTTGTATGCGGGCTTTTGACTGGAAAAAAACGGCGCAGGGCTGCGCTGCTCATATCAAGGCTAAACGCTCTGCGCTTTTTCATAAACGAAGGAGCCCCGCCAGCGGAGCTCCTTCGTTTCATGCGTATTTTGCAGCTTTTAATCGTTCCTGTTGCGCAGGAAACTGGGCAGGTCGAGGTTGCTCTTTTCCTTTGGGTTATATTCGCCCTTGGGAAGATCCTGCTTCGTGAAATGAGGCGTTACCTCTTCTCCGTCCGGCAGCGGAGAGGTATATTGCGGCGCTTTGCTTCGTTTCTCTTCCCAGAAATTGCGTTTGGGTGCGTTTGAGCCGGGCAGGGAGGGCTCGTCCTTCCTGCGCCAGTCATCCGCTACGCGGCCGGTGCTGCGCACGGTTTGCTGCGGCTCCTGTTGTACGGCATTGCGCCGGTTGTTCAAGCGCGTATCTGCGGATTCAAAGCCTGTGGCAATCACCGTGATGCGCACCGCATCGCCCAATTCTTCGTCCGTGCCCGCGCCCCAAATGATGTTTGCATCGCCGTCCGCATATTCCTGAATGAACGCCGCCGCTTCGGAAACCTCAAGGATGCCGAGATCCGCGCCGCCCGTGATGTTAATGATGACGCCCTTTGCGCCGTTGATGCTGGTCTCAAGCAGCGAGCTTTCAACGGCCTGCTTCGCGGCCTCAAGCGCACGCTTTTCGCCGGACGCCATGCCAATGCCCATATGCGCCATTCCTTTTTCGCGCATAATAGTCCGCACATCCGCAAAGTCCAAGTTCACCATGCTCGGCACAGCAATCAGATCGCTGATGCCCTGAATGCCTTGGCGAAGCACATCGTCTGCCACGCGGAAGGCTTCCGAAAGGCTGACGTTGCCGACCGTGTCAAGCAGGCGATCGTTCGGGATGATGATAAGCGTATCCACGGAATCCTTCAGGTTCATGATGCCGTTGACCGCGTTGTTCATGCGAACTTTGCCCTCAAAAGCGAAAGGCTTTGTCACTACGCCGATTGTGAGAATCCCCATCTCCTTTGCGCATTCCGCCACGATGGGCGCTGCGCCCGTTCCCGTGCCGCCGCCCATGCCGGCGGTGATAAACACAAGATCCGCTCCCTTGAGCGCTTCCGTGATTGCATCCCGGCTTTCCTCGGCCGCTTTGCGGCCAACCTCCGGATCCGCACCCGCGCCAAGCCCCTTGGTCAGCTTTTCGCCGATCTGGATCTTTTGTCCGGCGCGCGAAAGGTAGAGCGCCTGTTTATCCGTATTGACGGAAATGAACTCCACGCCGCGCAAGCCGTATTGAATCATGCGGTTGACCGCGTTGTTCCCCGCGCCGCCGACCCCGACGACTTTCAGCTGCGCAAATTGGCCGCTTTCAAAATCCAGTTCCAAACCGATGGGCATATGGTGTTCCTCCTTAGCTTACTTCACAAAGAAATCCTTGAGTTTTTTCATTAAGCTTCCCTGCGGGCCCGTGAGCTCCAGCCGGCCTGCATTGTCCTCGTCCGTTGCATGCATCACGAAATCCATCACGGAAAATGCGCTTGCATAGTTTGGGGAGGATAGCCTTGGCATCCATGGCATGCGCACTTGGATTGGAAAGCCGATGCACCGTTCCATGTATTCGCAGCTGCCGCGCATGAGCGTGAATCCACCGCCGGTCATGTAAATCTGCAGGTTCTCCGTAAGCGCAACGCCCATATCCCGAATTGCTTCGGAAATAAGCGAAGCAAGCTCCTTTGTCCGCTCCTCAATGATGTACTGAATTGCCGCATGGTCAACATTCATCACGCCGCCACCCGGAATCCTGATCGTATCTATACTGTCCTGATAATCCAGCGAATAAACATAGCGGCGCTTGACAGTTTCGGCTACAGGCCGTGCAAGGCCGAGTCCGAAGCTTAAATCCCCCGCAAAATGGTTTCCGCCCACATCGATGGTGCGCATTGCAACGAGTGCGGAGTTGCGCATCACGCAAACATCCGTATGCGTGGCACCAACGTCTAAAAGCACTGCCGGGTGCGCGCGTTCCTCCTCCGGAATCACAAATAACCCTTCGGAAAGCGGCACGGCGATATACATGTCCGCATCCAGGCCGACGCGCAAAAGCGAATCGGAAACCAGACGCTTGAATCGTTCCTCCACATAGAGATGAGAAACCGTAGCGCGCAGCGATTCGCCCGAAACGCCGAGCGGCACATCCGCACGAACTACGCCATCCACAGTGAATTCAACGGGCGTACTGTGTATGAGCTCGTATCCTTCCGGCGACTGAAAATCGAGCGAAGCGTTTAAAAGCTCGTCGATATCCCGGTGCGTCACACGTTTGTTGCGTGCGCGGGGGGAAACCTCCCCTTCATGCAGCACAAGTTTGGTGAAGGGGGCCGGGACTCCCACGGAAATTTCGCGTACGCGGCGGCGTGCTTCGCCTTCGGCAAGCGCGAGCGCATCCACAACAGCATCGGAAAATTGCTGCTCATCTTCCATAATGCCGCGCTTATATCCCTTATACTCGCGTATCCCTGCACCGTGGACAACAATGCTGTCCTTTCCGTCAGGGCTGCAAATCAGGCATATTACCTTGGAACTGCCAATATCCAGCACGGCAGTGTATTGACTCATGGCGCCTCCATCCGCGCACAAACGCACGGCAAGGATATACTTTTCCCAGTATTACAAGGATACCACAGATACCATATGTTGTGCAATACATTCACCTACTATAATGGAATCTACAGGAAGATTTCCCAGTTTTATACACCGGAGGTCATCGGTTGCGTCAGCGCATTCAACCGGAATAGGGATCCTCCGGCACTCCGGTGGGTGTGGGCGACGCGTTGGGTACAGCCGTCCCATCCGGTTCAGGCGTTCCATCCGGCTCAGGCGTTTGGCCCGGTTCCGGGGAATTTTGTGGGCCGGCGGGCGCAGACGCACCGGAATCCGGCGGTGAATACACGGGAGATCCCTTTGCGCTCAGATCGAGCGTTCCACTTTTATTGTAACCGTTCTCGATGAGTGCCGGCAATACCATTCGAAAATTGTTCAATTTTTCTTCCGCATTATCCGGCTGGCCCAACTGCACGGCGAGCCCGTCGAAGGTCGTCATGGTGATGCTGAGCGGGTTGCTGATATCCAGCGTTTCCACAACATTGAGCAACTCCGCATTCTCCAAAGCCGCAAGCAGCGTTACAAGCGTGCGGGAATGAAAGTCCGATTCTTCCCCAAGCCGCTGGTTCACGTGATAGCCGCCCGCGCCGGTGCCGTATACCTTAAGCAGCCCTTCGTAGCTTGCGCGCGTGCCGATGGAGAGCACGTACCCCTCGCCATCGATCACGGCATGCGTGTTCATGCCGAGAATTACCGCCTTTTCTTTGCGTTCCGTCACACGCAGCACCAGCTTGTCCGGATAAACGCGCATGATTTCCAGAGACGCAATATATGGATCTGCCTCCACAGCCGCCTTTGCCGCGCCAAGCTTTGCGAACCACATATGCTGTCCTGTACTGAGCCCGGAGGCGGCAAGGATTTCTTCCTCCGTAAAGCGCTCACAGCCGTAAACCTCGATTTTATCGATGATGAGCACGAAATAGGTCAGCAGCAGCGCTGCGATCAGGATTACGGCAAAGGTTGCCGCGCTCAGCAGGCGCACCATGCGCCGCCGGCGCTCCCGGCGGCGTTTTTCCCGCTCGGTGAGCCTTCTGGCACTTTGCTTCGCCTCCCGCACAGTCGGCACGTGGAGTTCTTCCGGTTCGTGATGGCCGGCCCGGCGTCTGTCCCGTGCGCCGCCCTCTCCACCTGCTTTCTTTGCCTCACCCTCCGTCTCGGCCGGGGATTCCGTCCCGGCCGCTTCCGGCCGATGCAGAGGCTTGTCCTCCACAGCCGCAGCATGAGGCGGTTCCATATGTGCTGGGCTGTAAGCGTTCGGTTCAACCGGAGCTTTCGTTTGCTCCGCAGGCTCCAGCGCCGCCTCATCCGGCCCATGCTTTTGAAAAGGGCGCAAATTCAGCGTCCCGGAGCCTGCATGCGTAGGCGCATAAACGCGCTCACGCTCCGGAGCGTTTTCACTGTTTGGGTTTTCCCTTTTCCCTTCGTTCATGGCTCCTCTGTTTCCGCATCCTCACGCCGAATCACTGCGCCAAGGGAAGCAAGCATTTTGTCCAAACGCTCATATCCCCTGTCAATCAGTTCCGCATTTTCCACAATTGTTTCGCCCTCCGCTGCAAGGCCGGCAAGCGTAAGCGCCGCGCCCCCGCGCAGGTCGCGCGCCACAACGCGCGTGCCCATCAGCCGCTCCACGCCGCGGATGACGATGGTCCGGTCCTTCTGCGTAAAGCTTGCGCCCATGCGCAAGAGCTCTGCGCCGTGCTTGAACCGGTTTTCAAACACGTTTTCCACGATCATGCTCGTGCCGTCCGCCACGGTGCACAGCGCAAAGAATTGCGCCTGCATATCCGTCGGAAAGCCCGGATACGGCAACGTCTCGATCAGTTTGATTTCGCGCGGCCGCGCATGCGCAGCAATGCGGATCACATCTCCTTCCGCACGGATGCTGCATCCCGACTCCCGCAGTTTCGCCATGACGGACGCAATATGCGCCGGCACAGCGTTGCAAAGCGTAACTTCGCCGCCGGTGATGGCCGCCGCGCAAAGCAAAGTACCCGCCACGATGCGATCCGGGATCACGCGGTGCGCAATGCAATCCCGCTCTGCAGGGCCGCCCTCCGACATATGGTCAGCACAGCCGCGGCCGCCAGAGATGCGAATGGTGGACGAGCCCGCACCCCAAACGCCATAGCCAAGTTTGCGCAGGAAGGTTTGAAGGTCCTCAATCTCCGGCTCCCGCGCAGCGTTCTGAATCACCGTTTCCCCTTCCGCCCGCACGGCCGCCATCATAATGTTTTCCGTGGCGCCGACGCTCGGATAGTCCAGATGGATGTCGGCGCCGGTCATGGAGTGTCCATCGCAAAGGATGAGCCCATGTTCTTCACGGATCCCGACGCCCAACATGGTGAGTCCGCGCAAATGCAGGTCGATTGGCCTGTGACCGATCTCACACCCGCCCGGGAACGTGCATACCGCATGCCCAAAGCGGGCAAGCAGCGGCCCCAACATGAAGATGGAAGAACGCAGCTCTTTGGAAAGCCCCTGCGGCATAACATACGCATTTGCGGCGGAGGTATCCAGCAGGAGCTTCTCCTCGTCCCAAGCCCAACGAACGCCGAGCGCGCCCAAAATCGCCAGCATGTTCTTCACGTCCCGGAGCCGCGGGCAGTCATACAGTGCAACAGGCCTTTCTGAAAGCAGGCTTGCCGCAAGGATCGGCAGTGCGGCGTTTTTTGCGCCGCTCACACGTATCGTCCCGGATAAAGGCGTTCCACCCGCCACAATCAATGATGCCATGCTTTCTCCTCTCCGCCGCAAGACGGCACATTCCATACTTATGCGGCAAAGGGACGCAACGTTCCTCATTCTATATTGCGTGAGATATTCAGCAAAATCCCTGCCGCCGCAAGAAAGATCATGAGCGACGTCCCGCCGGCGCTCACAAACGGCAGCGTCTGCCCGGTGGGCGGAATGGAACTGGTCGCAACGGCTATATTAATGGCTGCCTGCATGCCGATGACCGCCGTAATACCGGCCGCCATCAGGCTTCCGAAACGATCTTTGCAGCGCATGGCAATGCGAATGCCGCGGTAAATAATAAACAGGTATGCGAGGATAAGCAGCGTACAGCCGATAAAGCCCAGCTCCTCGCCAATGATAGCAAAAATAAAATCGCTTTCGCCATACGGAAGAAACAAAAGCTTCTGGCGGCTGAAATTCAAGCCCTGTCCGAATACGCCGCCCGCGCCGAGCGCAATGAGCGCCTGGCGAAGCTGATACGCCCCCTCCTCCGTCGATTCCCACGGATTCATGAACATCAGCACGCGGGACTGGCGGTAATCCTCCATCAGAACCGCCACAACGAGGATCGGCAGCGCGATGCCCGCGAGCAGCAACAGGTGCTTGATCTCCGCGCCGCCCAAAAAAAGCATCACGACGCCCGTCATCAGCAGGATGACCATCATGGACATGTTCTTTTGCAGCAGCAGCACAAGGCCAAACGCACCCATGATGAACAGCATCGGGAACACGCCCTTTGTCAGGTTCTTCATGGCCTGCGGCCGACGGGACATGAACCCTGCCATGTAAACGATAAGCGCAAATTTTGCAAGTTCGGAAGGCTGGAACGTAAAGCCCGTGCCTGGGATACCGAGCCAGCGCTGCGCGCCGTTGCGGCTCACGCCAAGGCCGGGGACGAGCACGAGCAGCATCAAAAGAAGTGTACCCACGAGCGCGAACACGCGGATCTTGTCAAAAAAGTGGTAATCCACCCGGGAAACCACGTACATCGCCACGAGCCCGACCGCGAGGTATATCGCTTGACTTTTCAGGTAAAAGAAGCCGTCGTACTTGGTTGCTGCCGTGTTCTGCGCATAATAGTAGCTTGCGGAAAAAAGCATCACAAGTCCGAAGGCGCAAAGCAGGGCGATTGCAAACAGCAGCGGAAAATCAAGCTGCCCGGTATAGAACGGCCTTCTTTTCTCAAGTCGGTTCTCCATATCCGCTTCGCATCTCCTTTCCGCCTAAACTCGTTCTGTTCCCGCCTTAGAGAGCGCGCACAATCTCTTTAAAAATGCGCCCGCGCTGCTCATAGTCGCTGAACCTGCCCCAACTTGCCGCCGCGGGGGAAAGCAGCACCGCGTCACCCGGTGCGGCAAGCGCCTTGGCATCGCGTATCATCTGCTCAAACGTACCGTCGGATATGGTCACATTCCCATATCCCGTGCGCCGCGCGGCTTCCTGCACCGCCGGGATGTTGCAGCCGGAGACGAGCACATGCTTGATGCGGCCGCCGAACGCCTCAAACAACGGCGTAAAATCGCTGTGTTTGTCATAATCTCCTACGCCGAGGAGCAGGATCGTCGGGCGCGTCATGGCCTCCACAGCCTTGATCGTGGAATCCGGGTTGGTGCCCTTGGAATCATTGATGTATGCCACCCCGTCCTTTTCCCGCACAAATTCAATGCGGTGTTCAACGCCGGGGAAGGCGCGCAGCCCCTCGCATACTTTTTTCGCTTCCATGCCCATGCAAAGCGAGAGAGCCGCTGCACACAGCGCGTTTTCAATGTTGTGTTTCCCCGGGATTTGCAGTTCCCGGGTATGAATCAACGGCGTCTCTTTACCGTTCAGCCGGAATATCATCCTGTTTTCCCGCAGGAACATCCCTTCCGGCAGTTCTTCTTTTTGGGAGAAATAGACTACGCGCGCCCTTGTAAGCCGTTTCATATCACGCACGGTGGGATCGTCATAATTGAGTACGGCGAAATCCTCCTCCGTCTGGTTTTCAAAGCCGCGGCATTTGGCCGCGATATAGTTTTCAAGCTTATACTCGAAACGGTTCAGATGATCCTCGCTGATGTTGAGCATCCCAAACGCATTCGGCCGGAACGATGCAATGCTTTCCAGCTGAAGCGCCGCCGTCTCCGCCACGACATAGTCCCCCGGGCGCGTTTCCATGGCGTGTGCGCTGATGGGCACTCCGATGTTGCCAAGCACAAAGGTGTGCGCGCCCGCCGTCCGGAACAGTTCGCCCGTAAGCGCAGTGGTCGTTGTTTTCCCATTTGTGCCGCTGATGCAGACGAATTTCGTCCCGCGGTCGCAGCAGCGATACCCCAATTCAATTTCCCCGATGACCTCTATGCCGCGTGCGCGCGCCGCCTTCGCAAATGGAGCGAAGATGGGCACAACAGGGCTGAGCACCATCAGGTCGATTCCATCCAACAGCGTTTCAGGCGCTTTGCCGAGCGCGCTTGTATACTCTATGCCGCCAAGCGCCTCTGTAAGACCGTCTATTTCGCTTTTCATGTCGTTCACAGTCACTTCATAACCGGTTTCATACAAAAGCCGTGCCGCGGCAATGCCGCTGCGCGCCATGCCGACGATAAGCGCCCGCTTTTTCCTGTTTTCCATCGCAGATTCTTCCTTTCCGCAGCCGGTGCTGCGATAAAACCATATGCTTGAGCGCATGGAGACCATCCATGCGCATGTTTGAAAAAAGAGCCGTTCGGTGCGGCCAAGGGGCTTGAGGCAAAAGAGCCGCGCTCTGCCTCAAGCACCTTACCCTCGTCGTCTGCCGTGCCAAGCGCCAATCAGAAAACCACGGCTTACGTCCACAAGCACCAAACGGCTTAACAAACTCTTACACGTATGCCAAAAGGCATACAAGGCACAGGAATGTGGTAACGATCATGTACACGGACACAATCCGCGTTTCCGCATATCCCTTGAGTTCAAAGTGATGATGCAGCGGCGCCATGCGGAATATGCGCTTTTTGCGCAGCTTGTAGGAGCCAACCTGCAGAATCACCGAAACGGAGGAGGCGACAAAGCATGCGCCCATGATGGGCAGCAGCAGCGCTGCACGGCTGAAGATCGCCATCACGGAAATCGCACCGCCAAGGGCAAGCGATCCCGTATCTCCCATGAAAATCCGCGCCGGAAAGGAGTTGAACCGAAGGAACCCGAGGCACCCGCCTGCAACCGCCGCAGCGAAAATGGACATGGAGTTCAGTTCCGCCGCATATTGTGTTTGCGCAGCTTGTCCCGCGTCGCTCGGCAGGATCATTACAGTGGACATATAATAAAAGATAATCGCCATCGTGACAGCATAAATCAGGCTTACGCCGGAAGCAAGGCCATCCAGCCCATCAGTCAGATTCACGCTGTTCACCGTTGCGATGATGAGGAGCATCACAAACGGGATATAGAACACGCCAAGATCCCATTCCACGTCGAAAAACGCAAGGTAAATCTTCGAGCCCACAAAGGGGCTGTTGTAGGCATATAAAGCAAGGATGAGCGCAATGCCGAACTGCGCGATGATCTTCTGGTATGCCTTAAGGCCCACGGTGTTTTTATATTTCACCTTCAAAAAATCATCCAGAAATCCGACCAGAGAAAACCCCACCGTAACAAGCAGCGCAGGCAGCGCAAGCTCCGTGGCATTGAGGGAGAATGCGAGCGTTCCGACAAGGATGCCGGCGATGAACATCATGCCGCCCATGGTGGGCGTACCCGTTTTTTTAAGGTGCGATTGCGGCCCGTCGTCACGTTCCGTCTGTCCGAATTTCAGCCGTTTCAGCAGCGGGATCAGCGCGGGGCCGAGCGCGATGGTTACAATCGCAGCGAGCAACAGTGCATAAATCGGGTATTGCATAACATCCTCCGTATCCAACCGGGCGATATGCCCGAAACGTTATTTCTCGTTTGTGCTAAGCAGTTCGGCAACGATTTCCTTTTCGTCAAAATGCCGCTTTCCGCTGCCGATCTCCTGATAGTTTTCATGTCCCTTGCCCGCAAGGATGATAACATCCCTGGGTTGTGCATGCTCCAGCGCATAGCGGATCGCCTCATAACGGTTTTCCACCACAACGTGCGGACAGCTGGATTTGCGGACTCCCTCAAGCACGGCCTCAATAATGGCCATCGGATCCTCCGTGCGCGGGTTGTCGCTTGTGACAACGAGGAAATCCGAAAAGCGTCCGGCAATTTCACCCATGATGGGGCGCTTTGCATGGTCACGGTCTCCACCGCAGCCAAAGAGCGTTACAATGCGCCCCTCTGCAAAGCCGCGCGCCGTTTTAAGGATATTCTCCAACGCATCCGGCGTATGCGCATAGTCCAAAAGCACCGTGAAATTCCGTCCGCCCGTAGGCAGGGGTTCCAGCCTGCCTGAAACGCTGCCCATGGTTTCGATGCCGTTTTTAACGGCGGAAAGCGGGAGGCCGAGCTGAATTGCCGCAGCGACGGCGCCCATCGCGTTAAACACGCTGAACAGGCCGGGAATCGGCACATACATCCGAATCGTTCCGAGCGGGCAATGCATGTCAAACTGCACGCCGCGGGTGGTAATATCGATCTCGCTTGCCGAAATGTCGGCCTGCTCGCGGATTCCAAAGGTTTTGCATGGGATCGTAAGCCCATTGAGAATCGTTTGCGCATGCGGGTCATCCCGGTTCACCACAGCCTGCCGCGCCTGCGCAAAAATGCGCATTTTTGCCGCAAGATAGTTTTCAAAGGTTTTATGGTAATCCAGATGATCCTGCGTCAGATTGGTGAAGACCGCTGTTTCAAATTCGATGCCGTGCACGCGGCGTTGATCCAACGAATGGGAGGATGCCTCCATCACCACAAGTTCCACGCTTTCATCCTTCATCTCGCGCAAAATGCGCTGCAAATCCACGCTTTCGGGCGTCGTGCGCTCCGTATCAACGATACGTTCGCCGATGAGGTTGCGAATCGTGCCGATGAGCCCCACCTTTAAGCCGCATTGCTCTGCAATCGCCTTGAGCATATAAGTGGTGCTGGTCTTTCCGTTGGTACCCGTCACCCCTACGATGCGCATGCCGCGCGCAGGATATCCATAAAAAGCCGCCGCCATTTCCGCCATTGCGATGCGCGTGTTTTCTACGACAACCTGAGGTACGGGCAGCGGGAGTTCATGCTCCACCACAAGCGCGGCCGCACCTGCCGCAACAGCCTGCGCGGCATAGGCGTGCCCGTCTGAAAATGTGCCTACGACACAGAAAAACAGGTCGCCTTTCCCAACCTTGCGGGAATTGTATTGCAGCGATGCAATCGGTGTGTCCTTCCCCGTGCATTTTTCATGCGCCGTTGCGCCGGCAAGTTCAGAAAGCAGCATTCTTATTCCCCATTTCCTTTCAGTCCCACTCTATCCCCTTTGCGCCGTATTCGCCGGCGCGCATTATCCGTCTCCGATGTTGGTGCTGGAAAATTCCACAAGCACCTCTGTGCCGGCCGGAACGCTCTCTCCGGCCATCGGGGACTGGCGGATGGCCTTTCCCGTCTGGTTTTCCGGATAAATCAAAATTTTAAGCCCATTTGCTTTCAGCGTATCGCTTGCTTTAAGGCGCGTCATGCCCGACACATCCGGCACGGTAACCAACTCCGGTTCGTCTTCTCCTTCAGTGCTGTATTCCGCGCTCGTGTCCGCTGTGTAAAGCAGTACGCCCGAGCCTTTCACAGCCGCTTGCCCCGCCACAGGGATCTGCGCGGTAACAAGTTCCGCACTGTCATCCTGATATGTCGCGGTAAGGCCGATGTCCTTGAGTGCCTCTGCGGCCTCCGCGATGGTCATTCCCGCAAGCGGGGGAACCGCCACGGATTCTTCGCTTCCCTCGGGAAGGTATCCCGCATGGCGCAGCGTTTCCTCCAGCATTTGTTTCACAAACGGCGCTGCAACCGTGCTTCCGAAAACTGTGCCGACCTGCGGTTCATCCACCAGGATAAGGCACACGAATTCCGGGTCATCCGCCGGAGCAAAGCCGATGAACGAAGCGATCAGCTTGCCGTCGGCAATTTTGCCGCCCTCATACTTCTGCGCCGTTCCCGTTTTGCCGCCGATGCGGTAACCGGCAACCGCAGCGTTGCGGCCGCTTCCGCTCGTGACAACGCTTTCCGCAATCTCACGCACCAGCTGAGAGGTTTCCTCTCGGATGACGCGCCGCACGGTCGTAGGCTCGTTCTGGAGGATCACCGTGCCGTCATTTGCAACGATCCGGTTCAGCACATAAGGCTGCATCAGGTTGCCGCCGTTCACCACCGCAGATACAGCCGTAACAAGCTGCAATGGCGTCATGGCGATGCTCTGGCCGAATCCGATGCGCGCGAGCGTGTTTTCAGTAATGTATTTCTGATGCGTCACGATGCCGCTCGCTTCACCCGTGATGCCGCTCCCCGTGGAGGCGCCAAAGCCAAACGCGTAGATGTATTCATAAAAGGTTTCCACGCCCATGGCCTGAGCCATCGCCATAAAGGCGGGGTTGCAGGAATTCTGCACCACCTGAAACAGGGTTTGCTGGCCATGGCCGCCAGACTTCCAACAGCGTATTTTCTCGCCGTTGACGATGTGGTATCCCGGGCAATAAATGCCGAAGCTTTCGTCGATGGCGTGGCTGTCAAGCGCCGAAGCAAGCGTGATAAGCTTGAATGTGGAGCCCGGCTCATACGCATCGGCCACAACGCGGTTTCGCGTGACCGAAGCGAGAAGCTCCGCGTCTTTGCGGGGCGGGTCGTTCGGATCATAATCCGGCTGCGTGGTAATTGCGAGGATCGCGCCGGTCTTGCAATTCATCAGGATGCCCTGCGCCGTCGCTGCGTTATTGACCTCAAGAGCCTCCTTGCACGCCTTCTCAAGCGACGATTGGTAGACGCTGTCCACCGTCAAAACGAGGTTGTACCCATCCACCGGTTCGATGATTTCCTGCACGCCGTAGGCGAGCGCGTTGCCCTTGCGGTCGGTCTCCGTAATCATGCGTCCGTCCTCGCCGGCAAGGTATTTGTCATATTTCTGCTCGAGCCCCGATTGTCCCACGCCATCCACGGTCGTGAAGCCCAACAGTTGGGAAAACAGGGTGCCCGAAGGATAATACCGCTTTGTGTCAATCGCAGTGCCAACGCCCATGCCGAGCTTACGGGCTGCGATCTGGTCGATCACCTCGCGCTCCACGCGGCGGGCGAGGATAATCTCCTGCTTCTTTGTGTCGCTGACTTTGGCGAGCACGGTTTCGTATTCCAGCCCCAGAAGTTCCGCAAGCTCCGTTGCTACGCGCGTGCGCTCCACTGCGTCAATGCTGTTCGGCCAAATCACGACCTTGTAAGCCGTACCGCTCTGGGCAAGCACCACGCCTGTCGTATCCAGAATACTGCCGCGCGCCGCAGACAGGGAAGTGTCGCGCGTCCACTGCGAAAGCGCCCGCTCCTGCAATTCATCGCTTTGAACGACTTGAATATAGAACAGCCGGCCGATGAGCACCACGAATACCGTGGCGATTACGACCAGGGCCGCAAGCAGTCTTTTCTTGTAAGAAACGCCGGGTGCTCCCATGTGTTTTCCTCCAAAGGGCGAGAGCACCTCAGTCCGTATTCATGTCCCCATCCGGATTTGTGCTCGCGTCCTGATTTTGGTTGGGTTCCCCATCCGTACCGCCATCATTTTTCTGATAGTTGCCAACCGTTTCACGCACACGCACAATCTGCTCTGCCGTGGGATATCCCAACCCGGCCGCAAGCGCCGCTTCGCGCGCCGCGTCAATGTTCAGCGCGTTGTTCAGCTGTACGTTGAGCGCCGCAATGTTGCGCTCGCTTTCAGCGATCCCATCCTTCAAATCGTTCACGGCGGAATAGGCCAGCGCGATGGCGGAATAGCGCACGATCACGCCGATGAGAACTGCGGCAATCAGAAATATGCACGCTACGCTTGCCACTTTAGGCAAAACGCGCTGCTTGCGGCGCTGCCGGGGCGAGGGGCCTTTCTGTACGCGTGTTTTTACCGCAGGCTTCCTAGTTCGCGTGCATGGTTCAGCCTCCGTGCTTCCGGGCTCTTCAGGCCGGGGCGCCCGCTGCGGCATTTCGTTCGGCAGAGCCTCTGCCGTTGCCGCACGGCTGTGCGAATACACCCGCGAGGGCGCGTACACGTATTCGTCTTTTCTTGCCGCTACTGCCATGGTATTCGTTTCCGCCTTAACTTATAACTTTTGTATGGCGCGCAGCTTTGCGCTGCGTGCGCGTGGATTTTCTTTGAGCTCCGCTTCTCCCGCCACAATGGGCTTTTTTGTGAGCATCCGTGCCGTTGGCTTTTTGCCGCAGGTGCATATCGGGGCGCGCGGATCGCAGGTGCAAGGGTTCTCAAACGTTTTAAACGCCTGTTTGACGATGCGGTCCTCCAGAGAATGAAAGGTGATCACCGCGAGCACACCGCCGCTTCTCAGCAGGTCGTGCGCATCGGTCAGCGCATCCGAAAGGCCCGCAAGTTCACCGTTCACCTCGATGCGCAGCGCCTGAAACGTGCGTCGCGCCGGGTGCTGTTGTTCACGCCGCGCCGGAGCGGGCATTGCGCGTTTCACGATGTCCGCAAGGCCCACGGTGCTGTCCAGCGGCGCTTTTTCGCGTTCCCGCACGATGGCGTTCGCCACGCGCATGGCATATCGTTCCTCGCCATACTCCCGGATAATCCGCGCAAGCGCTTCCGCCGGGTAACCGTTCACCACATCATAGGCAGAAAGTGGTGCGGAGGGATCCATCCGCATATCGAGCGGCGCGTCCTCATGGTAAGAAAAACCGCGTTCCGGGGTGTCAAGCTGATGGGAGGATACGCCAAGATCCAATAAAATCCCATCTGCTTCCATGACGCCCTGCCCTGCAAGCAGGCGCTTCATATCAAAAAAATTGCCGCGGATGGCCGTGAACGCTTCTCCAAAGCGGGTGAGCCGCAGGGAAGCCGCTTCAATCGCCGCGCTGTCGCGGTCGATCCCATAGAGCCTGCCGCCTTCGGGCAACCGTTCCAAAACAGCTTCAGCATGGCCGCCGCCGCCGAGCGTTCCATCCACAAATGTGCCGCCGCGCTGTGGAGCAAGCAGGCTGACGACTGTGTCCCGCACGATCGGAATGTGATGGAACCCGCTCATATGCCAAGCCCCGCAAGGTAAGCGAGCGCATCGTCCTCATCGTCCTCGCTTGCTTCCAGTTGGTTCGCCCACATATCTCCGCTCCAGATTTCGATGCGGTTTCCCATGCCGACGAGCACCGCGTCTTTGTCGATGCCCGCATACTTGCGCAGCGTGCTGGAGATGAGGATGCGTCCCTGCTTGTCCAGCTCGCAATCGCAAGCGTTGGCAAACGTCATGCGCAGGGCGTTCTGCGCCTTGACATCGGTCATTGCAATTTTATTGTAGCGCTCAAGAAGCATGTCCCATGTTGTGAGCGACATGCCGAAAAGGCACCGCCGATCGCTCTTCCCCAGCATGCCCCGGGTTATGATGATGGTGCTTCCCAAATCCTCGCGCCACTTAGCCGGAATAAAAAGCCGGCCCTTGGCGTCCACGTTATGCTCAAACGAGTTGATCAGCATCGCGTACGCCTCCTTCAGTTCTGCGAATCTGCATATGCATACACCTTCGCATCATCTGACCCCATTATACACCACTTCGCTACACTTGTCACCACCTTAATTCATTTTTGCGCCCGTTTTCATGGGAAAATGCCTTCGTATTCACGTTGCGTTTTTTCCCCGCCGCGCAAAATCCAGCTATTTTTCCGCAGAAAGTCCGTCGATTATACAGCAAAAGGCCCTCGTAACGAGGACCTTTCTTAAAATGCTGCATTTTCTGATCTTCTTTTGTCTAATCCGTTTTGCCGGTTTCAAACCGCAACGATAAGCTTGGGTTTGAATTCCAAATGATCCGCGGAGCAAAGCGTGTATTGTATGCCATTGCGCTCGCCTTCAAACGCATTCCGGCAAGCCTTGCCGTGTAAGTGGCCATATGCCACATGCTTTGCGCCGTGTTGCTCAAACAGCTCCGTAAACCCGGAAGGCTGCCTCCGCTCATTAAACGGCGGATAGTGCATCATGCAAAGCAGAAGTTTGTCCTTCGGCGCGCCGGAAAGAGAAAGCCCCATGCGGATGACCTCGCGGTCATAAATCGGGCGGTCTGCGGCCTCATCGAACCCAACGCTGCCCGGGCACGTCCATCCGCGCGACCCCGCGATGGCAACGTCGCCGAAAACGAACGCATCGTTCTGCAGCGCGTACATCCCTTCCGGCAGAGCCCCGCGCACCTTCGCAAGCGAGTTCCACCAATAATCGTGGTTGCCGCGCAAAATCAGCTTTTTCCCCGGGAAGGACGCAATCGTACAAAGATCCGTTTTCGCTTCCGCAAGGTGCATCGCCCAACTGACGTCCCCCGGAATCAGCACCAAATCCTCTTCCCCCACCGTTTCCAGCCATGCTTCGCGGATGCGCGCAAGGTGGTTGTCCCATGTGGGGCCAAACACATCCATAGGCTTGTTAACGCTGCCGGAAAGGTGCAGGTCCGCCAGTGCAAATACCCTCATTCCGCTCAAAACGATTTAATCGTCTTCCGGCTTTTCGTCATCGGAAAGATCGTCGGCGTCTTCTTCGCCGAGTTCCTTGTCGATTTCGTCCAGCTCGCTTTCAGGAATCTCTCCATCGGCAGGCAGAGGCACCTCGATTTCATCAAGCGCAACGCTCGTCAGCGAAAGATCGCCGCGCTCATGCATATCGTCGGACAGGTTGGAAAGCTTCTCCTGCCGCCGCGCCTCCCTAAGGCAAATTGCGCAGAGGTCGGAACCCTTCACAACCGGGTTTTCTCCGCACTCAATGCAAAGCACAACGCCGTCTTCAACATCCGGCTCACCCTTCATTTCTCTTTTGCAAACGTTGCAGTATTTTTCATCGTCGCGGATATAATTCAGTTCGCAGCGGGGACATTTTCTAAGGCCCATCACGGTACCCTCCGGCAGATTGATTTTTCACTCCACTATTATGCGAAAGGCACTTTTATATGTCAATACCTATTTTCATAAACGCGGCAAAACGATGAAAAAAGAGGCCCGGCACAGGCTGCTCAGGCCTCTTTCCTCCATGTTTCGTCACATACCGGGCATGGCGTCCGCAAGAATCGCGCCGATACGCGCGCACACCTCCGCCCGTCCTTCCGCGGTTTCCGCGGAATATGGGATCGCATAGGGCGGCGCCCCGAGAAGCTTTGCCGCCGCGTTTGCAGCCTGCTGCCGTTTTGAGCGGGCAAGTTTATCCGCTTTGGTGGCAATAAGGGTAAACGGCACGCCGTAATACAAAATCCACTCGAACATCTGCTTATCCTCCGCCGTGGGTGCGTGCCGGATGTCGATAAGCATGAAAATGTGCGTCAGCAGCCCGGAGGAAAGGTATGCTTCCATCAGCCTGCCCCACTTCTCCTGTTCCACCTTCGGCGCCTTCGCGAAGCCGTAGCCGGGAAGGTCCACAAGATGGAACGCATCGTTAACGCGAAAGAAATTGATCAGCCGCGTTTTTCCCGGGCTTGACGAGATACGCGCCAGCTTGAAGTTGTTGCACAGCGAATTGATGAGGCTGGATTTTCCGACATTGGATTTCCCCACCATAGCAATCTGCACGCCGCCTTCAGGATATGTGCCGCCGAGCCCTACGCTCGTTTCAAACACGGCTTTTTTGATCGTGAATTCTTCCATATGCCCCCTCAGTCCATCCATTGCCGTTGCATGGGTTATTGGATTGCTCCCGGCCGGCCATGGGAGGGTACATGCAGCGGCAGCACCTCCGCCTGAACCCCTTCGCTGCCCGGCATGCGCGTGAGCGCCTCTGCAAGCACGCGCATCGCATCCCGTGCAAAGACGATGTCAAGCGTATCCCGGACTTCTGCCGGAACTTCAAATAAGTCCTTGCGGTTTTCCTCCGGGATAATTACCTTCGTCATCCCCGCACGCGCAGCGGCAAGCAGCTTTTCGCGCAGGCCTCCAATGGGCAGCACGCGCCCGCGCAGGGTAATTTCACCCGTCATGGCCACGTCCGCCCTTGCGGGAATCCCCGTGAGCGCGCTCGCAATCGCCGTCATAATCGTGATGCCGGCGGAAGGGCCGTCCTTGGGTACTGCGCCCTCCGGTACATGCACATGGATGTCACGCTTATCAAGCGGCATGGGGATGCCGAGCACCTCCGCATGCGCTTTGAGGAACGTGAGCGCCGCGCGCGCGCTTTCCTGCATCACATCGCCCAGCTTGCCAGTCAGGATGATCTGCCCGCTGCCGGGCACAGACTGCGCTTCTACTTCCAGCAATTCACCGCCCACGCTCGTCCACGCAAGGCCGTTCACAACGCCGGCGAGGTCTTCCTTATGGGCAGCTACATCAAGGTAACGCACGGGACCCAGGTATTCTTTCATGCGCTGTGCAGTAAGCCGCACGCGCGTTTTCCCTTCGCCGATTTCACAGGCCGCCTTGCGGCACACCTTGGCAAGCGTCCGTTCCAGCGAGCGCACGCCCGCTTCGCGCGTGTAGCCGCGGATGAGCTCTGCCATCACATCATCCGGGATTGTCAGCATGGACTTTTTCAGTCCGTGTTTTTCCATCTGCCTGGGCAGCAAATGGCGCTTGGCAATTTCGCGCTTTTCGTTTTCCAGGTAGCTCGGCACTTCAATCACTTCCATGCGGTCAAGCAGCGGCCTCGGGATGGTGTCCGTGCTGTTTGCAGTCGTAATAAACATGACCTTGGAAAGGTCATACGGCACCTCAAGAAAATGATCCCGGAACGCATGGTTCTGCGCGCTGTCCAACACCTCCAGCATAGCGGATGCCGGGTCGCCCCGCATATCGCTTGTGAGCTTGTCGATCTCATCGAACAGCAAAACAGGGTTTACAGAACCCGCCTGCCGCATGGCTGCAATCACGCGGCCCGGCATCGCGCCGATATAGGTGCGCCGGTGCCCGCGGATTTCCGCCTCGTCATGTACGCCGCCGAGGCTCATGCGCACGAAGTTGCGGCCGAGCGCACGGGCGATGGATTCCGAAACGGATGTTTTGCCCACGCCCGGAGGGCCGACAAAGCAGAGGATCTGCCCCGTGACCTTGCCCGTGAGGCGGGCGACGGCCAAGTGCTCAATGATGCGGTCCTTCACCTTCTCAAGGCCGTAATGATCCGCATCAAGCACCGCGCGCGCGTGGGCAAGGTCAAGGTCGTCCTTGGTTTCCTCCGTCCACGGGAGGTCGAGCATGCATTCGATATAATTGCGCATCTGCGGCTGCTCGTGCGAACCAGCGGGCAGTTCCCGGAACCGGTTGATTTCTTTTTGGACGGTCTCGCGCAGCGCATCCGGCATGGCCTTCTTTTCAAGGCGCTCAAGGAACACGTCCGCATCGGCCTGCTCCGTTTCACCGAGTTCCGCGCGGATGGCCTTGATCTGCTCGCGCAGGTAGTATTCTTTTTGGTTCTTGTCCACCCTGCGCTTTACTTCCTGCGAAATGCGGCGGTCTACGCGCAGAACTTCAATTTCATCCAACACGAGCGCAAGCGTTTCACGCAGGCGTTCCGGAACGTCAAAGCATTCGAGCACATGCTGCCGCTGCTCCGCCTTCATAAGCGTTACGTTGGCAACCGCGTCCGCAAATGCACCCACATTTTCCGTGCGCGAAACGTTCTCCGCAGTGTCCGCCGTAAGCTTGGTGGAAAGTGCGGCATATTCGCCAAGCGCTTTTGCCAGGCGGCGGCGCAGCGCCTCCGCCTCGGTTTCGTCATACGGCGGTGCAATGAGCGGCACGGCGTCCACAGTCAAGTATTCCCCGTGTTCAAGGCTGGTAAAACGCGCGCGGCAAATCCCGTACACAAGCACGCGCATTGTATCGCCCGGGAGATTCAGCACCTGACGGATGCGGCACAGCGTGCCGATGCGGTAAATGTCGTCCCGTCCGACCTCGTTTTTCCTTACATCCTTTTGCGATGTAAGGAACACAACGCTCTCCTCCTCCGCTGCAGCCGCAAGCGCTTTCACGCTCCCTTGCCTGCCCGCATCAAAATGCAGCAGTTCGCCGGGGAGCACCACAAGGCCCCGCAGCGGAACAAGCGGGATATGTTCATAAATCGTATTGTTTCTTTCCATGGTCTTCATTCCTTTTTTCCGCCGGACGGCTCCGGCGTTGGTTTCATTCAATTATACATATAAACCGTTTGTGTGACAACAATATGAATTTGGTGCAAAAACATAAAAAAGGAATTCACGGGAACAGCATAGTGCAAAAACGCCCCCGGGCGTTGGGAGATACAGGAAAAATACAGCGTCCCACCCGTGCCATTGAACGGGTGGGACGCTGTGGCCGTTTTTATGGGCGTCCGCTTCTGGCGGGGGCGCCGGCTTCAGTTTGGTTCAGTCTCCGATGGCAAGCTGGCATCCCCCAATCGGGATGATACCATCGATCCATTCCGCCTCACGCGGGATGTCAAAGGCAATGCGCATCACTTCCGCAATGTCTTTCACGGGGTATACCGCAGCGGGAAGTTTTGCAAACCCTTCCTCCCAATTGTCGGCCGGAATGACGAGTGTCTGTGCGCCGGCCTCCACTGCGGCGGCCAACTTTTCCCGCACACCGCCGACGGGGCGCACCTCGCCCTGCGCGGTGATTTCCCCTGTAAGCGCCAGAAGCGGTACGGGCGCTTTTTCCGCAATGGCGCTCATAAGCGCCACGGCAAGCGCAATCCCTGCAGATGGCCCATCCATCGGCGTGCCGCCAGGTACGTTGAAGCTCACATCATAGTCCCGGCAATCAAGCGCAAAGCGCCTGCGGAACGCCTCGCGGACATTTTCCGCCGAAACGCGCGCTGTGCCCTTGCGGCGGAGTTTGCGTGTGCGAAGGTCAATTTCCTCTTCCTCCACCATGCCGCCCAAATGGAGCGTACCTGCGCCACGCTCCACGCGTGTAGCAGTACACTCGATTTCCATCGCCACCCCTTGCCCGCCGCTTGAAACGGCAAGGCCCGCACAGACGCCCACACGCGGTTTTTCCGGAAGGTGGGGCATCAGCCTGCGGCTGTGGCGGCATGTTTCCGCAACCCAAAGCACATCCTCCTGCGTGATCTCATTTCGCCCTTCCGCATGCGCTGCACCTCCCGCAAGCTGCACAATGTTTACCGCATCACGGCCGGAGGCACAATAGGAAGCGCAGGCTGCAAGCGCTTCCCCGCCCATTGCAATTCCAAGCCGTCTTGCTGCCCCATCCGCGATTGCCGCAAGCTCCGCCTGCCCCAGCGGGCGAAAAAACAGTTCCACGCAGCGGGAACGAAGGGCGGGCGGCATCTCTTCCGGGTTGCGCGTCGTCGCGCCGATCAGGCGAAAATCGGCCGGCAGGCCATTTTGAAAAATGTCATGGATATGCGGTGGAATGGCGCTGTTATCCGGCGAATAATACGCACTGTCGAAATACACCCGCCGGTCCTCCAGCACTTTCAGGAGCTTGTTCATCTGCATCGGGTGCAGTTCGCCGATTTCGTCCAGAAACAGAACGCCGCAATGCGCGCGCGTTACCGCGCCGGGTTTGGGCTGCGGCACGCCCTGCGCGCCGAGCGCGCCTGCACCTTGGTAAATCGGATCGTGAACGGAGCCGATCAGCGGGTCTGCAATTGCGCGTTCGTCGAAACGCACACAGGTAGCATCCACTTCGACAAACGCAGATTCCGCGTCAAATGGGGATTCCGGGTTTCGCTTGGCCTCCTCCAGCACAAGGCGTGCCGCGCAGGTTTTCCCCACACCCGGCGGGCCGTACAGCAACACATGCTGCGGGTTTTTGCCGCACAGCGCCGCGCGCAGCGCGCGGATGCCGTCCGCCTGCCCCACGATATCCTCCATGCTGGCCGGCCGTGCCAATTCCGTTAGCGGCATATTCAGCGCCCGGGCACGCTGCGCGCGTAGTTCATGCAGTTCCCGCGTTTCGCCCTTGGGTGCTGCGCGCCGCGCAACGCCCATTTCCCGGTCACGCCGCGCGCTTACAAACCAAAGCAGCCCGCCGAACAACGCAAGCTGCATGACAATCCATACTACGATCTCCATACCGTTCCTCCGAACACTTTATCGGTGCTAGTATGGATGTGTTTTCTGCAAAATAGAACAGTTAAGAGTTGGCAGAACCTTGCATTTGCAGTATGCTGTGTATGAATGAATGGTGATGCTGCGTCCAAACCGCTTTATACTTTCTGCATGAAAAGGAGGATGCTTTCATGCTGTTTGAACAGATTTTTCCCGTTTGGAACAAACTTACCGCACAGGAAAAGGAAACGCTCCGGAATACGGCATTCAAGCGCACGGCTGCCAAGGGAAGGCTGATGCACAATGGTGCATCGGATTGCGTGGGGCTTATTTTGGTTTGCTCCGGCCAGCTCCGCGCGTTTATTTCGTCGGATGAGGGCAGGGAAATCACGCTCTACCGTCTGTTTGCGCATGACATGTGCCTGTTTTCGGCATCCTGCATGATGCGCAGCATCCAGTTCGATGTGGCGCTGGAGGCCGAGAAGGACGCAGAACTTTGGATCATTCCGGCGGATATCTACAAAACGGTTATGGAGGGTTCCGCCGCCGTTGCAAATTACACGAACGAGCTGATGGCTTCGCGCTTTTCCGAGGTCATGTGGCTGATTGAGCAAATCATGTGGAAAAGTTTTGACAAGCGGCTGGCAGCGTTTCTTCTGGAGGAAAGTGCAGTGGATGGCAGTGAGGCTCTGAAGATTACCCATGACAGAATCGCCGCGCACATGGGAACGGCGCGGGAGGTGGTCACGCGCATGCTGCGTTATTTTCAAAGCGAAGGAATGGTAGCTTTAACACGCGGCAGCGTGGAGCTGATCGACCGGAAAAGATTGAATATGCTTGCAAAATAGAATACCGCCGCTCGCTTTTTCAGCGAACGGCGGCACATTTATGCCAACATGGATCGGATGCGGTCCTTTGTCTGCACGCCCACGGAGCGTTTTACGGCTTTGCCGTTTTTTATGACCACAAGCGTAGGAATGCTCATGACGCCGAACTGCGCCGCAAGCTCCCGCTGCTCATCCACGTTCACCTTTCCCACCTTGATCCCTGCGGTTTCCTCGCCGATTTCGTCAATGATGGGAGAGAGCATGCGGCAAGGGCCGCACCAGTTTGCCCAGAAGTCCAACAGCACAGGTTGGACGCTCTCCATAACCTCTTTGGAAAAGTTATCTTTCGTAATTGTTAGTATTGCCATTTTGAGTTCTCCTTTCGTTTTTTATTCCAGTGTCAGCGCCTTCATAGGGCAGAATTTTACACATTTTCCGCAGCGGATGCACTTGCCCTGATCTGCTGTGGGAGCACTGGATCCGTTTTGGGAGAGTGCGCCTACGGGGCAGACCTTGACGGACGGACACGGGTGGTTCTGTGGGCAGCGGTTTTTGTTTACCACAAGCATTTTTTCCTTTTGCTCTTTTGCCGCTTCCTTGCGGCTTCCAAATAATATCACGTTCCTCGCCTCCCTTGTTCTGATTGTATTGTACACGTATTTTCTGCATCATTCCGTGCCAAACTCACGCTTTTGCCCGCTTTCGCTTTGCAGATGAGCTGCGTCATCGTGCCCATGGGGCAATAGACGCACCAGGAGCGGGGTTTAAAGAAAGCCATGGTGATGATTCCCAGGACGGTGGATGTGAGCATTATGCTGTAAAAACCAAAGGAAAACTGAACCGCCCACGGAGCGACCGTTTCCCCGTGATAAGCCCACTGCCACGGCAGCTTTATCGTCCAGAGCAGCTTTACCACCTGATGTAAGCCCTGTGCGCCCTCAAACACCAGCCACGTGTTCCACAGCATCTGGAAAAACATTATGAAGAAAAAAATCAGGAAGCCATAGCGGAACCACTTGCTGCGCAGAAATTTTGGCGGATCCTTTTTCCGGGAAAGGCCAAGCCGCCCGCCCAACAGCGCAAACAGTTGGCCGCGCCCACAGTAGCGATTGCAGTATGTTTTTCCGCCTCCGGCAACGGAGATAATGAGCGGCAGGAAGAAGCAAACAAGCCCGAGCCACGCAAAAAGAATGTTTACAAAGCCAAGAAGGAAATAAACGGAAGAAGCGATCCAAAGATAATCATACCAGCGTTTTTTCATGCCGGCACCTCCCCAATGGCAATGACTGCTGCCGGACATTCCCTTGCACATTTTCCGCAGCCTATGCACTTTTCCGCATCCACGGCGGCAAATATGCCGCCAACTACCGCTATGGCATTTCTTGGGCAAACCTTAAGGCAGCACCCGCAGGCGACGCATTCAGCCTGCAGCACAAACGCCACCCTTTTTCGTTTTCCTGTTTCCCGCACAAAAAGCACCTCCAGTTTTAATGACATAAGTATACAGGGTGGACGCATTCCCATCCGTGACAAACTCACGGTAGGCCATCATTCGTTTCGGGCGAACCCGCCTCCACGGCCTCACTTCTTTTAAATGTGCAAATCCAGAATATTATCAATTAGCATAAGCTACATGATTTGTTTTGATTTTTTAAAAGAAAAGCATCCTTCCATTATTTAGGAAACAATGATTTCATAAGCCTTCATTGGATTATTTTTGTGTTTATCCCGGGTTTTGCTACAGGCGAACAGAAAAGGAATGCGTTCCTTTGCTTCCTGAAAGGTGATAATTTATACCCATGCTTCAACACAAATTGCGGCAGGGAGTGGTATGAAGATACCATGCCTTACGTCGAAATCATTTGCGAGGGTTCGAGATTTCAACAAAGCTTCAGGGGCGGGTGTTCCCGCCCCTGCCTATCCGCAATGGCAGAAGGCTTGACGCTCGCTTGTGCCACACTCTGTTCGATCCTGCTGCTCAAACTTGCAACGCTTTGCATCGGCATTTTAAATACCGTAAGCTGCCGTTTCTGCACACATGCGCAAACAAAGCAGCTGGCATTGCGCTGTTCGCATTCCCCTTTTTGTACGTTTGCACCGATATTTTGCCCTTTCCGCCATTGCCGTCATCGCCGGAATTGCGGCGTTTGAGGAACTTATCATTACCTTAAAATGCCCTGACTTTGTGCCGAATCGAAAGGGACTTGCGATGCGAAGTGCCGGCGGGAGGAGTGGCAGGCAGTAGCGCCCTGCGATGTTTGGGCTTGTTTTTTAGATTTTTTCATGCAAAGCGGTTCGCTAAACAGCGAACCGCCCCCATTGTTTTACTTCTTCATTTAGTTATACCGCAGTCCCCTCGGGCAGCGCAGCCGTTTCGGCCGGCGCAAGCTCAAAGCGGGGCGGAGCGACCTTATCAATCACGTCCTTGGTGATGATGCAGCGCTTCACATCCGTGCGGGAAGGCAGGTCGTACATGATGTCGAGCATCACTTCCTCGCAAATCGCACGCAGGCCGCGCGCACCGGTCTTGCGTTCAATCGCCTTCTTCGCAATTTCAATGAGTGCGTCATCCTCAAACACAAGCTCCACGCCGTCCATCTCGAACAGGCGCTTATACTGCCGTGTGAGCGCATTCTTTGGCTTGGTAAGGATATCGATGAGCGCATCCTGATCCAGCTGATGCAGCGTTACGATGATCGGCATGCGGCCCACAAACTCAGGAATGAGGCCGAACTTAAGCAGATCCTCCGGCAGGATGTTCTTCAGGATCGCTCCGACATCCTTCTCCACATTGGACTGCACATCCGCACCGAAGCCCATGATCTTCTTGCCTGTGCGTTTTGAAATAATGTCCTCGATCCCGGCGAACGCTCCACCGCAGATAAAGAGGATCTTGGTGGTGTCGATCTGGATGAACTCCTGATGCGGATGCTTGCGCCCGCCCTGCGGCGGTACGCTTGCAACCGTGCCTTCGAGAATCTTCAGCAACGCCTGCTGCACGCCCTCGCCCGAAACATCGCGCGTGATGGAGGTGTTCTCGCTCTTGCGGGCAATTTTATCAATTTCGTCGATATAGATGATGCCCTTCTCCGCGCGCTCTACATCGTAATCCGCAGCCTGAATCAGCTTGAGCAGGATGTTTTCCACATCCTCACCCACGTAGCCCGCCTCTGTGAGGGAAGTCGCGTCCGCCATAGCGAACGGGACGTTGAGGATCTTCGCCAGCGTCTGTGCAAGCATCGTCTTTCCGCAGCCGGTTGGCCCAAGCATGATGATGTTGCTCTTTTGCAGCTCGACATCGTCAGCAGCTGCCCCCGCGTTAATGCGTTTATAGTGATTGTATACCGCAACGGCAAGCGCGCGCTTTGCGTTCTGCTGCCCAACGACGTACTGATCCAAAATCGCGGAAATATCATGCGGTTTCGGGATATCCGCAAGATCCACCGGCGCCGCATCTACGTCGTCTTCCAAGATTTCGCGGCAAAGTTCAATGCACTCGCTGCAGATGTAGACGCCCGGCCCCGCGATAACCCTGTGCACCTCATCCTGCGATTTGCCGCAAAACGAGCACTTCACGGTGCCTTTTTCGTCAAATTTTGCCATTCCTTTACCTTACCTCCTTGGAGGGATGATTTCGTCGATGAGGCCATAACGCAGCGCGTCCTCGGCCGTCATGAAATTGTCGCGTTCCGTGTCCGCCTGCACCCGTTCGATGGGCTGCCCCGTGCGCGCAGCGAGAATTTCGTTCATCTTCTTCTTGGTGCGCAGCAGCCAATCCGCATGGATCGCCACATCTGTAGCCTGGCCGCGCGCGCCTCCGAGCGGCTGGTGAATCATGATCTCACTGTTGGGCAGCGCGCGGCGCTTGCCCTTCACGCCCGCTGCAAGCAGGAACGCACCCATGCTGGCAGCCATGCCAAGGCAGATGGTGGAAACATCGCACTTGATGTACTGCATGGTGTCATAAATCGCCATACCCGCCGTAACGGATCCACCGGGACTGTTGATGTAAAGGCTGATGTCCTTGTCAGGATCATCCGCTTCCAAAAAGAGAAGCTGTGCCACAACCAGATTGGCCTCCTCATCGGTGACCTCGCCGCCAAGAAAGACGATCCTGTCCTTCAACAGGCGCGAATAGATATCATAAGAACGTTCGCCGCGGTTGGATTGTTCCACAACCATCGGTATGAGGCTCATTATACTTCCCTCCTTGATTCCATGCAATGAATTCCTGCCGGTTTATTTTTCCACCGCGTTGTCCATCAGCAGGGCGATGGTCTTATCCAGCACGATCTGATCCGCAAAGTAAAGCTTATCCTCATCGGTTAAGCCGGTTTTGAAGCTTTCCGCTTTGTCGCCAAACTGTGCGGCATATTCGTTCAGCTTTTCTTCGATCTCCTCAGCAGCGGCCTCAACAGCCTCCGCTTTGCCGATGGCCTCAAGAACAAGCTGGCTCTTCACGCGCTTTGCCGCATCCTCGCGCATTTCCTTGCGCATGTCTTCAATGGAGGTTCCCGTATATTTGCAGTAATCCTCCAAAGAAATGCCCTGCATGCTCAGGCGGTAACGGATGTCGTTGAGGATGTGATCCATCTGGCGTTCAATCATCGCCTCGGGGATTTCCACGGCCGCATTCTCGCACGCCTTCTCGATCAGCTCGTTTTCGCGCTGATTCTTTGCGCGCAGCTCCGCCGCTTCTTCCAACTTTTTGCGTTTGTCCGCACGCAGCTCAGCGATGGTGTCAAACTCGGAAACATCTTTTGCGAATTCATCATCCGCCTCGGGCAGCACAGTCTCTTCGATTGCGTTCACCTTCACGTGGAACACGGCTTCCTTGCCCGCAAGTTCCTCGGAATGATATTGCTCCGGGAAGGTCACGGTGATATCCTTCTCTTCGCCAACGTTCATGCCGACCATCTGCTCTTCAAAGCCCGGGATAAACATGCCGGAACCGATTGTGAGCTCCTGATTTTCCGCAGTGCCGCCGTCAAACTTCACGCCGCCCACGCTGCCGGAATAATCAAGGTTCACCTTGTCGCCGTCCGCAACGGCACGGCCTGTGACCTCCACAGTGCTCGCGATTTTCTCGCGCTCCTTCCGGATCTCGGCCTCGACCATTTCGTCCGTAACATTATACTCCTGCTTTTCTACTTCTATACCCTTGTAGGCGCCGAGCGTAACCTCAGGCTTCACGGCAACTTCCGCCGTAAACACGACAGGGGCGCCCTGCTCGCAGGAAAGGATGGAAATTTCCGGCCGGTCCACAGGCGTAATCTCGTGCTCCCGCACGGCAGCCTCGTACACTTCGGGGTAAGCAATATCGAAAGCATCATCAAAGAACACAAGCCAGCCATATGCGTTTTCAATCACCTTGCGCGGCGCATGTCCCTTGCGGAAGCCGGGAACGTTGAAGTTCTTTTTTGTTTTGAGGTACGCCTTCTCAACGGCCTTTTCAAATTCGTCCGCCCCCACCTCGATCGTCAGTTTTACCTTGCTCCCTTCGAGCTTTTCCATCGTTGCCATAAAACCCTCCGAAAATATAATTAAGCTACACAAACGCAGCATGTACATGCCATGGACATACCGCCGTCAGTATAGCTTATCACAACCATCCGGGTTTTGCAATTCAAATTCGGCGCCCCGGGACAACCTTTTTTTGTAGGATTACAATACATCTTGGACAGCGAGAAGAAAAAGGATGAAGGATTCGCACAAATCGGTTATTGTGAGTTTAGGAAAAACAACAAGGACCGAAAAGAAGTGCAAATCCCTCATGACAACTGTAACACAGGACATGAAGTACAGGC
>DCKB01000012.1 GCA_002320595.1 Christensenella sp. UBA1685
TCACAATGGCAAGGTAGAGCGCAGCCACCGTGAGGATCAGCGTCGCTTCTACGACTCCCATCGTTTCTACTCGCTTGCCGACTTCGATGCTCAGCTCGCTGTGCATCGAAGAGCCTCCAATAACCGTCCTATGCGCCCTTTACAGTATTGCTCGCCCAACCTTTTCCTTCGTTGCTATACCGTCCAACATGTTTGACAAACCTACATTTTTGGGGAAACCTTTTAAATTTTGCCGGGCAGCGCCTGCAGGCATCCAAGCAGCTCGTCGATCAGAGCCGCCTTGCTTGCTTCATCCATAAAAGACGCGCGGACGCTGTTGATATTGCAGCGGATCAGGTCGGCATAACTGAGGCCCATTTCGTGGAGACAATGGTCATATTCCTGATCCAGGTCGATGTCTGAAAGAATCATGTTGTCCGTATTGATCGTGCAGGCGACCCCCAGATCGATCAGCATTCTGAGCGGATGCGCCTCGTAAGAAGGCTGCGTTTCGCACTGAATGTTGCTTGTGGGGCAGATCTCAAGCGTAACATGATCCCGGATGGCTCTTGCACACAGCGCCCGGTCCAATGCAATGTGGTGCCCGTGCCCAATCCGCTTTGTGCCGAAATCAAGCGCCGCTTTCACGGTGTCCGGGCCTTGGCTGTCCCCGGCATGGCAGGTAAAGGGCACGCCGAGTTCGCGCGCACGCGCGAAAACGGGTGCGAAGTTTTCGAGAGGAACGATGCCCTCTGCGCCCGCAAGATCTATGCCCGCAACGCCTTGGCCAAGGAAGTCCTTGGCCAGCTCCACCGTCAGCAGGTTTTCCGCTTCGTTGACCGTTTCCGGGCCGACGCTCATGGCGCAAAGCAGAACGCCGATGCCGATCGTGGGGCAGCTGGCGGCGCCTTCCCGCACGCCCTGAAGCACAGCCTCAATCGCTTGCCGCTGCGTCAGCCCCTTACGAGTGTGCAGCTGGGGCGCAAAGCGGATTTCGGCATAGGCAAGCCCCTGTGCGGCAAGAAGCTCCACCAGTTCCCGCGCCACCCGCGTAAGCGCGGGTTGATCCTGCAGAATGGAAAGCGGCATTTCAAACCGTTTCAAATATTCGTTGACGCTGCGGCAGTCGGCAGTGAGGATGATGAACGAGCGGAATTCCTCCAGCGTATCGGCCGGCAAGGGAATACCGCGCGCAAGGGCCAGCTCCCACGCGGTTTCCGGCAGCATGGAGCCGTCCAGATGCAGATGCAAATCTATTTTGGGGAACGAATAGCGGCGCATAACAAAGCTCCTTTACAGTTTATTTTAATCGGATGCGATTTCGTAACAATCCGGCGTGGGCGTTTCCTTGGGCAGCAGGCGCGCCACGAGTGCCGCATCCGCTGGAAGCTCGTCCGTGATGGTCACGGTGGAGCCGGGGCAAAGGTAAAGATAGACCCATTGCGCGTCGTCCGGCAGAAGGCGGATGCAGCCGTGCGAGGCCGGTTGGCCGAGAAGCCAGAATTCGTCTTCCATCAAGTAGCGGTCATCCCGTTCGGAATAAGGCACGGAATGGAAGTAGATCCGCCCGCGGATCTGGGACCAATATTGCGCATAACAATCAAAGTGCACGAAGAAAGCGAAGCGCTTGTAATCCTCGCCCATCTTAAATGTGCCGCGTGGGCTGCGGTGGCCGTCCTCGATGCCGGAGGAGCAGATCATCTCCCGCACGAGCACGGTGTATTCGCCGGCGCTGTCCTTTTCGTATACGAATACCGCCTGGTTTGTGAGATCCACTACGGTGTAAAACCGGTCGGGATCTTCATTGAGCCGCGCTTCCTCCGGGTAACGCCCGCCCTCCCGCGTGCGCAGGCTTTGGGGGGGGAGGGGATAGTCTGCGCTTTTATAAGGGGTCGGTTCCGGCGTGGGTGTTGGGGAAGGGGTCGGTTCCGGCGTGGGCGCGGGAGTTGGGCTGGGCGCGGGTACAGGCGCTGCTGTTTCGGGTACGAGCGTCACGTCTACCGGCGGGTGCGCAGGCGTGGCTTGCGGGCCGAATGCGCACCCTGCACAAAGGGCCGCCGCAAGGCAGGCGGGCGCGAGAAGGCAGGCGAGGGAACGTTTCATATTTTAAATAAGGCTCCTCCATTCAATTGCTTTACCGGCTTATTTTACCATGCACTACACGCGATACACAACGAAAATCAGGATTTGCGTTGAAACAGGCGTGGCATGGTTGTAAAAATGTGGCCGTGATGCTATACTAAAAATAAATGATTTGCTGCACGAAAAAACAAAACGCAGGAAATCCTGCATTTATAGCCGAACGAAAGGGGGAGGACATGGAGCTATATGAAACGATCGCCGCAAGGCGCAGCATTCGGAAATACAAAGAGGATCCCGTCCCGCGTGAAACGCTCGACCGCGTTTTGGAGGCGGCAAGGCTTGCCCCTTCCTGGTGCAACCGCCAGTGTCACCGCTACATCGTCGTATCCGATCCCGAAACGCGCAAAACGCTCGGCGAGCTGATCGATAACCCATCTGTGGAGTGCTATGAAAAGGCGCCTTACGCGCTTGTGCTTTGCGCTGAGCCGTCCGACAGCGGGTTCAACGCGGGCAAGGAATATTATCTGGTGGATTGCGGCATCAGCATGGAACACCTCGTCCTTGCCGCTGCGGCGGAAGGGCTTGGCACCTGCTGGGTGGGCTATTTCCCGGAGAACCCGGTGCGCAACCTGCTCGGCATCCCGCGCGAGGTGAAGGTCGTGGCCATCACGCCGCTTGGCGTGCCGGATGAGGCGCCGTCTGCCCGGCCGCGCGTGCCGCTTGGAAAGATTGTTTTTGAAGGCGCATGGCGCAGGGACAATGCCTGAACGCGCCGCAAAGAGATTGTTTTTTGGCGCATTTCTGCGCCATCCCAATAATTAAGGACAAAAAGCGAAATGCAAAGGAGTATCGAGATGAAGGCCTACATCGAATCCCTTGGAATCATCGCGCCGAAGGCGGTTTACCGCAACTTAACCCCGGCGCAGCTTGTGGAGCACGCGCTTGCGCGCGGGGAGGGCAAGCTTGCAAACACCGGCGCGCTCGTTGTAACGACCGGCAAATATACCGGCCGTTCCCCGAACGACCGCTTTGTGGTGGATACGCCCGCAGTCCACGACGACATCGACTGGGGCAAGGTGAACGTGCCCATCAGCCCTGAAAAGTTCGAGGGCATCTATAACCGCATGATGGCATATTTGCAGGGCCGCGACATCTTCGTGTTCGACGGCTTTGCCGGTGCGGATGAGAAGCATCATTTGCCCGTGCGTGTGATAAACGAGCTTGCAAGCCAGAACCTCTTCATCCATCAGCTCCTCGTGCGCCCGACGGCGGAACAGCTTGCGGATTTCGTGCCCGGCTTCACCGTGATCGCGGCCCCCGGCTTCAAGTGCATCCCCGAGGTGGACGGCGTCAACTCCGAGGCGGCGATTCTCGTCAATTTTGACAAACGCATGGTCGTTATCGCAGGCAGCCAGTATGCAGGCGAAATCAAAAAGTCCGTATTCTCCGTGATGAACTATCTCCTACCCAAACAGGGCGTGCTTTCCATGCACTGCTCCGCGAACGTGGGTGCGGACGGCGACGTGGCGCTTTTCTACGGCCTTTCCGGAACGGGTAAAACCACTCTTTCCGCCGACCCAAACCGCATGCTCATCGGCGATGACGAGCATGGCTGGAGCGATACCGGCTGCTTCAACATCGAAGGCGGCTGCTATGCCAAGTGCATCAACCTTTCCAGGGAAAATGAGCCGCAGATCTGGGATGCGATCAAATTCGGCTCCCTTGTTGAAAACGTCATCATGGACGATGAAACCCGCGAGTTTGATTTTGCGGATGCGACGCTCACCGAAAACACCCGCGTGGGCTATCCGGTGGAGTACATCCCCAACTGCGTAATCCCCGGCGTGGCGGGTCACCCGAAGACGGTCATCTTCCTGACGGCGGATGCCTTCGGCGTTCTGCCTCCGGTTTCCCGGCTCGATAAGAACCAGGCCATGTATCACTTCGTTTCCGGCTATACCTCCAAGCTCGCCGGCACGGAGCGCGGCATCGTGGAACCGCAGACGACGTTCTCCACCTGCTTCGGCGCGCCGTTCCTGCCGCTGCATCCGTCCTTCTATGCGGAGATGCTTGGCAAGAAGATCGAGGAGCACGATGCGAAGGTTTACCTTGTGAACACCGGCTGGGCAGGCGGCAAATACGGCGTGGGCTCCCGCATGAAGCTCCGCTACACCCGCGCGATGGTCACGGCGGCGCTCAACGGCGAGCTTGAGAAGGCGGAGTTTGAGCTTGACCCCATCTTCAACGTGATGGTGCCAAAGACCTGCCCGAACGTGCCGGATGAGTTCCTGAGCCAGCGCAGGCTCTGGAAGGATCAGGCGGAATACGAAGCCACGGCGAAGGATCTTGCAGCGCGCTTTGTGAAGAACTTTGAAAAGTATTCCAACATGCCCGCAAGCATTGTGAACGCGGGGCCGAAGGCGTAAAACAATTCAGCAGAAGAAAAACAATGGGGCCGCAGTGAATGCACTGCGGCCCCAAGCCATTTCCGGGTTACCCCTGCGTTTCCGCCGTCAGGTTGCGGCACCATTTGCCCTGCTTGTAGCGGCGATAGCCGATGAGCATGCGCACCAGCTGCTCGCACTGGATGATGGCAAACATGGCGGCAATCGAGGTAACCTGGAACGCATAAACAGAAAGGAACGCCAGCGGAACACCCACGAGCCAGACGATCCCGCAATCGAGGAACATTAGGAAAACGGAATCTCCCCCGGCCCGGATGGTGGACATGAAGATGACGTTGAAGAGCCTTGCGGCGATGCGCACGGAGAACAGCCGCACCATGAGCACCGCGCCGGATGCGATGGAAGCATCGGTCAGGCCGAAGAGGCTCACGAGCGGCTGTGCCAAGAGGGAAATCAGGAGCGCTACGCAGGCTGCAAGCACGGCGGATACGGGGAACAGATACTTTACACAGCGCTTTGCTTCCGCAAGGTCGCCGCGCCCCAACTGTTCGCCGACGATGAGCCCCACCGCGCTGTTGATCCCCTGTACCGCAACATAGAAGAAGCTGCCCACCGTATTGCCGATTTTATAAATCGACAGCGCATCGGGGCTGAGAAGGCCATACGCCTTCACATACATGGTGTTGCCAAGGCCGAAAATGGCTTCGTTGGCGATCAGGGGCAGCATCCGTTTCACAATGGGCTTAATAAAGGTGCCGCTCCAGGCCGTCATCTCCCGGAAGGAGCCGAGGAAGGGCTGTTGCGTAACAACGGCATAGACGATATGCACAAGGGCGCCGCAGGCGTTGGCGATGACGGTCGCGAGCGCTGCGCCCGCTATCCCCATCTGCGGCAGGCCGAGCTTGCCGAAAATCAAGAGGTAATTCAAACAGGCATTGAGAATGTTTACCCCGATCCCGATCATCATGGGAATTTGGGTCTGCTGGATGCTGCGGTACATGAAGGAAAACGCGCTGATGAGCGCATTGAAGAAATAGCCGAAGCAGGCGATGCGCAGATACTGCCACCCAAGGCCGATCAGCGAAGCGTCGCCGCTCGCATAAAAACGCAGCACGCCGTGCCCGGCAAACTGCGCTACAAGGAAAAACAGGAGCGCGCCGAGCAGGTTGAGCATGACCTGGAAGCCAAAACACTTTTTAAGGGAGTTCCAATCCTTTGCGCCGAAGAATTGGGAGGAATAGATGTTTACGCCGGAGTTGATGCCGAAGGAAACCGGGCCAAGCAGCATGTCCAGCTGCGTGGCAACGGCGACCGCACCCACGCCGCCCACGTGGCTTACCATGATGGTGTCCACAAAGCCGGCGCCCTGGTTGAGGATCTGCTGCCCGGCGATGGGCAAAGCAATGCGCCCGATCTTTCCGTAAAAGGAGGCGGGCGCGAGATAGGTATCCTTCCATTTTTTCAACAAAGCAGCCACTGTCTGTTATTCTATACCTCTCGCTTTTAAAATGCAACCGCAGGCGCGGGGAAAAGTGCAATTTGCTTTTGGGGAAAAGCATGAAGGCTTGAACGCCATTCAACAAATTCACACCAAAGGTTGAATGCGCCTCCGTTGCGCGTTTTGTACCGTGCGGGTATCATAAAAGCAGGCGGCCGCCAAAGCAAAAAGGGAGGACGAAACGAATGGAATGGAAGATCGGTGAAACCATTGCGGCCCTGCGCAGGGAAAGGGGCATAACGCAGGAGGCGCTTGCGGGCGCCGTGGGCGTGTCCGCTGCGGCGGTCAGCAAATGGGAAACCGGCGTGAGCTGCCCCGATGTTGCGTTGCTTTCTCCGCTCGCACGGGCGCTGCGGACGGATGTAAACGCGCTGCTTGGATTTACGGCAAAGCCCACGGATGCGGAATGCGCCGCTTATGTGAACGAGGTGGCCGCACTTGCGCTTGGCGGGGATTTGGAAGCAGCACGGGCACGCATTGCGGCATTGCTGCGGGAATACCCAGGCTGCCCGGCACTGCAATACCAGCTTGCGGCGCTGCTGATGAGCCTGCCCATGTGGGGGAGCGGGGATGCGTCCGGAAAGGAACGGGAAGAAGCCAAAAAACTGCTTGAAGAAGCCGCGCAGGGGAACGATCCGGGCTATGCTGCTGCGGCCGCGCACATGCTTGCAGGGCTTTGCGTTGGGGATGATGAGCTTGCACGCGCGGAAGCGCTGTTGGATGGGCTTCCGCAGCCTGCGCCGGATGCATCGATGCTCCGGGCACTCATCGCGGAAAAACGCGGCGATGTTGAAACGGCCAAGCGCATGCTGCAAACATCGCTCCTGCAGGCCTTCAACCAAATGCAGACCTGCCTTGCGCGGCTCGCTTCCGCGCCGTTTGCAGAGCCGCAGGAAGCGCTTGCCATCGTTCGGGTGCATGAAGCGTGCGCCGCGGCTGTGGGGTATCCTTTTTCCATGAGCGATTTGCTCTACACGGAGGCATACATCCGTCTGGGAGACCTGCCGCGCGCGGGCAAGCATTTGCTCCGGCTTGCGGAATTCTTTTCCGCGCCGCCAAAGGAGCTTTCCTCGCCGCTGTTCTCCGCGCTTTCAAAGGGCGCTTCGGATATGAGCCGTTCGTTTCAGGCCATGCGGCGGATCTTTGTCGAAAGCCTGGCTGAGGAGGAAACGCTTGCCCCGCTGCGCGGCACGCCGGAATATGAGGCCGCGCTTGCGCTGCTGCGGGCGGATGAAAGCTGAACGCACCTTCTTGCAGCGCTCTCTCGCATCGTGATACAATGACGGGAGTAAACACAGGAGGGAGAATGTTATGCTTATTCGGAATGCAACCATCCATACCGCTGTGCAGCGCGAACCCATCGCGGGCGATGTGCTTGTGAAAGACGGCAAAATCGCTGCGGTGGGAAAGAATCTTACCGCAGAAGGCGGGGAAGTGTTCGACGCATCCGGCCTGAACCTGTATCCCGGCTTTGTGGAAGCGCATTGCCACATCGGCCTGCATGGGTACGGCATCGGTTACGAGGGCGCGGATTACAATGAAATGAACGACACGCTCGTGCCGCAGCTGCGCGCAATCGACGGCATCGAACCAACGGACCCGACCTTCCTGCAGGCTGCGCGTGCCGGCGTGACCACCGTGTGCACGGGCCCGGGCTCGGCGAACGTGATCGGCGGCACCTTTGTTGCGCTCAAGACCATCGGCACCCGGGTAGACGATATGGTCGTGCGCGACGGCGCGGCGATGAAATGCGCTTTTGGGGAAAATCCAAAGCGGTGTTACCGGGAAAAGGGCGTCTCTACCCGCATGACCACTGCCGCAAAAATACGCGAAATGCTCCTGCGTGCGCGGGATTACAAACAAAAGAAGGATGCGGGAAAGGATGTTGCGTTCGACATAAAACTTGAGGCGCTTTTGCCCGTGCTTGAAGGCAAAATGCCGCTCAAGGCGCATGCGCATCAGGCCAACGACCTGTTCACCGCAATCCGCATCGCAAAGGAGTTTGGGGTAAAGCTTACATTGGAACACTGCACGGAAGGCCACCTTGTGGCGGAGCAGCTTGCCAGAGAGGGGTATCCTTTGGCCGTCGGCCCTTCGTTTGGCCATGCTTCCAAATTTGAACTGCGCAACAAAACCTTTGCAACCCCCGGGATCCTTGCAAAAGCGGGCGGCCATGTCAGCATCATCACGGATTCACCCGTCATCCCGCAGATGTATCTTCCACTCTGCGCGGGGCTCGCCGTTGCAAGCGGCATGGACCGCTACGATGCGCTCCGGGCGATCACGATCCATGCGGCCGAGCACATCGGCATTGCGGAACGCGTGGGCTCCATCGAAGCCGGAAAGGACGCGGACCTTGTGCTTTGCCGCGGGGATGTAATGGAGGTTTCGGGTGAGGTAGCAGCCGTGTTTATCAACGGTAAGCCCGTCCCGATGGACGAATGATTTATTGAAAACGCTGATGGCCGGTTAACCGGTCGCAGGGCCGGCGAGCGCATAGACGTATCGCCGGCCCTGTTTTCCTGTATGGATGGCAACTCCGGCCGCACAAAGAATGCGCAGCGCGGCCTGCGCGGCGGAAAGGCTGATCCCTGCCGCCTTTCGGAACGCCTCAGCGGTGAAGCAGGGCGGCAGCCCGGGCGGGATGAGCCGCGTGAACTGCGCGGGCGCATCCACGGAAATTTCATCCAAAAGGCCGAGCGGCACACGCACGGCCCGCGTGGCGCGGCGCTTGCGGTTTTCCCCATAGCCGTTCAGGTATTTGTATTCCTCGAGCTCCAGCATGACGATGCGGATGCGCAGGTTCGGATGGAACAACAGCCCCTGAATATAGCCAAGTTCCGCGAATGCGGCGGCGGGCAGGCAGCGCTTTGGGCTTTTCCGGCGGCCCGTGATTTCGCCGGTATCCGGGTCGATCCACAGCACCCACTTCACAGCGGCCACGGGGTAGACAAGCGTCACGGTATGGTGTTCGAGCAGCGCGGCCAGCTTACGCTTGAGCTTGAGGAAATTCCGGGTCTGGATCTCGATGATGCCGGCTTCGTTTTTAATATCCACGATATATCCGTCCACGGGAACCTCGTGGAACGCGCGCCGCGGCTCAAAATAGAGCTTGAGTGCAGCGTGCAGCGGGCTTTCATTGCGCGTGCCGATGCCGCCGTCTGCCGCCCCGTCCGCCGCCTTCGCAGCGGCCCGGGCAAACGCTTGCCTGTCCATGCCAAACGCCTCCAAACCAAAACCTGAGCCTATTGTAACGGCGGCGCGGAGCGTTTGCAAGCGCAGCCTTGCGGGGCGCAAGGGGGTACACAAGGTGTGCGCCGTGTGATATGATAAATGATAGCTGTGCGGCTTTTTCTGCGCACAGCAGGAGGAAAATATGCTTTTATTACCGCTCATCGAACCATACAGATCGCTTTCGATCATCGGCATGTGTAAGAATGCGGGCAAAACGACCGTGCTTAACCGCATCCTTTCCGAGATGCAGGAAACCGGCAAAACGCTTGGCCTCACAAGCATAGGCCGGGACGGCGAAAGCGTGGATGTGGTGACACAGACGCACAAGCCCGGCATCTATGTGCGGAAAGGGACGCTGATCGCCACCGCGGTCGAAATGCTCAAATATTGTGACATTTCCCGGGAAATTGTCGGAACTACGGGCTTCCCGACGCCGCTTGGCGAGGTGGTGCTCGTGCGCGCCCGCAGCGATGGCAATGTGCAGCTTGCGGGGCCATCCATCACGGCACAGCTTGCAAAGCTTGCAGGGACCTTCTTTTCGCTTGGGGCCGATGTTGCCATTGTGGACGGCGCGCTTAGCCGCAAGACGCTCTGCGCCCCGGCGGTGAGCGAAGCCACGGTACTCTGCACGGGCGCTTCCTACAGCCGCGACATCGATACCGTGATTGAAGACACCGCGTTTGCAACCACCCTTCTTACGCTTCCGCAGCAGAGCAATTTTTCAGAGGAAGAACGCGCGGCGTGCACCGGGAAGGCGCTGTTTCGCATGGAGGATGGTTCGCTTTGCCCGCTGCCGCAGGACCTGACGCTTTCCGATGCGCTTCGAAGCCCTGCCTATGCATGCGTGCGCGCGGTATATGTTTCGGGCGCGGTGACGGATGCGCTTTTGAAGCCTGTGCTGACCGCGGGCAAGCGGTTTGAGGGGCTTATCCTTTCGGTTGAGGATGGCAGCAAGCTGCTCATCAGGCGGGGGACGTATGACAAACTCGCCCTGTGCGGAATTTCGCTCGCGGTGGCGCGCGCCACGCGCGTGGCGGCAATCACCGTGAACCCGTTTTCCGCATATGGGTTCAACTTTGATAAGGATGAGCTGCTCTCCCGTATGCAGGCGCGTGTGAATGTGCCGGTGCTCAACGTGCTCGAGGATGTGCGTGTGGAGGATATGGCCTGGCATGCGGAGGATATGCGGCGCATTGCGGCCCGGGAGGAAGCGGAACGGAACACGGATTGCAGCCATTGCTGCGGAAATGAGGAACTGATATGAGCTTGAATTTTGCGCAACAGGAAAACATCGGCTTCCGCTATGTCGTGGATGCGCTTCGGTGCGATTCGCCTTACGGCGACGCGCGCGTGCGCAGGCTGCGCTTCTATGCGTCCCATGAAGCGGAGGCTCTGCTGGAGGACCTTGGAAACGTGTGCGCCGTGATGGATACATTTGAAGCATATGCGGCGGAATATGGCCGCATCGAGCGGCTGATGATGCAGCTTAAGGACATCCGCCGCTCGGTGGAACGCTGCGCGGAAGGGCCCCTCAACGAGGTGGAACTGTTTGAACTCAAGCGCTTTTTGCTTCAAAGCGAGCTGATCGCGCCCGTGTTTGCGGCGATCAACGCGGCAGCAAAGCTGCGCGGCATAGAAATCCGCGCGCAATCCGAGGCGCTTGCGCTGCTGGACCTTGATGGACAGCATGCGGCGACCTTCTTTATCCCGGACACATATTCGCAGGCGCTGCGTGCCGCACGCAGGGAAAAGCGGCTGGTGGAAGAAGAACTGCGCCGGGCAAAGACCGAAGCGGAGCGCGCCCCGCTTATGGCGACGCGCGTGCGCGTTGCCGCGGCGGAGGACGAGGAAGAACGCGCCGTCCGCACCGCGCTTTCCGAAGCGCTGCGGCCGTTTCTCCCGGGGATTCTCGCCTGCATGGATGCCATCGCCGCATTCGATTTTACGCTGGCCCGTGCGCGGCTTGCAAGACGGTACGGTGGGGTGATGCCGGAGCTTACGGACGGCGTGATTGAAATGGAAGAAATGCAGAACCCGCGCATCGCGGATGCACTTACGGAACGCAAGCGCGCGTTCACGCCCGTTTCCATTGCGGCGGGGAAGGGCGCAACCGTGATTACAGGCGCCAATATGGGTGGGAAAAGCGTTGCACTCAAAACGCTTGCGCTGAACGCATTCGCCCTTTCGGCCGGCATTCTGCCGTTTGCGAAAAAGGCACGCCTGCCGCTGTTTGATGGTGTGCATGTCGTGTCCGAGGATCTTGAAAACGTGGATCGCGGCCTTTCGAGCTTCGGCGCAGAGATCGTGCGCTTCAATGAGGTGATGGCGGAGTGCGGCCTTGGAAACGCCGGGAAAAAAGCGGAAGGCCTGCACATGATCCTGCTCGATGAGTTCGCGCGCGGCACCAATCCGGAGGAAGGCGCCATGATCGTGCGCGCAGTCACCCGCTATCTTAACCGGCAGGACGCGGTTACCGTGTTGACCACCCATTACGATGGGGTGGCGCAGGAAGCGTCTGCACACTACGAGGTCGTAGGGCTCCGGGATATGGACACTGCCCGCGTAAAGGGAGAGATCGCCATGGCTTCGCCCGAGCAGGGTGCGGATGTGATTGCCGCGCACATGAATTACGGCCTTTACAGGGTGGAACGCGAGCAGGGATGCCCGCGGGACGCGCTCAACATCTGCCGCCTGCTTTCGCTTACAGACGAGATTCTCAGCGATATCGAGACGCTTTACTGAGCTGGGAGAAAGTGTGAATAAACCGCAAAACTTTGCGGAAAAACGCCAAAAATTCATTGACTTTCGGAAGGGCGTTTTTTATAATATATATGTGAATTGAATACCGAACTGATAGAGGCGCAGGGAGTAAGGTAGCGTGCGGATGCAAAGGGTCGGGAACCCAAAGCCGCGCGTGAATGTGTCCCCTGCCGAAAGCAAGGATGCGGCCCCGCGCGCTTTGCTTGGGCATGCCGCTGAGCGCGGTATGACTGTCATCTGAGATAGGATGAAGCGCTATCGATATGATCTTTGTCATGTCGATAGCGCGTTTGTTTTATCCCAACTCGATGGTGCGCTATTGTCAAGGCTGTACGCTGTTGGCTGCGCACCGTGCGCATCTTGTTTCACTTTGCCGGCACTGCACAGATCCTTACAAAGATAAAAACGGTTTGACCCTTAAAAATAAACATTACAACACAGGAGGCAATTATCATGGCTATTACTTCTACGATCCGGCTTAGAATGAGCGCAAAGGATGCACATTACGGCGGAAATCTGGTTGACGGTGCGCATATGGTGCACCTGTTCGGCGATGTGGCAACTGAGCTTTTGATCAAGTGCGACGGCGACGAAGGCCTGTTCTGCGCGTATGACAACATCGAGTTCCTCGCCCCCGTATATGCCGGCGACTACATCGAGGTTTATGGCGAAATCGAGCGCATCGGCAATACCTCGCGCGCGATGAAGTTTGAGGCCCGCAAGGTTGTTGTTGCCCGCCCCGACATCAGCGCATCCGCTGCTGACTTCCTTGAGGAACCCATCGTTGTTTGCCGTGCGCACGGCACCTGCGTTACCCCGAAGGACAGCCAGCGCATTTCCCACAAATAACAAAAACATTAATAATTATTAGGGAGGAACCGCGAAATGGATAAGCTTATTATCACAGCCGCCATCTGCGGCGCGGAAGTCACCAAGGACCAGAACCCCAACGTCCCTTACACTGTTGAGGAGATCGTCCGCGAAGCCAAGTCTGCCTATGATGCGGGCGCTGCGGTCGTTCACGTGCATGTCCGCGAGGACGACGGCACCCCGACGCAAAGCCGCGAACGCTTCCGCGTTTGCATGGACGCCATCAAAGCTGCGATCCCGGACGTGATCCTGATCCCCTCCACGGGCGGCGCGGTCGGCATGACTGCCGAAGAGCGCCTGCAGCCCACGGAGCTGTTCCCGGAGATGGCGACGCTTGACTGCGGCACCTGCAACTTTGGCGACGACGTGTTTGAAAACACCATGCCCACCATGCGCGCATTCGGCAAGCGCATGCTTGAGAACAACATCAAACCCGAATACGAGTGCTTTGAAATGGGCCACCTCGACACCATCCTCAAGATGGCGAAGAAGGGCCAGGTTCCCGGCGACCCGATGCAGTTCAACTTCGTGCTGGGCGTGCCCGGCTGCACCCCGGCCACGGTGAAGAACCTCTGCTGGCTCGTGGACGCCATCCCTGCCGGCTCCACTTGGACGGCCACCGGCGTGGGCCGCAGCGCCTTCCAGCTTGCCGCTCCCACCATCGTGATGGGCGGCAACGTGCGCGTCGGCTTTGAAGACAACATCTACCTCTCCCGCGGCGTGCTTGCGCGCAGCAACGGCGAGTTGGTGGAAAAGGTCGTTCGTCTCTCCCGCGAGCTGGGCCGCGAGATCGCTTCCCCGGCGGAAGCCCGCGAGATCCTGAGCCTGAAGGCTCGCTGAAGAACACCCTGCGAAGAGATTCGCATGCGCAATCCCCTTGACCAAACTTAAAAATTAAAACAAAAAACAGGAGGAAACAGAACTATGGAACTCAAAGGCAACAAGTACGGCATCCATCGCGTTATCGAGCCCAAGGGCGTGCTGACCCAGGCGGCTTACAAAATCGACAACGACATGTCCAAGGTTTATTCCAACGAGATCGTCTGCGACGTTATCTCCCTCAACATTGACTCCGCATCCTTCACCCAGATCGAAGAGGCCTGCGGCGGCGACGAGAAGAAGATCGGCGAAATGATCCTTGGCATCGTGGCGGAGCGCGGCAAGCAGCAGAACCCCGTGACCGGTTCCGGCGGCATGTTCATCGGCAAGATCGCCCACATTGGCGAAGACCTCAAGGATCGCGACCTGAAGGTTGGCGACAAGATCGCCTCCTTGGTTTCCCTGTCCATGACTCCGCTTCGCATCGACAAGATCAAGGCCATCCACAAGGATATCGACCGCGTTGATATCGAAGGCAAAGCGATCCTGTTCGAGAGCGGCATCTATGCCAAGCTTCCCGACGACATGAGCGAGCCTCTCGCCCTTGCGGCACTCGACGTGGCCGGCGCTCCCGCCCAGGCCCGCAAGCTCCCCAAGGAAGGCGACAGCGTTCTCATCCTCGGCGCAAACGGCAAGTCCGGCGTGCTCTGCGGCTATGAAGCCATGAAGGCCGTTGGCCCGAAGGGCAACGTGGTCGGCGTTGTGCGCAACCCGAAGCAGGTCGATGCTCTGATGGAGCTCGGCGTTTACAACAAGGTCATCGTCGCCTCCGCGACCGAGCCTGTGGCCGTTCTCGAAGCTGCTCTTGCGGCGAACGACGGCAAGGAATATGACCTCTCCATCTGCTGCGTAAACATCGAGAACTGCGAGATGAGCGCCATCCTGCCCGTGCGCGATGACGGTATCGTTTACTTCTTCTCCATGGCGACTAGTTTCACCAAAGCGGCGCTTGGCGCAGAAGGCGTTGGCAAGGATGTCACCATGATCGTCGGCAACGGCTACACCAAGGATCATGCCGAGATCACCCTGAACGTGCTGCGCGAGAACCCGAAACTGCGCAAGCTGTTCGACGAAAAATATTGCTAAGTTTCCCCTTGTAAAGCCCGAAAGGGCGCCGAAGCCTGCGGGAGTTACCCGCAGGTTTCGGCACATCAGAAGCGCAATTCCAAAATTTGCTTGATTTTAAAGGAGATTCCGAATATGAGACAGAGCAGAGCCAACGGTATGTTTAAGGATGTACCCGATGCGCAGTGGAACGACTGGCATTGGCAAGTTGAGAACCGCATTGAAACGCTGGAAGACCTCAAAAAACACATGACCCTGACTCCCGAGGAGGAAGAGGGCATCAAGGCGACGCTGGGCAAGCTTCGCATGGCGATCACGCCGTATTACCTCTCCCTGATCGACCTCGACGATCCCCATGACCCGATCCGCAAGCAGGCCATCCCGACGGCTGCCGAGCTACATTTCGCGCCCTATGAGGACGCTGACCCGCTGCACGAGGACATCGACTCCCCCTGCCCGGGCCTCACGCACCGCTATCCGGACCGCGTGCTGCTGCTCATCACCGACCAGTGCTCCATGTATTGCCGTCACTGCACCCGCAGGCGTTTTGCCGGCCAGCATGACTGCGCCGTCCCCAAGGCCCAGATCGATACCTGCATCGACTATGTGCGCAACCATCCCGAAGTGCGCGACGTCCTGCTCTCCGGCGGCGATTGCCTGATGCAGAGCGACGAGATGCTCGATTACATCATGACCGAGCTGCGTAAAATTCCCCATGTGGAAATCGTCCGCCTCGGTTCCCGCACGCCGGTTGTCATGCCGCAGCGCATCACGCCGGAGCTTTGCGCGATCCTGAAGAAGCATCATCCCGTGTGGCTTAACACCCACTTCAACCATCCCAACGAGATTACCGAAGAAGCCGCGCGCGCAACCGCGATGCTGGCGGATGCGGGCGTGCCGCTCGGTAACCAGAGCGTGCTGCTCGCGGGCGTGAACGACTGCGTGCATGTGATGAAGAAGCTTGTGAACGAGCTTGTGCGCATCCGCGTGCGTCCGTATTACATCTACGCCTGCGACCCGTCCCTCGGCCTCTCCCACTTCCGCACGCCGGTTTCCAAGGGCATTGAGATCATGGAAGCCCTGCGCGGTCACACCAGCGGCTACTGCATCCCCACGTTCGTGGTCGATGCACCGGGCGGCGGCGGCAAGACCCCGGTTATGCCGCAGTATGTCATCAGCCAGACCCCGCGCAAGGTCATTCTGCGCAACTTTGAGGGCGTGATTACGACCTATACTGAGCCCGAGCATTACAGCAACGAGTGCCACTGCGATGTTTGCGAAGGCAAGCGCAAGGCTGCGGAGATCACCGGCGTGGCCGGAATCGCCCAGGGCATCGAGCAGAAGTACCTCGAGCCCACGAAGCTCCTCAGGAAGGATCGCTACGCCGACAGGCAGAAGCAGAAATAACTTCATGGCGGCATTGCGGGGATGCGGGCAGCATCCCCGCCGCGCCGCACAGAGTTCCATTGGGAGGATACAATGCAGAGCAAACTGAACCTGAACCGTGAACTCGTCGATAAGGCAAGGGCAAGCGCGGCGCACATCGCCGCCGATACGCAGAGCTTCATCGACGTGCATACGACCGTTACTGTCGAGCGTGCGGTCTGCCGCCTGCTCGGAATCGACGGCGTGAACGAGATGGACGTCCCGCTGCCCAACGTGGTGGTGGATCATATGTTTGAGCGCGGCGTGCTCGCCGGCGGCGCAGCCTATTATATCGGCAACGCCATCGCTGAAACCGGCAAGGATCCGCAGGCCATCGCCGAGGCGGTGGACAAGGGCGAAATCGACCTGACCAAGCTTCCCGCGCACAGCATTTCGGAGATCCGCGATGCAATTATGCCCGTTGCAGAAGCGACCGTTGCGCGCATCCGCAGCAATGTGGCAACGCGCAACGCGTATCTGAGCGAGTTTGGTGATAAGAAGGGCCCGTACCTTTACATCATCGTTGCAACCGGCAACATCTATGAGGACATCGTGCAGGCGAAAGCCGGCGCCAAGCAGGGCGCGGACATCATCGCCGTCATCCGTACGACCGGCCAGTCCCTCCTTGACTATGTGCCCTATGGCGCAACGACCGAAGGCTTCGGCGGCACATACGCCACCCAGGAGAACTTCCGCCTGATGCGCGCGGCGCTTGACGAGGTGGGCAAAGAAGAAAAACGCTATATCCGCCTGTGCAACTACTGCTCCGGCCTGTGCATGCCGGAAATCGCCGCGATGGGCGCGCTTGAGCGCCTGGACGTGATGCTCAACGACGCGCTTTACGGCATCCTGTTCCGCGACATCAACCCCCAGCGCACAATCATCGACCAATATTTCTCCCGCGTGATCAACTCCTTCGCGGGCGTCATCATCAACACCGGCGAGGATAACTACCTCACCACGGCAGACGCAGTGGAAGAAGCGCACACGGTGCTTGCATCCCAGTTCCTCAACGAGCAGTTCGCGGTCTGCGCGGGCATGCCCGAGGAGCAGATGGGCCTTGGCCATGCGTTTGAGATTTCTCCGGATGTGGAAAACGGCTTCCTGTATGAGCTGGCGCAGGCGCAGATGGCCCGGGAGATTTTCCCGAAGGCGCCGCTTAAGTACATGCCGCCCACGAAGTTCATGACAGGCAACATCTTCCGCGGCCACGTGCAGGATGCGCTGTTCAACATGGTCACAATCATGACCGGCCAGAAGCTGCATCTGTTGGGCATGCTCACAGAAGCCATCCACACGCCGTTCATGAGCGACCGCGCTCTTTCCATCGAGAATGCGCAATATGTGTTCCGCACCATGCAGGACCTTGGCAGCGAGCTTGTGTTCAAGGACGGCGGCATCATGCAGACGCGCGCAAACGAGGTGCTTACCAAGGCGACGGATCTCCTTGGCGAGATGGAAGACATCGGCCTTTTCGGCACGCTGGAGCGCGGCACGTTCGCGGACATCAAGCGTTCCCGCGATGGCGGCAAGGGCCTTGCGGGCGTCGTGCAGAAGGACGACTGCTACTTCAACCCGTTTATTGAGCTGATGAAGGGGGACAAGTAAATGAGCAGCGGATTGTATAATACCCATAAAGCAGATTTTGATAAGACGCTGGACTTGACGAAGCTCAAGCCTTACGGCGATACGATGAACGACGGTAAGGTTCAGATGAGCTTCACCCTGCCCGTAAAAAATGACGACAAGGGCACCGAAGCTGCGCGCATCCTCGCAAAGAAGATGGGCCTTATGGAACCCTCCGTGGCGTTCAACCAAAGCCTCGATGCGGAGTACACTTTTTATGTGGTGTACGGTTCCTGCTCCCATACGGTGGACTACACCGAAATCCATGTGCAGGCCGTTGAAACGACCACAATGGAAATGGAAGAGTGCAACGAATATATCCGTGAGCACATTGGCCGCAAGATTGTGATAGTCGGCGCTTCCACCGGCACCGACGCGCACACTGTGGGCATTGATGCGATCATGAACCGCAAAGGCTTCGCGGGCCATTATGGCCTTGAGCGCTACGAGATGATCGAAGCCTACAATCTGGGCGCGCAGGTTCCCAATGAGGAATTTGTTAAGAAGGCTGTAGAGCTCAATGCAGACGTGCTGCTTGTTTCCCAGACTGTCACGCAGAAGGACGTGCATATCCAAAACCTTACGGAACTCATTGAGCTGCTTGAGGCCGAGGGTGTGCGCGACCGGTTTATCGTCATCTGCGGCGGCGCGCGCATCACGCACGAGCTTGCCAAGGAGCTTGGCTACGATGCAGGCTTTGGCCCGCAGAAGTATGCCGATGACGTCGCTTCCTTCGCAGTGGAGGAAATGGTCAAACGCGGGATGGGCAAATAAGCCTGAGCGCACGGGCGCCGGGAGCTTGAGATCGTGCAAAAATTAACGTCCATACGTTACAATAATAACGCAAGACTTTCAGGACGGAATACGATATGATAAATAGGCAGCCTGAAGTTTGGCGGATAGGAACAATACCGTAAGGAGGTTAAGAAATGCAGAATATTCTCGTGGAACGGCATGGCAGCATAGCGGTGCTTACTGTCAACCGTCCGCGCGCGCTCAATGCGCTTAACACCGAAACCCTGACAGAGTTGGAACACGCATTGCGCGAAATTGAAGCGGATGATTCTGCCCGTGTGCTCATCGTGACAGGCACGGGGCAAAAGGCGTTTATCGCGGGTGCGGACATCGGTGAAATGGCCGATCTGGATGCAAAGGGGGCAAAGCGGTTTGCAGCCGTGGCGCACAGGGCGTTCAATGCGCTTGACGACCTGCGCGTGCCCACCATTGCAGCAATCAACGGATATGCGCTTGGCGGTGGGCTGGAGCTTGCGCTTTGCTGCGATATCCGCCTTGCGGCGGAAGGGGCGAAGGTGGGCCAGCCGGAAGTGACGCTCGGCATCACGCCGGGCTTCGGCGGCACGCAGCGCCTGCCTCGTGTGGTTGGCGCGTCGTATGCGATGCAGTTGGTCCTTACCGGCAAGCCCATCCCCGCTTCGGAGGCATTGCGCATCCGCTTGGTGAACGCTGTGTATCCAGATGCGGAGCTGATGGACAAAGCCATGGAAATGGCCGGGCAGATTGCGGGAAACGCGCCCATTGCGGTGCAGGCCTGCAAACGTGCGATCAGCACACGCGTGGATCGTTTCATTGATGTGGATCTTGCGACGGAAGAGGAACTGTTCTCCTTCTGTTTCAATACGGAGGACCAGAAAATGGCCATGCGCGCTTTCCTGGAAAAGAAGCCGCGCGGAAGTTTTAAAGGGGAGTAACCATGGAGCTGATCTTTGTCATTGGCGCGGGGACGATGGGCCTCGATATTGCGCAGACATTTGCACAGGCGGGGCATCCCGTTACGGTACGCGATGTGAGCGAAGAAATCCTCACGCGCGCAAAAGCGCGTCTGGTAAGCGGGCTTGAAAAGCGCGTTGCACGCGGCAAGCTTGCGCGGGAGGACGCGGATGCGCTCCTTTCCCGCATCGCATTCACGACGGAGCTGGCCTCCGCAAAGGAAGCGGCGCTCGTCATTGAGGCGATTGTGGAGCGTGCGGATGTGAAGAAAAGCGTTTTTCAGGAGCTGGATGGCATCTGCTCCGCAGAAACGATTTTTGCAAGCAACACTTCGTCCATCTCCATCACGGACATCGCATCCGCAACGAAGCGGCCGGATCGCTGCATCGGTATGCACTTCTTCAATCCGGCAACGGTAATGAAGCTTGTGGAGGTCATCCGCGGCGTGGGAACATCGGACGAAACGTTTGCCGCCGTGCAGGCGTTTGCCGTGGCCATCGGGAAAGAACCGGTGGAGGTCAAGGAATGCCCCGGCTTTGTTGTGAACCGCATCCTCATTCCCATGATCAACGAGGCCGTGGGCCTCTATGCGGAAGGGATCGCTTCGGCGGAGGGGATTGACACGGCCATGCGCCTTGGCTGCAACCACCCGATGGGACCGCTTCAACTCGGCGACCTCATTGGCCTTGATGTGGTGCTCGCCATCATGGATACGCTTTTTGCGGAAACGCACGACGGTAAGTACCGCGCGCATCCGCTGCTGCGCAAATATGTGCGCGGCGGCCTGCTCGGCCGAAAGACCGGGCGTGGCTTTTACGACTATAACAAACAGTAAACAAAAAAGGAAAACCCTTACATTAATTTAGGAGGAACTATGGATTTCACGCTTTCCAAACAGCATCTGCTGCTCCGCGACATGTATCGTGCATTCGCGGAGAACGAGGTCAAACCCCTCGCTGAGGAGGTTGACGAGGAAGAACGCTTCCCGATGGAAACCGTTAAGAAGCTTGCGCGCTACGGGTTCATGGGCATTCCGTTCCCGAAGAAGTATGGCGGAGCGGGCGGCGATGTGCTCGCATACGCTATGGCGGTCGAAGAGCTTTCCAAGGCCTGCGCGACCACGGGCGTTATCGTCTCCGCGCACACTTCTCTCTGCTGCGCGCCGATCTATGAGAACGGCACCGAAGAGCAGAAGATGCAGTACCTGCCGAAGCTCCTTTCCGGCGAATGGATCGGCGCGTTCGGCCTCACTGAGCCCAACGCGGGCACGGATGCTTCCGGCCAGCAGACGACCGCGGAACTGGTTGACGATCATTACGTGCTCAACGGCACCAAGATCTTCATTACCAATGCGGGCTATGCGCATGTGTACATCATCTTCGCCATGACCGACAAGAAGGCGGGCAACAAGGGCATTTCGGCGTTCATCGTTGAAAAGGACTTCCCGGGCTTCTCCGTTGGCAAGAAGGAGAAGAAGATGGGCATCCGCGGCAGCGCGACCTGCGAGCTTATCATGGAAAACTGCATCGTCCCCAAAGAGAACCTGCTCGGCAAAGAGGGCAAGGGCTTTGGCATCGCCATGAAGACGCTGGACGGCGGCCGCATCGGCATCGCTTCCCAGGCGCTCGGCATCGGCGAGGGCGCGGTGGAGGAAACCATCAAGTACGTTCAGGAGCGCAAGCAGTTTGGCAAGCGCCTGTCCCAGATGCAGAACACGCAGTTCCAGCTTGCGGACATGCACACCCGCATGCAGGCGGCTCAATTCCTTGTGTATTCCGCCGCCATGAAGAAGCAGGCCTTTACCGAGGCTGCGCTTGCCGGCAAGAAGGCGCCCGCCTATTCCATGGATGCGGCAATGGCCAAGCTCTTTGCGGCGGAAGCGGCGAGCGACGTGACGCGCCGCGCCGTGCAGCTGTTCGGCGGCTATGGCTACACCCGCGAATATCCCGTGGAGCGCATGATGCGCGATGCGAAGATCACCGAGATCTACGAGGGCACGAGCGAAGTCCAGCGCATGGTCATCGCGAGCAACCTCGGCGTGAAATAAGCAAGGAGGTAAAGGTAAAATGAAAATCATCGTTTGTGTTAAGCAGGTTCCCGATACCTCCGGTAAGGTTGCCGTGAACCCCGATGGCACGCTGGACCGTGCGTCCATGCAGACCATCACCAACCCCGACGACCTGAACGCAGTGGAAGCGGCGCTCGCGCTCAAGGATGAGACAGGCTGCAAAGTCGTGGTTGTCACCATGGGCCCCCCGCCGGCAGAAGGCATGCTGCGTGAGATCCTCGCCCGCGGCGCGGATGAAGCGGTGCTCGTTTCCGGTCGTGAATTCGGCGGTTCCGATACCTACGCCACCTCCCAGATCCTTGCCGCTGCAATCAACCGCATCGGTGTGGAGCCGGAAGACATCATCATGTGCGGCCGCCAAGCCATCGATGGCGACACCGCGCAGGTCGGCCCGCAGATCGCGGAGAAGCTCGGTTTGCCTCAGGTCACCTATGCTGCGGACATCCATAAGGATGGCGACTGCATCACCGTTAAGCGCATGCTGGAGGACGGCTACATGACCATTCGGGTCAAGACGCCCTGCCTCGTGACCTGCATCAAGGAGCTCAACGAGCCCCGTTATATGAGCATCGGCGGCGTGTTTGAATGTTACGACAAGCCCATGGCAGTGTTCGATTACGAAGCGCTGAAGGACGATCCCCTGATCGATCCCACGACCATCGGCCTCAAGGGCTCTCCCACGAACATCCTCACGTCCTTCACCCCCCCGCAAAAGGGTGCAGGCATGATGCTCCCGGGCGCTGAAAAGGCGGATTGCGAGAAGCTCGCGGGCATGCTCGCGGCAAAGCACATCATCTGAGAAAGGGGTTAACTGAGAATGGCTACGTTTAACAATACCGATCTGGCTGCTTTCAAGGATGTATGGGTGTTCTGCGAGCAGCGTCAGGGCAAACTGATGCCCACCGATTTTGAATTGATCTCCGAAGGCCGGAAGCTTGCGGACGAGCTCGGCGTGAAGCTGTGCGGCCTGCTGCTCGGCGACAACGTGGAAGGCCTTGCCAAGGAACTTGGCGGCTATGGCGCGGACGAGGTGATCGTTTGCGAAAGCCCGTTGCTGAAGGACTACACCACCGATGCTTACACCAAGGTCATCTGCGATGTGATCCGTGAACTCAAGCCCGAAGCGTTCCTGATCGGCGCAACCAACATCGGCCGCGACCTTGGCCCCCGCTGCGCAGCGCGCCTGCACACTGGCCTTTGCGCGGACTGCACGCACTTGGATGTGGATATGGGAAGCTACAAGAGCTTCCTGCGCGAAAGCTCCACGCTGCCCGAGGAGCGCATTGAAGGTACGTCCAAGGCGAAGGTGCTGGGCCAGGATCATGACGTTTCCCGCGACATGAAGATGACCCGCCCGGCGTTTGGCGGCCACCTGATGGCCTCCATCATCTGCCCGCGTTTCCGCCCCAGCATGGCGACGGTTCGCCCGGGCGTGATGAAGAAAGCTCCCTTTGATCAGGCCAAAGCGGATGCCTGCAAGATCGTGAAGCCGGAGTTCTCCCTGACGGAAGCCGACCTTAAGACCGAAGTGGTCGAGGTCGTCAAGGCTGCGAAGAAGCTCGTTGACCTCGTGGGCGCGGACTTCGTCGTTTCCGTTGGCCGCGGCATCAGCCGCGATGTGCAGCAGGGCATCAAGCTTGCGGAAGAGCTTGCAGAGGAGCTTGGCGGCGTTGTCGGCGGTTCCCGTGCGGCGATTGACGCGGGCTGGCTGAGCGCCGACCATCAGGTCGGTCAGACCGGCAAGACCGTGCACCCGAAGGTGTATGTTGCCCTTGGCATTTCCGGCGCGATCCAGCACAAAGCCGGCATGCAGGATTCCGAGTGCATCATCGCGGTGAACAAGAATGAAACCGCTCCCATCTTTGAGGTTGCGGATTACGGCATCTGCGGCGATCTGTTCAAGGTTACCCCGATGCTCATCGAAGCGATCCGCGCCGCAAAGGCTGCAAAATAAGGCATAAGCCTTCTGAAGAAAGCGCTCATCCGTACCTCCCTTCGGATGGCGCTTTTCTTTTATCCGGACTTTATGGTATGATAAGCGCAGAACGAACTGATGGAGGAATCAAGGATCAAGCAATGAACCCCGAATGGAACGAAAAGGAGCATGCATATCCGGTGTATGTGGATGTGAGCATGTGCAATGCGGCAGGCGCACTGTATCCCGCCGCTTATCAGCGCATTGCCGTGGAGACCATCGGCAGGCATTTGGAGAACATGAAAATCGATACGCCCCGCATTGCGGAGCAATACGGCGTGGCATGGGTGCTTCTTTCCATGAGTATCGAACTCATGCGCCCTTTGCATATACAGGATAGACTTACCATCCGTACATGGCACACAAGCTGTGCGCTGCCCACTTTCCGCAGGGAGATCGCTTTTTATGATGCAGCGGATACGCTCGTTGCTGTGGGCGCAACGTTTTCTTCCCTGTTGGAGGTGAAAACGCATCGCCTCTGCATGAACCGCGCTGTGCTTGCACGGTTTGATCTGCCGGGCGGCGAGGAACTGCTGCGCGCGGAAAAACGCTTTTCGGAGCATGCCGCGTTTACCGAAGTGGAGCGCCGCGCTGTGCGCCCAAGCTGGATTGACGGGCTCGGGCATGTAAACAATGAGCGGTATGGAGAGTTCGTTTATGATGCGCTGACCGCAGAGGAACGCAGCCGCCTCAGCGCGCTCAAACGGCTGGACATTTGGTTTAAGACAGAGCTGACGGAAGGGGAAAGCTTTGCCATGGAACGCGCTGAAACAGGAGAAGCCGTGATCCTCCGCGGCATAATTCAGCCGGCAGGGCGCGAATCCTTCCTTATGAAATTAACGTTTTAGATGATGGAAAGTATGGAACAGAACTTTAAAGGCTTTGAGCCGGATACCTACCGGTTTTTAATGGAACTGGGCTTCTATAACGAGAAGCCGTTTTTTGATGCGAACCGCGCGCGCTGCCGCCGTGTGGTGCAGGAGCCGATGCGCGCGCTTGCAACGGATCTCATCCCCGCCGCGCTCGCGATGGACCCCGGATTCAACACGCGCCTTACGACCGTTGTTTCGCGCATGAACCGGGATACGCGCTTTTCCAAGGACAAGCGCCCGTACCGTGACCATGGCTGGATCGGCTTCCGGCATCCGGATACGCGCACGAGCGAGAGCCTTTGCGTGTATTTTGAGATTGATCCGGACGGATATGGCTATGGCATGGGGATGTATGACGCCAACCCGGCGCTGATGAAGCCCTTCCGTGCGCGCGTGCTGGCTGACCCGGAGCGGTTCCTTGCGATTCTTGCGGACCCGCGCCTTGCCGGGTTCGAGGTGCGTGGAGAACCGTACAAGCGGGACCACTTCCCGGATGCGCCGGAGGCTGTGAAACCCTACATTAACCGGAAGGGGATCAGTTGGTGCTTTTACAGCAAGGATCTGAAGAAAACACTTGAACCTGCTTTGCTCGATGAGGTTCTGGATGGCTTTGACGCCATGAAGCCGCTCTACCGCTTCGTGCAAGGGATGGAGGTTTAAAAACAAGGAGGAAAGCGGAAATGAAGGTATTGTTGCTCAACGGCAGCCCGCATGAGAAGGGCTGCACCCATACCGCGCTTTGCGAGGTTGCAAACACGCTGGAGCGTGAGGGCGTATCTGCTGAAATCTTTTGGGCCGGGGACAGGCCGGTTCAGGACTGCGTGGATTGCGGCGCATGCAGGACGCTGCATGCCTGCGCCTTTGAGCAGGATGGCGTGAACCAATTCCTTGTGAAGGCGAAAGCAGCGGATGGCTTCGTGTTTGGAACGCCTGTGTATTTTTCGCATCCGGCGGGGAGCATTCAATCGTTTCTTGACCGGGCGATGTACGGGTGCAGGGATTTCTTTGCACACAAACCGGGCGCGGCGGTTGCCGTTGCGCGGCGGGCAGGAAATGTCGCTTCAGTGGATGTGCTGAACAAGTATTTCACGCTGGCGCAGATGCCGGTGGTTTCTTCTTCCTACTGGAACGTGGTGTTCGGGCAAACGCCCGATGAAGTCATGCAGGATTTGGAAGGCCTGCAGATCCTGCGCAACCTCGGCAGAAACATGGCGTGGCTCATGAAATGCATTGAGGCGGGGCGTGCGCAGGGCGTGCTTGCGCCGGAGCGGGAGCATGGAGCTGTGACGAATTTTATCCGATGACAGAACAGAAGCAAAAGAGGGGGTGCTGCGGGGATGTGTGCGCTGTGTTCATCCACGGCTTCATGGGAAGCCCCGCGCAGTTTTCCCGGCTCGCTGAGGTTGCCCGTGCAGCCGGTTCGCAAAGCCGGCTGATTACACTGCCCGGGCATGGAGGCGGCGTGCGGGAATTCATGCGCGCGGGCCGCAGCGCGTGGCTGGCGCATGTGGAAACAGAGCTTGCCGCCCTGCGCGCGCAGCATGAGAAGCTGCTCTTGGTTGGGCATTCTATGGGCGGTCTGCTGGCCATCAACGCGGCGGCAAAGCAGCCGGAAGGGATCGCAGGCATCCTAGCGCTGGCGCTCCCACTGTATCTGCGAGCAACGGCCAATGGGCTGCGGATCCGCATCCATTCGGTTCTTCCCGCCCGCCCGGAGGAAGATTCGCGCGTTTGTGCTGCACGGGAACTGCGCGGCGTACAGGGGGTTACGCTTTGGAACGCGCCGGCGCTGGTTCCGAATTCGCTTGGGCTGCTTCGCCTGATGGCGCAAACGCGAAAGGCACTGCCGAACCTTGCAGTGCCCTTGAACGTTATAAACTCGGCAGAGGATGAGCTCGTTTCCCGGCGCTCCCTTGCGTTTGTGCGGGAGAGGCTGCCCAAGGCATCGGTTTTTGAACAGCGTGAATCCAGCCATTTCTGGTATAGTGAAAACGATAAAACAGAATTGGAACAACACCTTGTGCAGGCGCTGCAAAGCGCAGCGGCGCAAGGCGGAAGCTCAAACGCAGAGGTCAAGCATTTCGCGCAAACCCCAGATACCGCGTTCCCTGAAAGGTGAGCCGGCCGCAATCGCCTTCGGCGAGCATGCCGTATTCCTGGCCGGAAACGCAAAGCTCCATGCGGTCCCCGCTTTCCACCTGAAAAGTGACATAATAGGTGGTGGAGGTATGGTGATGGTGCATGCCTGCGCTGCCGGTATTGTGCATGCTTGATGTGGTGCTGATGCGCTTTGTTATCACGACCGCATCCACCGTCAGCCGGGGTGAAGCATTGTTCTTCCCCCACTGTGCAATGCTTTTAATCACTGTAAAAAGGATCATGCCGAAAACAAGCACGAACATGATCGTGAACAGGATGGAAAACCCGTCGAATCCAAAGCCAAAGCCCATCATGCACCAATCCTTTCAAGCAAGGCAAAAACCGGGATGTTATTCGGAGAGCAGAAGCGCAACACAGGCACTTCGCTCAGCCGGGGAAGTTTCCGCGCGCAGCATTGCGCCCATGAGCATCGTGAAAAAGAGCGAGGAGCGATCCCGCAAGCGCCGCGCGCTGTCCGATTGCACCTTGAGCGTGCCGACCTCAAGCATGACCGTCCACTTTTTGAGCTTGTCCTCCATGAGCGCCGCAAGCCCGGGGTTGTCCAGGCAGCTTTCGGTGAAAAGCACAACGTGCAGCCTGCGCAGAGCCTCATCTTCCAACAGCGCCTCCATAAGCAGGAGCAGCGCTTCATCCATCGGACAATCGCGTGAGAGCGTTTCAACCCAGCTTAAAAGCAGATCCGTCACACGCGCGCCGTGCGTTTGGGCAATGTCGTTCACAAGCGCTTCCTTTGTGGGATAATAATAGTAAAGCGTACCCTTGGAAAGCCCTGCCGCCTGCGCGATGTCGTTCAGGCTCGTGCCATGGATGCCGGCGCGCGTAAATAGCTGCGCGGCTGTGCCCAAAATGGCAGCCTGTACGCTTTCATAGCCATCATGTTTTCCCCGCATGCGCTCATCCTCCCCATTGGCGTTCCGGCCGGCGGCCAATATTAAATCCAGTATACGCAGGCCTGCGGCAAAAATCAAGAGAAGATGCGCATGCAGCAACCGGAAACTGTAGGATTACAATACATCTTGGACAGCGGCAAGAAAAAGGATGAAGGATTCGCACAAATCGGTTATTGTGAGTTTCGGAAAAACAACAAGGACCGAAAGGAAGTGCAAATCCCTCATGACAACTGT
>DCKB01000059.1 GCA_002320595.1 Christensenella sp. UBA1685
AGGTCTACTGCTTGAAACTTTCTATTCTCACCAGCATAGCTGGTGGGTTATTGTCGCTTAAGCGCCAATGAAAAGCGGGCTGCCTTGTGCAGCCCGCTTTCAATCCTGAATTTAAAGCCGGGGTTCCTGCTCCTGCCTTCCGGCATGCAGCAGATATGCAGTAAACAGGAGCGCAAGCCCCTGCCAAAGCTGAGGGCTGCGGGAATAATCGAGCCCCACCCCCATGCCGGTGCCGGACGCAGCTTTTATCAGGGCGGGAACCGCATACCCGTTGAGCAGAGGAAGCAAAACCGATGCAATGATCATAACCAGCCCCGCAGCATACAGCATGCGGACGTTCACCGGGGAGAAAAGCCGCCCTTTCAAGCTGTTAATCAGCGTAAAGATACAGAGCAAAAGCGCCGCCAGGCATGGGAGCGTGCGGAAAAGCCCCATGCAGGTGATTCCGATGCGCGCTGCCTGTGAAATGCCCTGCGGCGCATCGACTACAATTTGTTCCGGCAGGACAAGCCATCCGTCTCCCTGCGGTTCACCGCTGAGCAGGATGGGCTCCGCGCCCGCCCGTTCCACCGATATCCGGCCTGCAAGCAACAGCCCCGTATGCATCAGCAGTCGGCATGCTCCGGCAAGGCAGGCAAGCAACAGCAGAGCCGCTATGATTTTTGCAGCGCGTGCAGTTATGAGCTTCATTTATTGTTTCCCCCTATAGTTGGATTACAGCTATTATGGTACAATTAAGTCAATGATTGGATGCCAAAATGTATGCCGTCCTGAAACGGTCAGCATTTGGAATGAAACCTCAAAGAGAATTGTGCCAGAAGGGCAATATGATGCGCACGTCGTCCCATTTCCTTGGATGTTTAAACTGCCGTTTAAGAAGCTTTGTGTTCCAGTATAAATTCCTTCAACATAGCAATTGCTTACATAACCGGAAAGATATACTTTTCCATCGATTACAGTTTTTCGAACATAGCCGTCATAATACACGGTTCCTCTCACTTGAATCCTGCTACCGTCAGCGAGTGTCACGTATTCATTTACCTGATTGGAACGGTTGAAATCCCAACTGGTAACCGTTGAATCAGCCTGCATCATAGTCCTGCAAGAAGCGGATTCTTCATCAAAATAATACGATGGTTCGATTCTGTTGTTGTGCCTCGGAAATAGTTTCCATGATTATTAGAAAATTTTCAACTTCTTCAAGAACGCTAGGAGCAAGATAATCCGTTGAATTTGGATCATGAGGTGTAATAGAAACCCCATACCTTAATTCTAATTCCTCAATTTTTTGCTTTTGAGTTTGAATGGATGCAGTTTCTTGATATGAAACAGCTAATGTTGTACTTAAACAAGAGAGGGAGCAAAGCAACGCCAAAAACGCAGAGACGAACTTTTTCATTATTTTTTCCTCCTTTATTAAGTTATTGAAAATGTTAAATTTAGTATAGCAATTCATTTATGCCATGTCAAACGAATAAACGGACTACCGTATGATGTTAACACATTGTTAACATATGCGCTTTTGACAAAAAGGATGCAGGAAGAAACACATTTCAGATTCTTGACAAAGGGAAATCCCTTACATATAATGGCTTATACGAATATAAAATAAGGAAACGCACTGGAAGGGAGTTCAACGGGGCATGGCTCCGTGTGTTTTTATATTAACTATGAAACCGGAGGGTATCATCCATGGCAGAAGTACGTTTGACCGCAGAGGGCATTAAAAAATACGAGGAGCGGTTGGAATACCTGAAAACAACCGGCCGCACGGAAATTGCGGAGCAGATTAAGATCGCCCGCTCTTTTGGCGACCTGAGCGAAAACGCGGAATACGATGCGGCAAAGGCTGAGCAGGCGCGCATGGAGTATGAGATCGTCGAGATCGAGAACATGCTCAAAAACGTCGTGCTCATCGATGAGGACAACATCAACACCGACATGGTGAACATCGGCACCACCGTGCGCGTGCGCATGACGGCGCTGGGCGTCGAAAAGGAATTCCAGATCGTTGGCAGCGCGGAATCCAACCCGCTTGAAAACCGCATTTCCAACGAATCCCCCGTCGGCGCGGGGCTGATTGGCCACAAGGTTGGCGAAACGGTGGAAATTCAGACGCCCGGCGGTGCGCAGCCGTTTGAAATTCTTGCCATCGGCAAATAAGCTGCCGCAGGCAATGAAAAATAATTCATCAATCGAACAGGAGAGAAACATGGACGAGCAAAGAAGCGTGAACGCGCCCGAGGAACGGGCCCTCACACAGGAGGAACTGAGCGAACTGCTGCAAATCAGGCGGGATAAGCTCAAGTCCCTTCAGGATGCCGGCCGCGATCCGTTCGAGATCGTGCGCTATGACCAGCAACTTTACAGTACGGACGTATTGGAAAAATACGACGCGCTCGAAGGCAAATCCGTCAGCTTGGCGGGGCGCATGATGTCCAAACGCATCATGGGCAAGGCGAGCTTTGCCCACCTGCTCGATTATAAGGGCGACATCCAGATTTATGTCCGCCGGGACGATGTGGGCGAGGAAGCCTATACGGACTTCAAAACCATGGACATCGGAGATATCCTGGGCGTTGTGGGCAAGGTGTTCAAGACCCGCACGGGGGAGGTTTCCATCCATGCGGAGCGGGTTACGCTGCTTTCCAAGTCCCTCCGCCCCCTGCCGGAAAAGTTCCACGGCCTGAAGGATCCGGAGCTTCGTTACCGCCAGCGCTTTGTGGATCTCATCGTGAATCCCGAGGTACGCGAAACGTTTGTGAAGCGCTCAAAGATCATCGCGGAGATTCGCAACCGCCTGAACGCAAGAGGCTTCATCGAGGTGGAAACGCCTGTGCTCAACACAACGGCCTCCGGCGCTTCGGCGCGCCCGTTCATCACGCACCACAATGCGCTGGATATCGACATGTATATGCGCATCGCCACGGAGCTGCACCTGAAGATGTGCATCGTGGGCGGGCTGGAGCGCGTGTATGAAATCGGCCGCATCTTCCGCAACGAGGGCATGGATGCAACGCATAACCCGGAATTTACCACCATCGAGCTGTATCAGGCCTATACGGACTATAACGGCATGATGGAGCTTTCCGAAGACCTGTTCTCCCACTGCTGCCAAATGGTGAACGGCACCACGAAGATCACCTATCAGGGGCAGGAGATCGACCTTACGGCCCCCTTCCGCCGCCTTCCAATGAACGATGCGGTGAAGGAATACACGGGCGCGGATTTCCTCGCCTGCGCAACGGATGAAGAGGCACATGCGCTTGCAAAGTCCATTGGCCTTGCAATAGAGGATAAGGCGGCCACCAAGGGCAAGATCCTTGCCGAAGCGTTTGACACGTTCGTGGAGGATAAGCTGATCCAGCCCACGTTCATCATCGATTACCCCGTGGAAATTTCCCCGCTCAGCAAGCGCAAGCCCGGCTGCCCCGGCCTTACGGAGCGCTTTGAGCTGTTCATCTCCGGCCATGAATACGCAAATGCGTTTTCCGAGCTGAACGACCCCATCGACCAGCGCGGCCGCTTTGTACAGCAGGCGCAGGAGCGCGCCAAGGGCGATGACGAGGCCATGATGATCGATGAGGATTTCTGCACCGCGCTTGAATACGGCATGCCCCCGACGGGCGGCATTGGCATCGGCGTGGACCGCATGATTATGCTCCTGACCGATTCCTCCACCATCCGGGACGTGCTGCTGTTCCCGACAATGAAGCCGGTGAAGTGACACTGACAAAAAGATGCAAAGGGGCGCGCCGAGCGGCGCGCCCCTTTCAGTCTGCTAAAAATTCGTGGAATTGCGGGGGAAACCCAAGCGGCCTCAAGCGCAATTGATGGTGTATGCGCCCATCAAAGGAACGTGAAGCAGGGCGCGTGCCTGCGCTTACTTCACAAGGTCGTTGAGCTTTGCAAGCCGGTCGATTGCCGTGGCAAGCGTATCCTTGTTGCGCGCGAAGTGCAGGCGCATGAAGTTGTTCACATCCTCGCGGAAGAAGCTGGAACCCGGCACGGCGGCAACGCCCACATTGCGGATCACCCATTCGCAGAACTGCAGATCGCTGTAACCGGCAAACTGGGGCAGCGCAAGGAACTTGCCGATATCCACCATGATGAAATAGCTGCCCTGCGGCACCGTGTGCGCAAGGCCGAGCGCATCCAGGCCCTGCACGAAGAAATTGCGCTTTTCGGTGTAAAGCGTTTGCAGGCCCTCGTAATAGTCCGGGCCAAAGCGCAGGCCGGTTACGGCCGCTTCCTGCAAGGGTGCTGCGGCGCCGACGGTCAGGAAATCGTGTACCTGCTTCGCGCGCTCAATCACCTCCGCCGGCCCGATCAGGTATCCCAGGCGCCAGCCGGTGATGGAATATGTTTTGGAAAGCGAGCTGCACGAAATCGTGCGCTTCCACATGCCGGGCAGCGAGCAGAAATAGGTGTGCACATAGGGCTTGAAGATGATGTGTTCGTACACTTCATCCGTAATGACGAACGCATCGTACTTTTCCGCGAGCGCCGCGATGGTGGAAAGCTCCTCACGCGTAAACACCTTGCCGGTGGGGTTGGAAGGGTTGCAAAGGATAAGCGCCTTCGGGTGCTGCCGGAACGCTTCCTCAAGCTGCGCAGGATCGAAATGGAAGTCCGGCGGCAGAAGCGGCACATAAATCGGCTCTGCGCCGGAAAGGATTGCATCCGCGCCGTAGTTTTCATAGAAGGGCGAGAACACGATGACCTTGTCTCCGGGGTTGCAGACGGTCATCATTGCGCTCATCATGGCCTCTGTGCCTCCGCAGGTCACAACGATTTCCGTATCCGGGTTGATGTCATGCCCAAAGGGGCCGGACTGCTTGTCCGCAAGCGCACGGCGGAAGTTGGCCGCGCCGAAGGTAACGGAATATTGGTGCGGGCCGGCATAGGCGGCCTTTGCGAGCGCATCCAGGATCTCGCGCGGCGGGTCAAAATCCGGGAACCCCTGGGAAAGGTTGATCGCGCCATGCTCGTCGCTGATGCGGGTCATGCGGCGAATGACGGAATCGGTGAATTGGGAAACGCGTTTGCTCAGTTCGGGCATATAGGTGCTCCTTTATGTTAAGAATAAAATCTATAGAAAATATATTTATATATCATCCTGCCTGCTTTCACACTATCATAGCGCAATCCGCTTAAAAATCAAGCCTTTTTTGTATAATTAATAAAGAAAATTTTGTCGTGTATTTCAGGGCGTGCTGCATTGATATGCAAAATAGGCGCCTTGAAGGGCGAATAACCCAAAAGGCGCCTTTCTAAAAGGAGCTGGCACGGCGTAAGCCATGGCGGAGGATTGTCCGTACCTTGCGGCATCCCCCGCTGGTGCCTCATACTGCCAGGCACTTTCCGGAAAGGGGTTTTTAGCAAAGAGGATAAAGGCGGGCGTGGTTTCCGCAACGTGCGGACGAGTGTCCGCCAAGAGAAAAACAATGCACAAATTGCAAAAAAATCGCATAAACATGCTTGACAAAGCGCCTGCAAAGCGCTATCATGCATAAACATAAGAAATACGTGCAATATAATGCACTGGAGGAGATACGATGAAAAAGCAGGTTAAAAAAGTTGTGTTGGCATATTCCGGCGGCCTGGATACTTCCGTTATCATTCCGTGGCTGAAGGAAAATTACGATAATTGCGAAGTCATCGCCATGTCCGGCGATGTGGGCCAGGGGGATGAGCTGGATGGGCTTGAGGCAAAAGCGCTCAAAACCGGCGCTTCCAAGCTGTATGTTGAGGATTTGAAGGAAACCTTCGTAACCGATTACATCTACCCCGCCGTTAAGGCCGGCGCGGTCTATGAAAAGGAATATCTGCTCGGCACCGCGCTCGCACGGCCCGCCATCGCAAAGCGGCTTGTTGAAATTGCCAAGCAAGAGGGCGCCGATGCGATTTGCCACGGCTGCACCGGCAAGGGCAACGATCAGGTGCGCTTTGAGCTTGCAATCAAGGCGCTTGCCCCGGAACTCACGGTCATTGCCCCGTGGCGGGAATGGGAGTTTAAATCTCGCGAGGATGAGATCGCCTATGCCGAGGCGCATGACATTCCGCTCAAAATCAACCGCGAAACCAACTATTCCAAGGATAAGAACCTCTGGCACCTTTCCCATGAGGGGCTTGACCTGGAAGATCCTGCAAACCAGCCTACCTACGGCAAGGACGGGTTCCTTGAAATGACCGTGCCGCCCAAGCAGGCGCCGGATGATTCCGCTTTTGTCACGATCTCCTTTGAAAAGGGCGTACCCGTTGCGGTAAACGGCGAGGCGCTTGCCCCGGTTGCGCTTGTGGACGCGCTCAACAAAATCGGCGGCGCGCATGGCGTGGGGCTTTTGGATATGGTGGAAAACCGGCTTGTGGGCATGAAATCCCGCGGCGTATATGAAACGCCGGGCGGGTCTATCCTTTATAAAGCGCACGAGCTGCTGGAGCAGATCTGCCTTGACCGGGACACCCTGCATTATAAGCTCCTTGTTGCGGAACAGTTCGCAGAACTGACCTATTTCGGCAAGTGGTTCACGCCGCTGCATGAAGCCATCCGCGCCTTTATCGACAAGACGCAGGAGTATGTGACGGGCGATGTGAAGCTTGAACTTTACAAGGGCAACATCATCCCCGCCGGCATTACCTCCCCGTATTCTCAGTATTATGAGGAGCTTGCCACCTTCGGCGAGGACCATGTGTACGATCAGGCGGAATCCAAGGGCTTCATCGACCTGTTCGGCCTTTCCATCAAGATGAACGCGCTTGCCAAGCAGGGCAAGATCAAATAAACAGGAGAACGCAAACGATGCAAACGATGTGGGCAGGGCGCTTTCAGAAGCAGCTTGACGCGGAGGTGAACGATTTCAACTCGTCCATCTCCTACGATGCGCGCATGTTCCGGCAGGATATCGCCGGGTCGCTCGCGCATGTGGCGATGCTTGCAAAAGCGGGTATTCTCACGGATGCGGAGCGGGACGCAATCGCCGCCGGGCTCGGCTCCATTCTGGATGACATTGCAAGCGGCGCGCTTCCCATCGACCCCGCCGCAGAGGATATCCACATGTTTGTGGAAGCCGAGCTAACAAAGCGCATCGGGGATGTGGGAAAGAAGCTGCACACCGCGCGCAGCCGCAACGACCAGGTGGCGCTTGACCTCCGGCTTTGCCTGATGGACGAAATCGGCAAAATCGAAGGCGAGGCAAAAGCGCTGCTCAAAACCCTCCTCGATCAGGCGGAGGCGTATGCCGCCACGATCCTGCCGGGTTACACCCATTTGCAGCGCGCGCAGCCCATCACCTTCGGCCACCACCTGATGGCGTATGCGAACATGATCGAACGCGATCTTTGCCGCCTTGCGGCCTGCAAAAAAAGCGCCGCCGTCTCCCCGCTCGGGTGCTGTGCGCTCGCCGGCACCACCTACCCCACCGACCGCGCCATGACCGCGGCCGCGCTCGGGTGCGCGGGTCCCTGCGAAAACAGCATGGACGGCGTTTCGGATCGGGATTTCGTGATCGAGCTTGCGTCCTGCATCGCGATCCTGATGATGCACCTTTCCCGCTTTTCGGAGGAGATCATCCTCTGGTGCTCATGGGAATTCCACTTCATTGAGCTGGACGATGCATATTCCACCGGCTCGAGCATCATGCCGCAGAAGAAGAACCCCGACATTCCGGAGCTTGTGCGCGGCAAAGCGGGCCGCAGCTACGGCAACCTGGTGACGCTTCTCACCGTCATGAAGGGCCTGCCGCTTGCCTATAACAAGGACATGCAGGAAGACAAGGAAGCCATCTTCGACAGCGTGGATACGGTGCTTCAGTGCCTCCACATCTTCACGCCAATGCTTTCCACGATGCGCGTCCTGTCGGATACCATGCGCAGGGCGGCGGCAAACGGGTTCATCAACGCAACGGATTGTGCGGATTATCTCGTCGGCAAAGGGCTGCCCTTCCGTGCGGCGTATAAGATCACGGGCGCGCTTGTGGCGCGCTGCATCGCGGATGGCGCAACGCTGGAGACGCTCCCGCTTGCAGTTTATCGGGAATATTCCCCCGCGTTTGACGCGGATGTATATGAAGCCATTGACCTTGACGCCTGCGTGATGAAGCGCACTTCCTTCGGCGGGACCGCCCCCGCTTCCGTGCGGGCGCAGGCGGCGGCGATGCGGAAACGCAACGGCCTCTAAGCCCGGGGAAAATACGGCGGAAACACAGAACACGATCAGAATAAACATAAGGAGAGGAACGCGCATGGAGATCCGCAAGCTGGATGAAACCTATATTGAACACACCTATCACCGGCATACGCCGATCCTGATGCGCGGCAAAAGCTGCACGGTTTATGACAGCGAAGGCAAGGCCTATGTTGACCTCAGTGCGGGGATAACGGTAAACAGCCTCGGCTTTTCCGACCCGGCCTGGCAGACGGCGGTGATGTCCCAGCTGCTGCAATTGCAGCATGCTTCCAACCGGTATTATACCGCGCCGCAGGTGCTTCTCGCAGAACAGCTCTGCAAGCGCACCGGCATGCAGAAGGCGGTGTTCGGGAATTCCGGCACGGAGGCGAACGAGTGTGCGATCAAGCTTGCGCGCAAGTGGGGGATCGACCGCCATGGTGCGGACTGTTATCATATCATCACGCTCGAAAACAGCTTTCACGGGCATACGCTCGGTGCGCTTGCGGCGGCCGGGCAGCCGGCGCTCAAGGCGGATTTCGGGCCGGTGCTGCCCGGCTTCCACCATGTTCCGGCGAACGACCTTGCGGCGATGCAGGCAGCATTTGCGCAATACCCCGTTGCCGGCGTGATGCTGGAGCTTGTGCAAAGCGAGGATGGCATGAAGGCGCTCGATGCGGATTATGTGCAGGCACTTTGTGCACTTTGCCGCGAAAAGGACGCGCTGCTCATCGTGGATGAGGTGCAGACGGGCAATGGCCGCACCGGCGCGCTTTACGCATATGAACTGTTCGGCATTGCGCCGGATGTTGTCACCACTGCAAACGGGCTTGCGGGCGGGCTGCCCATCGGCGTTACGCTCATCGGCGCACGCGCAGCAGGCACGCTCACGCGCGGCACGCACAGCTCAACCTTCGGCGGGAACCCCGTATGCGCGGCAGCCGCACGCGCGGTGCTCAGCCGCATCGACGGCGCGCTTTTGCAGGCTGTCGTGGAAAAGGGAGAATACATCAAAACACAGCTTCAGGGCGCAAAGGGCGTTAAAGCGGTGACAGGCCTCGGGCTTCTCATCGGCGTGCTGCCGGAAGCGCGGCCCGCCTCCGATGTGGCGGAAGCATGCGAAGAGCACGGCGTGCTGCTGCTCACGGAAAAGGACAACCTCTGCATAGCTCCTGCACTTAATATCCCGATGGAGGAACTTGCCGCGGCAATTGCCGTGGTGAAACAGGAGCTTGCAGCAGAATAAGAGCGCATGCAAAAGGGAGCGGAACCCGCTCCTTTTTTGTGCCCCTTCCGCGTCTTGCCCGCCCCGGCGGCATCTTATATAATAAAAGGCAAACAGCCTGGGAAAAGGAGAAGCCGCAATGAAATATAAAAATCCGCTGCTTGTTGTGTGCGATCTGGAAGCATCCATCGCATTTTATCGGGAAGTTTTGGGGCTCCGCGTCGTGCGGGATTTCGGCGCAAATGTGACGCTTACGGGCGGGGTTTGCCTTCAAACAAAGGAAAGCTGGCTTGGGTTTCTCGGCGTGAACGAAGGGGCGATTTCCTTCGGCGGCCGGGACGCCGAGCTGTATTTCGAGGAGGACGCGTTTGATGCGTTTGCGGCGCGGCTTGCCGGCATGGCGGATGTGCGGTATGTTCATCCCGTGCTGGAGCACCGCTGGGGGCAGCGCGCCGTTCGGTTCTATGATCCGGACGGGCATATCATCGAGGTTGGCGAGAGCATGAAAACGGTTTGCCTCCGCTTTTTTGCAAGTGGGATGACTCCGGAGGAAACGGCGCGGCGGATGGATGTGCCGCTTGGGTTTGTAAATGCATGCGTGCGGGAAAGGAAGGGAAAATGATCCCCCTTGGCATGCCGACGCTCATTGAATCCCCTGCGCCCGCAGAATGTGCCGCGCTATGCCATGCGCTCGGACTCAGCTTCATCGAGCTCAACATGAACCTGCCGCAGTATCAGCCCGGCAGCGTGGATGTTGCGCAATGCGTCCGGCTCGCAGCAGAATACGGCATTTATTATACCATCCACCTAGACGAAAATCTGAACGCCAGCGATTTCAACCCCTATGTCGCGGAGGCGTATAAGCGCACGGCGCTTGAGGCCATTGCGCTTGCAAAGCGGCTGCAGGCGCCGGTTTTGAACATGCACTTGCCCCGCGGCGTGCATTTTACGCTCCCGGACAAGAAGATATACCTTTTCGAGGCATACAGGGAACGCTATCTGCAAATGATAGCGGACTTCCGGGACGCCTGCACAGCCGCGGCGGGCGATGCGGGAATCACCATCTGCGTTGAAAACACGGATGGCTACCTGCCGTTCCAGCGCAGTGCGCTCAAATTGCTGCTGGAAAGCAGCGTATTCGGCCTGACGCTGGATGTGGGCCACAGCCACAGCGCGGGCAAGGTGGATGAGCCGCTGATCCTCCAAACTCCGGGCGCGCTGCGCCACATGCATTTGCACGACGCGTTGGGGCAAACAAATCACCTCATCCCCGGCACAGGTGAAATTGACCTTCCGCGCTATGCCGCCTTGGCGGAACAACGCGGCTGCCGCGTCGTCCTTGAAACGAAAACATGCGCCGCCCTGCGCGCGGCTGTGGCATGGATGCGGCGCTTGCAAATGTGATGAACGTCCTCGCGCAAATGCAGGCTGCCATAGTTCGTATGTAAAATCCACGCAAAGTATGCTATAATCAAATTCGTGTAACAGCAAAATTGGATGGAGAACGGGAGAATATGGCGGCAGCACACAGTTTAAGCAGAGGCAAGCGCGATGTTGACATGACAGAAGGGAGCATCCCCCGCCACATTATTAACTTTGCGTTCCCGCTTCTCATCGGGAACATCTTCCAACAGCTTTACAATACGGTTGATACTTGGGTGGTTGGCAACTATGTCAGCAACGAGGCGTTTTCCGCCGTCGGCACTGTGGGGCCGATCATCAACACGCTCATCGGCTTCTTCATGGGGCTTTCAAGCGGCGCAGGCGTCGTGATCTCGCAATATTATGGGGCAAAGCGCCCGGAAAAGGTGCATGACGCGGTGCATACCGCCATTGTCATGACGCTTGTGCTTGGCATCGTGTTTACCGCCGTGGGCATTTTAATGATCCCCGCGATGCTGAACCTGATGAAAACGCCCGCCGAGGTGATGCCGGAATCCTCGGCATACCTTACCATTTATTTTGCGGGTATCCTTGGGCTGATGCTGTATAACATGGGGGCCGGCATTCTCCGCGCGGTCGGCGATTCCAAGCGGCCGTTTTATTTCCTCGTTGTTTCCGCGGTGCTGAACACCGTGCTTGACCTTGTGTTTGTGCTTCAATTTAACATGGGTGTGCGCGGCGTTGCATACGCCACAATCATCGCGCAGGGCGTGTCCGCAGTTTTGATCCTCATCACGCTCATGCGGAGCGAATCCTGCATCCGGCTGACGCTGTGGCACCTGAAGATCAGCTGGGAAATGCTTGGAAAGATCGTCCGCATCGGCATTCCGGCAGCAATCCAGATGGCGGTAACGGCATTTTCCAACATCTTCGTGCAGTCCTACATCAACTATTTCGGCGCGGACTGCATGTCCGGCTGGACGGCGTATTCCAAGATCGACCAGCTCATTTTGCTGCCTGTGCAGTCCATCGCGCTCGCATCCACCACGTTCGTGGGGCAAAACCTCGGCATCAACCGCGTGGAGCGCGCAAAGCGGGGCGTGCGCACCGCGCTCTGCCTTGGCACAGGGGCAACCATCCTCATTATGATCCCGGTGATGCTCTTTGCACCGCAGCTTGTGACCTTCTTTAACGGCAAGGCGGAGGTGGTTGCGTACGGAACGCTCCTGCTGCGCTGGATTTCGCCGTTTTATGTGCTTGCATGCTTCAATCAAATCTATGCCGGCGCACTGCGCGGCGCAGGCAACAGCCGTGCGCCGATGGTGATTATGCTCTGCTCGTTTGTGCTGTTCCGCCAGTGTTACCTGTACATTATGGCAAACTTTATTTCAAACGAAATCATCCCGATTGCCATGGGGTATCCTGCAGGATGGCTCGTGTGCAGCGTTGCCACGGGGCTGTACTTCCGCAACGTGGAGCTTTCCAGCACACGGATTGTTGAAAACGCCGAGGCCGCCGAGGCTGCAGAGGAAGCCGAGGAGGAGCAGCCGGGCGGCGCGCTGTAACGCGTGTGAAAAGGATAAAAACGGAGCCGGTTCTCGGGGAACGGTTCCGCTTTGTTTTCTATACGGCGCAGGAAAACCCTTACGCATACACCTCGCGCTTAAGCACGCCGATGTAGGGCAGGTTGCGGTAATAGCCCGCATAATCAAGGCCATACCCCACCACGAATTCATCCGGAATGCGGAAACCGCAAAGGTCGGCGGCGATATGCGCATCGTGCCGCTCATGCTTGTCAAGCAGGCACACCGTTTTGATGGAAGCGGGCTTGCGGGAGGAGAGCAGTTCGCGCAGGTGTTTGAGCGTAAGGCCGGAATCAATGATGTCCTCCACGATGATCACATGCCGCCCGGTGATGCTCGTGTCAAGATCCTTGATGATGCGCACCACGCCGGAGGATTGCGCGCCTGCACCATAGCTTGAAACGGCGATGAAATCCATGAAAAGATGGCATTTCATCATGCGGCAAAGATCGGTATAAAAGAAGGAAGCGCCCTTAAGGATGCATACGACGAGCGGGTTTTTGTCCGCATATTCCGCCGTAAGCTGCGCGCCGAGCTCCGCCACGCGGCCCCGGATCTGTTCCTCGCTGAAAAGCACGGATTGGATGTCGTTTTGTTCGTTGGTAATGCGCATGAGGTACCTCGTTTCATTGCTTTGTTGATAGAAAACCAGTTCTTATTATCCAACATTCCACCGGGAAATGCAAACATTCTCTTGCGTTTTTGAGAAACGCTGCGCTCCCGCTTTTTAGCGTGCGGAAACATTCACTGTTCCATTTGCGCAAAGCGCGTATTATAATGATGAAATGATGGAAAAATGGAAGAAATCATTGCAAATATTGTTGTTCTTCTGCAAGATCGGCTGCTTCACGTTCGGCGGCGGCTGGAGCATCGTCGCCCAAATGCAGCAGGAATTTGTGGAAAAACGTGGGTGGATTACCGAGGAGGAGCTTTTGGACTTCACTTCCGTCGCGCGCTCCCTGCCCGGCATCATGATCGCCAACACGAGCCTGATTTTCGGCTATCATATGGCAGGCGTGCCCGGCGCGCTCGCGGCGGTTGTCGGCATCACCATCCCGTCGGTTGTGATCATCGCGCTTGTGACGCTTGTTTATGATGCGTTCCGCAGCAACCCGTTTGTGCTGCGCGCGCTCACGGGCGTGCGTGCGGCGGTAATCCCGATCATCCTTTCGGCGGCGCTCCGGCTGCGCAAAGGCGCTTTGAAGGATTGGATCGGCTATGCGCTTGCTGCGGTGGCGGCGGTGCTCTCGATCCTCGGGGTGAACAACATTATTATCATCCTGTTCGGCGTGGCGGCCGGGCTTCTCATCTCCGAAGCAAAGGAGCGCGCCATGCGGAAGGAGGGCGGCGGCCAATGATCTTTCTTGAACTGTTTTTTTCCTTCCTGAAGGTTGGATTTTCAAGCTTCGGCGGGCTTTCCATGGTACCGGTCATTAATGCGGAGATGCTTTCCCACGGCTGGATGACGCAGGAGCAGGTGATCGACATCATTGCCATTGCGGAAATGACGCCCGGCCCCATGGGCATGAACTGCGCCACGTTTGCGGGCATGCGCGTCGCGGGCATCCCGGGCGCGCTGATGGCAAACCTCGGCGTGCTTGCGCCGACGCTTACGCTCACGCTCGTGGCGGCTGCCTGCTTTGAACGGTTCCGCAAAAGCCGGGGACTTACGAACATCCTGTATGGCGTGCGCCCCGTATGCATGGGGCTGATCTTTGCGGTGATGCTGACCCTGCTCGACGGAACCGTATTTCAGGCGGGCGCACTGCATTGGCAGAGCCTCGTGATTGCAGCCGTGGGCGCTGTGCTGATGTTCAAATGGAACTGGAGCGTGCCGAAGGTGATTGCGCTTTCTGCGGCGCTTGGGTTGGTTTTGGTGCGGTGAAGCGTGGCGCGGGCGCGCTGCTACAGCGCCCGTTCCGCCCCGGCGGAATAGAACGCGCCGGATGCGGTCGCCGCAAGTTTGCCGGGAGTTGACGCGACCCAGGCTTCGGCTGTGAGGTTGTTGACGGCACGCCCCGTATGCGCTGCATGCGCGCGCACATGCAGCGTGGAGCCGACGGGGATCGGCAGCAGATAGGAAACTTCCATGGTGATGGTGGGCGTAATGCCTTCGCCGCGCGCATAGCAGCGGGACAGGGTACCCATGGTGGTGTCAAGCATCATGGCGGTGAGCCCGCCGTGCAGGATGTTCGCGGGGTTGCGCATCCAGGGCTGAATCTCAAACGCAAGTTCCAGCGTTTTTTCTTCAAAATTACATGCAACAAAGCGCGGGGCAGCCATGTTCTGAATGGCGTCCGGCAGTTCGCGCGAAAGATAAGCGAGGATCTCCTTTATACTCGCCTGCATTTGTTCGGTATTGTGGATCTCGGGCATTTGTTTTAAGCGTCTCCTGTGGGTTGGATTGTGTTCCGGCGGGCGCCGGAACCGTTCCAGTATATCACAATTTTCCCCCCTGTGCGCATGCGCTTAAAGTTTCGCGCAGTTTTACACATGCCATACCCTTCTTATGCTATCATAGCTTTTAAATTACCGGTGCGCCCGGGCGCTCAATAAAAAAGGGAAAGCGGATGATTCCGCTTTCCCAAAGGGTGCCGGCGCTTCAGGCCTCTTCAAACTGATCCTTGCCCACGCCGCAAAGCGGGCATTCGAACTCCTCCGGCACATCCTCCCAGCGGGTGCCCGGCGCAATGCCGTGCTCCGGGTCGCCGGCCGCCTCGTCATACACATAGCCACAAACGGTGCAAACATATTTTTTCATTGGATAAACCTCCTCTTTTATTTATGATTTTATGATAATTTATTGCAGTGGTTCAAAGTCCTCTGCCCCGTGCTTGCACAGCGGGCAGATGAAATCCGGCGGGAGCGTTTCGCCTTCGTAAACATAGCCGCAGATTTTGCACACAAAGCCCTTCTTCTTTTCGGCAGCAGGCTGCGGCTTGGGCTTGATGTGGGCGAAATAGTAAGCGTACGTTACGGAAGGCTCTGCCGAAAGCACATGCGCCTCGGTTACGTCCGCAATGAACAGCGTGTGCGTGCCGCAATCCACCGTGGAGATCACCTTGCCGGAGATCACGGCGTTCGCATGCTCGGAAAGGTATGCAATGCCGTTTTCCGTGCGCGGCTCGCCGCCGGAAAGCTTATCCGCCGTGCGCCCGCTCTGAAAACCGTATTGTTTGAACAGGCCGAACGGTGCGCCTTCCGTGAGCACGGAAATGTTGAACGCGCCCGTTTTTTCGATCATATCATGCGTATAATTCGCCTTGTTCACCGTGATGGAGATGCGCATGGGCGCGCTTGTGAGCTGCTGCGCGGTGTTGATGATGCAGCCGTTGTCCTTTGCTCCATCCCGCGCAGTGAGCACAAACAGGCCGTAGCTGAGCTTGAACATTGCATTGCTTTCCACCTGTGCAGGCGTGGGCGCAGGCTCCGCTTCCTTTTTCAGGGATGCTGCAATGGCATCCGCGAGGCCGTCCAGCGCGGCGAGCTGGCCTTCCTTGAGCGAGGATTTAATGGTGAGCTTGTTGTCAAGCACGGTGATGTTTTTGAGCTTGCCGAGCAGTTCCGCCATCAGCTTGCCCGCCGTGGCTGCCCAGGAGCCGTTTTCGATGAGGGCCACCGTGCGGTTTTGCAGGTTGTGCGCGGCGATGTCAAGAAGCGCCGTTTCCATGTTGCAGAAAATGCCCGCGTTGTACGTGGTGGAAGCGAACACCAGATGGCTGCAGCGGAACGCTTCGGAAACGATCACCGAGGGATGCGTTGCGGAAACATCGTACATGGCAATCTTCTTCACGCCGCGCGCCGCAAGCTTGGAGGCAAGGATGTTCGCTGCGTTTTCCGTGTTGCCGTACACGGAGGCATAAGCGATCATCACGGCGTTGTCCTCCGGCGTATAGGTGCTCCATTTTTGATATTTTTCAATGAACCAGGAAAGGTTCGTGCGCCAAACGGGCCCATGCAGCGGGCAGATCATGTCGATGTCCACCGTTGCTGCCTTCTTGAGCAGCGCCTGCACCTGCGTGCCGTATTTGCCGACGATGTTCACATAGTAGCGCCTTGCATCGTCCAGCCAGTCGCGTTCAAAATCCACCTCATCCGCAAAAAGGTTGCCGGAGAGCGCGCCGAACGTGCCGAATGCATCCGCGGAAAAGAGCGTCTTTGTCGTGGCGTCGTAGGTGACCATGGCCTCCGGCCAATGCACCATCGGCGCCATCAGGAACGCAAGCGTGTGGCGGCCCGTCGTGAGCGTATCGCCCTCGGCAACAACCTTGCAGCGCGCATCAACATCAAACAGGAAAAACTGCCTGATCATCGCAACGGCCTTCGCGTTGGTGACGATGGTTACGTCCGGGTAGCGCAGCACGAGTTCTTCCATCGTGGCGGCATGATCCGGCTCCATGTGGTTGACGATGAGGTAATCAAGCTTCCGCCCGGCCAGCACGTGCGCAAGGCTTTCAAAGAATACGCCGCTCACGGATTTGTCCACGGTGTCGAACAGAACGGTTTTTTCATCCAAAAGAACATAGGCGTTGTAGGACACGCCGCGCGGGATCGGAAACACGTTTTCAAACAGGGCAAGCCTGCGGTCGTTCCCGCCCACCCAGAAAAGATCCTCGCGGATCGAAATCGCATGATGCATCGGAATCCTCCTGATAACCAACCGAAAACCGGCTTATTTCTTAATTTTAGTATACCGCAAATTGGCAAAAAATCAACGTTGCATTTGCAACAAATGGAAAAATTCACTTTTGTCCGGTGGAACCGAAGCCGCCTTCGCCCCGCACGGTGTCGGAAAGCGCGTCAACCTCCCTGAACGTTGCGGTGAGGTACGGTGTGATGACAAGCTGTGCCACGCGCTCGCCGGAATGCACCGTAGCAGGCGCGTTCCCGTGGTTGTGCAGCGAAATCATGATCTCCCCGCGGTAATCGGGGTCGATTACGCCGACCTTGTTCGCAGGGGCAAGGCCGCGCTTTGTGGCAAGGCCGCTTCGGGCATACACAAGTCCGGCGAAGCCGCGTGGCAATTCGATGGAAAGCCCCGTGTGAACCATTGCGGTTTCCCCGGGGGCGATGCAAAGGCCCGCTTCTTCCGTGAGCGCGTAAAGATCCGCGCCTGCAGCGTCTTTGGAACCATAAGTGGGAAGAAGCGCGTCCGGGCGCAGCTTTTTGATGCGGATGGTTTCGTTCAACATGGCATTCTCCTGTAATCAATGTTGTTTTTTCCAGTATACCCCGGCGCGCGGACAGAGTAAAGCGGTACAAAAAAAAAGGCCGCCGCGGCGCAAGCGCCGGAGCAGCCTCAGGGGGATACGGGATTCAGATCACACGTTCCCCGGGCACGTCGGCCTCAGCACGCTCCAAAAGCAGCGCGCTGATGTCCTCCGCAGCGTGCGGATTGATTTCCCGGCGCTGGCGTTCGCGCATGCGTTCCATGGCGGCAGGCGAAGCGAGAAGGAGCGCGGCCTGATCCGCTTGCAGCAGAGGCGTGTCGCCCGTGCGGGAGAGGCCGAGCGCTTCAAAAAACGCAGCGTTGTCGCTTTCCCAGCCCGGGATGGGGGCTGTATGCACCATCGGGATCCCTTTCACGGCCGCTTCTGTGGAAGAAAGGCCGCCGGGCTTTGTGAACAGAAGGTCCGCCGCATCCAGATACAGGCTGACCTCGTTTGTGTAATCGAGCACGGAAATTTGCGTATCCGTTGCAAACTCGGTGCGCAGCGTGCGCTTCAGGCGCTCATTGTTGCCGCCCATCACGAGCACATGTGCTGCCGGGATTCGCGCCCGCAGCGCGGCGAGGAGCGCTTCCACATTTCCGTAGCCCATGCTGCCCGTCATCACGAGCAGAAGCTGTCCTTCAACGGGCAGGCCAAGGCGCGCCCGTGCCTCCGCCTTTTCCGCATGGGAAAGGAAGCGCTCGCGCACGGGAATGCCCGTTGCGGCGATCTTGTGCGCAGGGATGCCGCTTTCTGCGAAGCTGTGCCGCAGATATTCATGCGGGATGCAGTAAAGATCGGCGTCCGTTTCGCCCAGGAAAGGCACGCAGGCATAATCCGTTGCGATGAAGCAGGTAAGCAGCTCCGCCTCCGGATGCCTGCGGCGGATGCAGGTGAGCGCCTCCGTGGGGAAAATATGCGGCATCACGATGGTATCAAACCCGTTTTCAGAGATATAGCGGTACAACCTGCCGGCATATGAAGCGTTCGCGCGGTAACAGACGGAGGCCCGGTTCCCGTGGCTTTCGCGTTCTGCAAGCTGGGTGCCGATGGCGAAAAGGCGCGGGGCATACAGCGCGCTTTTGGTGTGAACGTTGCCGACAAAGCGGGATGCACGCTCGGACTCAAAGGAAAGCGTATCCCGGATTTCGCACGGGATGCCGCGGTGCAGAAACTGTTCTTGTACCGCCTTTCCGGCGGAATTGTGTCCCTCACCGCAATTGCAGGAGAGGATCAGGACTTTCATATGGCCTCAACTTTCTTTCCGGTTCGTTCGGTTACGGGGGCAGCTTCATCCGCTCCTGCTCCGCACGGTATGGGTTTTCTTGCGGAGCGTGCCCGCGCAAGCCGGCCTGCGGCGCAAAGGCGCGGGCGGTTGTAACGCTGGATCATGATGAACGGGATGTGCGAAAGCGCATACAGCGCGGCGGCAATCCCGCCATAGGGGCGCGCCATCGTAACGAGAAAGACCGGGCTTAGGAAGAACAGAACGGTGTGTACGCATTCCGCAACGCAGGTTTCCTGCACAAGGCGGTCCATGCTGCCCGCCTCATGGTGTGCTGCCACGCTTTTGCGGTAAGCGCTGCGCACAAGCCTGCTTTTGTCCGGCAGGCGGTCCTTCCAGGCGCGGATACCGAGCTTTTGATAGAATTTGCCGTTTTGCTCCCATGCATACGCGCGGTAAGGGAATGCTTCAGCGCGGAACCACCGGCGCGGCAGCGCCTCGCCGATGATGTGAGCCAAAAGCCCCATCACCGCCGCAGTGAGGAGAAAGCGCAAAAGCTGAACCCAAAACATCAAAAACACCTCATGCTGTAATCCTGCCGCCGGCTGGCAAGGAGGCGCTCGCTGCAAACGCCGCGTTGGCGTGCTTCGGGCTCTTGCCGGTTATAAAGCAGCGCCGCCCTTCCAAACCGTCGCGGGTTCTTATCAACCGATGGTATAGTCAGCATTATAAAACCAGCGCCGTTTTTATGCATCGGACAGAAAAACGGCGCTGTTGCAATTTTGGAAGGTTGGTGCGCTTTGTAACTTTTTCGGACAAAAGCAGGAAACTGTGAGGTCATATCTCTTCCTGCGCCACCTTGCGCGCAATGCCTGTGACGACCTCCTTCAGGCGTGCGACATATTCCTGCGCGGGCATGGGTTCCGGGCTTCGCAGCCAGCGGATGATGGAAACAAGAAATGCATCGGTGAAAAAGTCGGTAAAAAAGGAATTCTCCCGCTTCCCCGGAAAGAGCGCGCTGAAATACCCGGAGGCAAGCGGACGCAAAAATTCGCTGAAATATTCAGCAAAGGAGTTCTGCCCGCGCATTGCGAACGCGTTTACGTAAAACGCGCGGTTCGCGTAAAAATACGAACAGAGCGCATCAAAAAATTCCCAGCTGGAGGAAAAGGACCTTTCCCGGTTGGGCTCAACAAACTCCGCTTCAAAGATCCAGCCGACCAGATCGTATTTATCGCGGAAATGATAATAAAAGCTTTTGCGGCTCATGCCGCAGGCAGTACAGATATCGCTTACACTGATGCGCTCAAACGGTTGTTCCGTCATCAGCCGCTGCATGGCGGATGCAAGCGCAAGCTTGGTGATGTGTGAACCCGCCATCCCGAGACCCCCCTTCCCTGATACTTTTATTGTAACCGCCGCGCAGGGGGGCATTCAAGTGGGGCGATGCGATAAAACTGTGAAATTTTTGGACAACACATGAATTTTGTCCAAACGGCAGCGTTGGCACAGCGGATGATGTACGGTAAAATAAACGCAAACCGACGATATGGAAACGATGAGGAGGGCGTGCGATGCAGGCCGCGTATCCGTATATTTGGTATTTTTTTATTTATGCGTTTCTCGGCTGGTGTGCGGAGGTAATCTTTGCCGCGGCACGCAAGGGCGTGTTTGTGAACCGGGGCTTCCTGAACGGGCCGCTCTGCCCGATTTATGGCGTTGGGCTTGTGGCGGTGGTGGCGCTGCTTACGCCGGCGCGGGATTCGCTTGGGCTTTTGTATCTTGGCGCGGTGCTCCTCACCTCGGCGATTGAACTTGTGACCGGGTTCCTGATGGAAAAGCTGTTTCACCAGCGCTGGTGGGATTATTCCCAAATGCCCTTTAACATCGGCGGCTATGTGTGCCTGCTGTTTTCATTGATCTGGGGCCTTGCGTGCCTGCTGATTGTGGATGTGGTGCATCCGCTTGTTGCGGGGCTTGTGGCGCGCATCCCGCAAAAGCTTGGCTGGCCGCTGCTCGCTGCGTTTTTGGTCATTATGGCGGCAGATTATGCGGTAACCATCGCCTGTGTGCTCAAGCTGAACCGCCGCCTGAGCGGCCTGGACGATGCGGCCAAGCGCCTGCGCACGGTTTCCGACAGCTTGGGAGAAGGGCTTGCAGATGGCGCCATCGCCCTTCGGAAAAGGAACGAAGCGCTGCGCACCGTGCTGCGCGAGCGGCAGGAAAAGGGAAACTTTGTGGAGCGCCGCCTGATCCACGCATTCCCGCAGATGCGTTCCCTGAAAAACGGGGAGGCGCTGGAGGCGTTTAAAGAGCATATCCGCCAGCTTAAAGAGCAGAATAAGAAGGAGAAAAAGGAGCAAAAATAGCGTTATTGCGCAGGGGGCAAGAAAAAGCTCCTTTTCCGCGTCATCGCAACCGGAACAAAATCGTCCGCATCCCCGTGCGCAAAAAGCACGGGGATATTTTTTGCTGCGGCGCATGGCCTCCACGGTGGAACAAACCTCCCGGCAGCGCCGCAAGCCAGGCAAGACCCGCAGGCGCAATCGAAGCTGTTTTACCAACCCCATGAGCGTTCCCCCGCCATCAACTGTATAACATGGCACACAGCGCATCGGGGTGCTTACCGCAAGAATTTACAAAAAAAGCAGGCTTGACATTTTGAGCATACTGTATATACTGTTCATATACAGTAAAACAAAGGAGAATCCGGTGCAGCTTTCGATTGACAACAGAAGCGACCAGCCGATTTATGAGCAAATCGCGGCGCAGATCAAGGCCCAGATCATCAGCGGCGCGCTGACGGAGGATACGCTCCTGCCCTCCATCCGCAGCCTGGCGAAGGATTTGCGCATCAGCGTAATCACCACAAAGCGCGCTTACGAGGAATTGGAGCGGCAGGGCTTTATTTACACCGTCGCGGCCAAGGGATCGTTTGTGGCGCAGCGCAATATGGAGCTTTTGCGGGAGGAAAACCTGAAGAAGATCGAAGCGCATCTCAAAGAAGCGCTTGCGCTTGCGGCATCCTGCCGGCTTACGCTGGATGCGCTTTGCGAGATGCTGCGCGTGCTGGATGAGGAGGGATAACGCAAATGAACGCATTGGAAATGAGCGGCGTTGGAAAACGCTATAAGGGGTTTGCGCTCGAGAATGTGAACCTTGCTTTGCCGGAGGGCTGCATTCTGGGTTTGATCGGCGAAAACGGCGCGGGGAAAACCACGCTCATCAAGCTGCTGCTTGGCATGGCGCAGGGCAAGGGCGAGATCCGCGTGCTGGGCCGGAACATCCGGCGGGAAGGCGCGGCGATCCGCCAGGAAACGGGCGTGGTGCTGGATGAAGCCTGCTTCCCGGAGGGCCTCGACGCATTGCAGGTGAACAGGGTGTTGCGGGATACCTATACGCATTGGCGGGAGGATGAATTCTTCCGTCTCCTCAAACGGCTTTCCCTGCCCGAACGCAAGCCGTTTAAGGAATTTTCGCGCGGCATGAAGATGAAGCTCGCCATCGCGGCGGCGCTTTCGCACGAGGCGAAGCTTCTCATCCTCGATGAGCCGACGGGCGGCCTGGACCCTATCGTGCGGGATGAGATTCTCGATCTGTTTTATGATTTTACGCGGGATGCGGGCCATTCCATCCTCATTTCCTCCCACATTGTGACGGACCTTGAGAAGCTGTGCGATTATGTGGCTTTCCTGCATCAGGGGAGGCTGTTGTTCCTGGAAGAGAAGGATGCGCTGCTTGAACGCTATGGCGTGGTGCGCTGTTCCAAGGCGGAATGCGCCGCATTTGCACCCGGCACGGTGCGCGGCATGCGTGAAGGCGCATACGGCGTGGAGGCGCTTTGCGAACGCGCGCTGCTGCCCCGGGGTGTCGCGTGTACGCGGCCTTCGGTTGAAGATGTGATCGTGCTCACCGCAAAGGAGGGCCTAAAATGAAAGGATTGCTTCGCAAGGACGTTTATGTGCTTTTTCAGGCGAGTCGCGCGCAGCTTCTCATCGTGCTGCTGTTTCTCGTCATCTCCATGACAATGAACAACACGCTTATCGCCTATATGCTGGCACTTTACACAGCGATGATGCCGATTACCGTGATTGCGCTTGACGAGCGGAGCCGCTTTGACCGCTTTGCCCTCGCCCTGCCATGGTCGCGCGCGCAGATTGTGCTGAGCAAATATGCGCTGAGCCTTGCCGCGGCCTGCCTTGCCGCGCTTGCATACCTTGCCGGCGTGCTGACGCTCGGCTCCGCCATAAGCGGCGGAGTCAGCCTGCAGGATGCGCTTACGACATTCTGCGCAATGCTCACCGTCGGCACGCTCCTGCCTGCGCTGATGCTCCCCTTTGTGTTCCGCTTCGGCGTGGATAAGGGCCGGATGTGGATTATGCTCATCGCAATTGCTTTCGGCATTGGAGCAGGCCTTCTTTCCATGGATGAGGGCAGCGCGGTTTCCCAACTGGCGAACCGCCTGACGGCGCTTCCACTCTGGCTGCTGCCGCTTGCGGGGCTCACCGTTTTTGCGCTTTCCGCATTCGTTTCGGTGCAGATCTACCGCCGGCGGGAGCTGTAAGCGGTTCGGCCGGCATCAAAACACAAGGCCCGGCGCATAGGGCAGTGTTCGTAAAACAGTAATAAAAGTAGCGGAATTACTCATCGCAACAGCAAGTGAACAGGATGCGCCAACCGTTGACAGCCGCCGCCCGTCCTGCTTTTGTGGTAATCAAGGGAGCGACAGACTAAAGTGCTGTCGCTCCCGCCCATTATGAGGAAAAACGGTTGAATTGTTCACATCCTTATGCTATATTTTTTAATATATAGAGAACGGAAAATTAGAAGTTTTAGGAGAGAAAATGTGGTATTGTCTATCTTTTTAATAGGTTTTTTGTTAAGTGGAGCTTGCTATGGGGGCAATCTTTTTCTACAGAGTTTCTGCATTAAGAAAAAACTATACTGGCTACAGAGGATGAGTATGGTGATTATATCCATCATTCCAACTATAATCAAATCATTGGTATTTGTTTTTCCTCTCACCCATTTCATTTTATTTCGATTTTTAATTGGAAATTGTGGTTATTTGCAATTGCAACCGTAATAGTAACGAGCCTTATCATTATGTTGAAACATGAACCACATGAGGACGTACCTTTAGCACCTTTATGCATAGAAGCTGCATGTATGGAAATACCTCAAAGAGTGATGATGCAGACCTTTGTTTGTGGTATTTTATCAATGCAGAAACTGAACACTTTATGGAGTATTTTTATAACGGCATTGATTTGGTGTGCGGGCATCCTGGTTCAAGCATTTGTTTCAAAACAAATGAATTTCAAACATTTATTTTTAGAAGTGGTTGCTTCCTTTGTTTTCTCAATGGGCATAGGATATGTATTTTATTCTTCAGAATGTTTAGTTATTCCGATGCTGGCACATGCTGCTGAAAGATTTGTTACGAGGAAGTGTCTGACAAAATAACGAATTTGCAACATGTTCGTACACCGTGATGAGCAAGAAATTTTAATTTACCAAGAGACGATTTGAATAAGAGTAGGAACAAAAACAAGAAATTGCATAAATTCCAATCTGTAGAGCTACGTAAATTTTCAGTTTGTCGGAGCAACAAATTCCAAGTTGTCAAGTTAATGCCCTATTGAAAAAATGAATACCCCCCGCCCATCACAGCGGCATACAAGCAGTAAGTCTGAAAAGATTTTCTGCTTTTTTTGCGCTCATTTTTGGCAGACCGCACATTCCTGTTGTTTAGAAATTGATGGGGAAGTTTGCCCAAAGAGGGCTTGCGTACCGTAGTAGTAATGAAAAGAACACCGCATATAATTAGAAGAACGGCATGGGGCTACCGTAGTAGTGATGAAAAAAATCAAAAGAAGCGTTTGGCATTTTTCGGTTTCTTTCGTGGAGGGGGACAAACAGCGGGCAGAACACGCCGCCACTATCGCTATATTGATGAAACCAGCCATACCGTCCCCTTTGCGAATTGCAGTAAGGGCATAGAAAAAATCCGTTGGATTTTCCGCCTATTTGCCCCGCTGCGGTTTTGTAGGTATTGAGAGCAGCCTCACAGAGGAAAGCGGCAGTTTTTCAGAGCAAGATTCTACCACGGTGCCAAAATCCGCATATCTGCGGTTTTGCCCCTTTGGTAAATCTTGTTGGGGAGTGCCTTCCCCAAGCCCTGCCATATGAAAAGGCCGTGTATCGTTCCTGATACACGGCCTATAACTGTTTTACAAATCACGCCCTATGTGCCGGGCCTTCCAGCGTGTCGAAAAAGTGGCGAAAGGCCACTTTTTCGAGTTTAATGCAGCTTTTGCCTCTCGCTGCGCTCCCGGCGGCAAAAGCTGCAAGGTGCGAAACCCTAAGGGGTTTCAATCGTTCCGCCGTACGTGCCGCCGCCGGATTGAACGTCAGGGGTTGCGCCCCCTGACAACCCCAATATACGGCAATTCCGCCGCCAGTCCTTTTCCGGGATTGGCGGCGTTAATGGTTTTACAGGATGCTTTACAGCTCCACAACGCCTTCAAACACGAGGTCTATCTCGCCGCGCATACGAAGCGAGCCGTCCGAGGAATAGCGCACGGAAAGCACGCCGCCCGGCACTTTCACGGCGATGTCCGTATCTGTCGCGCAGAGGCCGTTTTCCACCGCTGCCGCCACGGCTGCGCACGCACCGGTGCCGCAGGCCCAGGTTTCGCCGCTGCCGCGCTCCCACACGCGCATGCGCAGAGTGGTTTCATCTAACACGCGCACAAACTCCGCGTTCACGCGCTCCGGGAAAATGGGCGCATGCTCGAGCAGCGGTCCTTCCGAGGCCACATCCAGCGTATCCACATCTTCCACAAAAGCCACGGCATGCGGATTGCCGACATTTACGCACGTGATGCGGTACCCCCGGCCTACATCCACCGCGTAATCCAGCACGCGGGGCACGGGCAGTTCCACGGGCACCGCTACGGATTCAAACCGCGCCCGGCCCATTGCTACCTCTGCCGCCCGCACAATGCCGTTGCGCTTGTATAGCCGCACCGCGCGCACGCCGCCCGCAGTTTCCACCGAAACCGAAAGGCGTTCCGGCGGGATGATGCCCCGGTCGTAGGCATACTTGGCAAGGCAGCCGATGGCGTTGCCGCCCATTGTGGCTACTGTGCCATCCAGGTTATATACGACCATGCGGAAATCCGCCCTGTCCGAAGGGTAAAGCAGGCACACGCCTTCCGCGCCGATGCCGAAGTGGCGTTCGCTCAGGCGCACGGCAAGGCCGGCGGGGTTGTCGATACGCTGCCGGCGGCAGTCGAAGCAAAGGTAATCGTTCCCGCTTGCCTGCATTTTGGAAAAACGGAGCCGTTCGCGGTGCCTGCGGCGGTGGTTTAAATCCACAAGCTCCGTGTTGAGCTGGCTGTAACGGCTTTCCATGCTATCCGCAAGGGCGTTCGCGGTATCGATGGAGGTGAGGCATGGGATGCTTTTTTCCACTGCCTTGCGGCGGATGCGCACGCTGTCCCGCGTGGGGATGCGGCCCTTGGAGGAGGTGGAAACGACATAGGCGATCTTTCCTTCGTCCATCAGCCGGAGGATGGCATCATCCCCGGTGGAAAGTTTTTGCACTTCCGTAACCGGAAGGCCTGCGCTGCGGAGCGCCCGCGCGTTGCCGGGCGTTGCATACAGCGTGCAGCCAAGGTGCAAAAACCGCTTTGCGGTGTCGTAAATTTCCCTGCGGTCCGTGCGTTTGACGCTGAACAGCACACCGCCGCGGCGATCCATTTGGTATCCTGCCGCCACAAGGCCCTTGTAGAGCGCCTCGGAGAGCGTGCCTGCAACGCCGAGCACCTCGCCGGTGGATTTCATCTCCGGCCCAAGGAGCGTATCCACATCCGCAAGCTTTTCAAAGGAAAACACCGGCACCTTCACCGCCACATAGGGCGGGATGGGGTAAAGCCCCGTGCCGAACCCCATCGCAGGCAGCGTTTCGCCAAGCATTGCGCGCGTTGCAAGCTCCACCATCGGCACGCCGGTGACCTTGCTGATATACGGGATCGTGCGCGAGGATCGGGGATTAACTTCAATGACATACAGCTCCCCGCCATAGATCAGGTATTGGATGTTCACAAGCCCCTGCACCTTGAGCGAGAGCGCAAGGCGCGTGGAGCAATCCACAATGCGTTCCAGCATCTCATCGTCCACATTCCAGGCCGGATATACGGCGATGGAATCGCCTGAATGGATGCCCGCCCGCTCAATGTGCTCCATCACGCCCGGGATGAGGACATGCGTGCCGTCGGAAATCGCATCCACTTCAAGCTCCGTGCCCATCAGGTACTGGTCGATGAGGATCGGGTTTTCAATGCCTTGGGCGAGGATGATCGCCATATATTCGCGCACATCTTCCGGCTGGAAGGCGATGATCATGTTCTGCCCGCCAAGCACATAGGACGGGCGCAGCAGCACCGGGTAGCCGAGCTCCGCCGCCGCAGCGAGCGCTTCATCCGTGGTCATGACGGTACGGCCGAGCGGGCGCTTGATGTCAAGCTCGGTCAAAAGCGCATCGAAGCGCTCCCGGTCCTCCGCCATGTCGATGCTGTCCGCCGGTGTGCCGAGGATGCGCACGCCCTGTTCGGAAAGGAAGTTCGTAAGCTTGATGGCCGTCTGCCCGCCGAAGGCCACGACTACGCCGTAAGGCTTTTCCGTGGCGATCACGCCCATCACATCCTCCGGCGTGAGCGGCTCGAAATACAGCCGGTCTGCGGTGTCGAAATCCGTGGAAACGGTTTCCGGGTTGTTGTTGACGATCACGACCTCGTAGCCGCGCTTGCGGAGCGCCCACACGCAGTGGACGGAGGCGTAATCAAACTCGATGCCCTGGCCGATGCGGATCGGGCCGGAGCCGAACACGAGCACGGTCTTGCGTTGGCCGCGCCTGCGGGCGAGGAATTCCGCAGCCTCGTTTTCCTCCGCGTAGGCGGCGTAGAAATACGGCGTTTCCGCGCGGAATTCCGCCGCACAGGTATCGACCATCTTGTAAACCGGCAGGAGCGGGGTTTTGATTTCCTGCCCGGAGATGCTTTGGATGACCTTGTCCGGGTAGCCCATGCGCTTCGCTTCCCGGTACAGCGCATCGGTGAGCGGTTCGGCGAAAAGGCGCGCTTCCAGCCGCACGAGGTTTGTGAGCTTATAAAGGAACCATTCGTCGATCTTCGTGACGGCGTGGATTTCGTCCGCGGAGATGCCGGCCTTGCATGCCGCAAACACGGTGAACAGGCGCCGGTCGTCGCAAACGCGGAGCTTTTCCATGAGTTCAGCGCGGGAAAGGCCCTCAAGCGCCGGGGTATTGAGGCTCATGTGGCCGATTTCCGCACCGCGCACAGCCTTCATGAGCGCTTCTTCAAACGTTGCGCCGATGGCCATCACCTCGCCGGTGGCCTTCATCTGCGTGCCGAGCGTGCGCTTGGCGTAAACGAACTTGTCAAACGGCCATTTGGGGAGCTTGACCACAACGTAATCGAGCGCCGGCTCGAAACAGGCGCAGGTCTTGCCGCCGGTCACAGCGTTCGGGATTTCCGGCAGCGTATAGCCGAGGGCGATTTTCGCCGCAACCTTGGCGATCGGGTAACCCGTGGCCTTGGAGGCGAGCGCGCTCGAACGGCTCACGCGGGGGTTGACCTCAATGACGGCATATTCAAAGCTTTCCGGGTTGAGCGCAAACTGGCAGTTGCAGCCGCCCTCGATGCCGAGCGAATCGATGATCCTGAGCGCGGCGGAGCGCAGCATTTGGTATTCCTTATCCGCGAGGGTGACGGCGGGTGCAATGACAATGGAATCGCCCGTGTGTACGCCCACGGGATCGAAGTTTTCCATGGAGCAGATGGTGATGCAGTTGCCCGCGGTGTCCCGCATGACCTCAAATTCGATCTCCTTCCAGCCCGCAATGCATTGCTCCACAAGGATCTGGTGAATTGGCGACATGCGAAGCCCGCGCTCCGCGATTTCCCTGAGCTCGGCCTCGTCCGCCGCGATGCCGCCGCCGCTTCCGCCCAGCGTGAACGCCGGGCGCACGATGAGCGGATAGCCGATCTCCGAAGCGAAGGCGAGTGCGCCTTCAAGGGATTCCGTTACCATAGAGGGGATGACGGGCTGGCCGATTGCCTCCATTGTGTCCTTGAAGCGCTGGCGGTCCTCCGCACGGTCGATGGTGTCCGGCTTCGCGCCGAGAAGCTTTACGCCGTGCTCCTCCAGAAACCCCTCTTTGGCGAGCTGCATGGCGAGCGTAAGCCCCGTCTGCCCGCCGAGCGTGGGCAGGATGCTGTCCGGCTGCTCTTTTTCGATGATGCGCCGCAGCGTGGGCAGCGTGAGCGGCTCAATGTAAACATGGTCCGCCATGTGGCCGTCCGTCATGATGGTGGCGGGGTTGGAATTGACGAGGACGACCTCCACCCCTGCGTCTTTGAGCACTTCGCAGGCCTGCGTGCCGGCATAATCGAACTCCGCGGCCTGGCCGATGACGATGGGTCCCGAGCCGATGACAAGCGTGCGCCGGATGTCCTTATTGAGCGGCATTGACGTTCACCTCCTCCATCAAAGCGATAAATTCATCAAACAAAAATCCGGTATCCAGCGGGCCGCCGCAGGCCTCTGGATGAAACTGCACCGAGAAGCCCGGGAATTCCTCGTAGCGCACGCCCTCGCAGGTGCCGTCGTTGGCGTTGACGTAGGTCAGCTCCGCGCCAAGGCCAAGGCTTTCGCCAACGACGCAGTAGCCATGGTTCTGGCTTGTGATGTAAACCCGGTCCGTGCGCGTGTTCTGCACGGGTTGGTTTGCGCCCCGGTGTCCGTATTTCATCTTGCGCGTGCGCCCGCCATAAGCGATGGCCATCATCTGGTGGCCGAGGCAGATGCCGAACATCGGCACGCCGGAATCGAACAGGCAGCGGATGTGCCGGATGATGGGCGCGTTATCCGCAGGGTCGCCCGGGCCGTTGGAAAGCATGATGCCATCCGGATGGAGGGCGAGGATCTCCGCCGCGGGGGTGCGGCCCGGCACGGTGACGACTTCGCAGCCGCGCTTGACGAGCTCCCGGCGGATATTCGCTTTTGCGCCGTAATCGCACAGCACCACGCGGCGTCCCTGCCCTTCCGAAAAGCTCTGCCTGCACGTAACGGATTCCACCGCTTCCCGCACGCGGTAATTGCGCAGGGCGCGCTTGTGCGCATCCGAAAGCACCGGCTCGGCGGAAAGCACCGCGTTCATCACGCCGCGTTCCCGTACGATGCGCGTAAGCTGCCGGGTGTCCACGCCCGCAAGGCAGGGCACGCCTTCCGCGCGGAGCCATTCCGAAAGCGCGCCAGCAGCGCGAAAATTGGAAGGATCGGCGCAGAGGTCGCGCACAATGTACGCGCGCACATGCGAGTGCGCGCTTTCAAAATCGCCGGGGATCACGCCATAGTTGCCGATAAGCGGGAAGGTTTGCATTACGATCTGCCCATAGTAACTCGGGTCTGTCAGCGTTTCAAGGTAGCCCGTCATGCCGGTGGTGAACACCAGTTCGCCCACAGTGTTCGCCTCTGCGCCGCAGTGCACGCCGGGAAATGCCTGCCCATTTTCCAGGATCAAATACCCTTTTTGCATCGAAGCCTCCTGTATATTGAATCATTACAAACGCACAATCTGACTAATTATACAATTAGTCCGTATAAAAATAAAGAGGGAAAACAAAAAAAGTTCGCGCAAAATTGAGTGCGGCAGGACAGGTTGTTCTGATTTGCCAATATATGAATAAATTATGAACGGATAGAAAGAAAGCGCTTCCAAAGCGTGTAGGTTCGTGTTATACTAAATTATATATTCTTTGAGACAGATGCCAGCGGCATTTTTGGCGCGCCCGGGCGGACGGAAAACCGGAGTGCGTTTTTGAAAAGCGTGTTACGTCCGGAGAAAAGCCCTTTTGCAAACAAGGCGGAAACACAATAGAATCCTTCGTTTTACAGGCACATATAAAGAAAAAACAATAACGGTTTAAATCTAATGCATTGTATATTATTCAAGCAAAGACTTGAAAAATATGTGGATTTATACACGGGCAGAGCAGCCCGGCTTTTTGCCTGCCGGAAAAGCGGGAGAACCCGCTTGGGGTTCTCCCGTGCTGCACTAAAACAGGGAGCGGAAGAACATCGTGACGCCCAGCACGATGAGCGGGATGCCCACGATTGCACCGATGATGGTGCAGCTAAGCGCCACGCCGGCTGCGGCCAGAATAAGCCCCAGGATCATCGAAAACAGTTTGCCGATTCCAAGGAAAATCACGCCGACAAGGCTCCACACCATGCGGAACGGCCAGGTTAAAACGCGCAGCATCGCAAGTACCTCCTTCGCTGAAAAGAACTCGTTTTATTCGTACCATTGGCTGACAGGGATTTCCCTGCATGGATACATCATAGCACAGGGAAGGCGCTCGCGTGCGGATTTTAATGAAATTCTAATGAAACATTAACCACGGCGGCAGGGCGTTCAACGATCCTTGCAGCATACAGGTGAGGCGCAGAGCGCTGCCCGAGAGCGAATGCGGGAGACAAAACCTGTGAAAACTCGAAAAAGTGGCCGTGAGCCACTTTTTCGACAGTCTGAGGCGCGCCCCAAACGTTTGCTTCAAGGTGTCAAGCACCGTTACGGCATCACAACGGGAATGAATTCCAGCATTGCCGCAACAAACCTGTCCGGCTTTTCTTCGTGCATCAGGTGGCCTGCGTTGCGCACGACCGCAAACCCTGCGTTGCGCAGCGCCGCATGGTACAGCTCACAGCTTTCTGCGCTGTGCCACTTATCCTCCGCTCCCATAAGGATGAGCGTGTCCGCGGTGAGCGTGCGCAGGTTTGCGATGATCTCCTCATCTTCAAAGTATTGCAGCGAAAGGCGAACTGCCCTGCGGCCTTCCGGGTCGGAAGTCGGGCGGTAATATTCCTGCACCACATCCGGCGTGATGTTGGTAAGGTCAAACACGGCGTCATGCAGCAGCTTTTCCACCGTGCGGAGGCCGTACAGGCGGCTTGCGAGGAAGCCCAGCATGGGGCTGTCGATCATGCGGATGGAAAGCGGCATCTCCGGCGTAACGCCGCCGGGCGATACGAGCACCAGCCTGCCCACGCGCGAAGGGTTTTGCATGGCGAACTTGAGCGCATAGGCGCTGCCCATGGAAAAAGCGGCAAAATGTGCGGATTCAATGCCGAGCGCATCCATAAACAGGCGAAGCGCTTCTGCGTGCTCTTCGATGGTATAGCCAAACGTCAACGGCCGGTCGGAATAGCCATGCCCCAAAAGGTCCGGCGCAATAACGCGATAATGCTCGCTCAGGCGGTTGAACACACGGCGCCAGGTGTAGAACGACTGGCCAACGGTGTGCACAAGGATCAGCGGTTCCCCCGTCCCCGCTTCAATGTAGTGGATGCGCGCACGTTCATGCTGCGCTTCCGCCACAGGCTCCGTGGCGGGTTCCGCCGCCTCCAAAACATCGCTGCCGGGCGTGTCCTCGCCGGGCGCATCCTCGCCGGGCACATCCGCCGCCTCAGATTCGGGTGCGCCCGCGTTTTCCGCATCCGCGGGTTCTGCAGCCTCCGGCACAGGCGCGGGCGCGGCTTTTTTGGCGCGCGGGCGGCGCACCTCCAGCTCGCCGGGCAGCTCAATTTCGATATACTCGCCCGTATGTTCGGAATTGATGAATTTCTTGACTTCAAGCGATAAACTCACGAAAGTCCTCCTAAGGTTCCAACCGGATACATATTCAGTTTATTCTACTATTTTTCCCATTCGTTTGCAAGCAATTTGGGGGAGTGTGACGCGGATTCATGGTTTATTTACAGTTTTGTGGGTTCGCGGGCGCTTGGTCATGAAACGTTTACTGTTCATTTGGAAGGGGATATGATAAAATATGCTTTAAGCGCTTCGCGGCGTGGGAAAGCGCGGTTTTTATGCGCCCCAAAGCGACAAGAGGAAAAGGATGAAGAAATGAAATTACGCGTAAAAAAGCTTTTGTTCATATTGATTTTGGCCGTGGCGCTCATCGTGGCGCTCGTGATTTACTGCACGGGCGGCACAGGCGGCGGCAGCAATTCGCACACCGTTCAAAGCACGCTTGCCCTGAGCGAGGTCATGACGAGCAACAAGGGCTCCGTGCCGGATGAAAACGGTAACTACCCGGATTGGGTGGAGCTGAAGAACACCGGCAGCACCACCCTTGATGTGGGCGGCTTTGGCCTTACGGATGACCTTACTGCGGGAGTAAAGTATGTGTTCCCGAGCGGCACCAAGGTTGAAGCGGGCGGTTACATCGTGGTCTGGTGCAGCGGGGAGAGCACGGGCGGCCTCGTCGCTCCGTTCAGGCTGTCCGCTTCCGACAGCCTGGTGCTTCTCGATGTAACGGGCAACACGCTGGACACGCTTGTCCTGCGCGCGGTCGCCTCCGGCAACACGCTTGCAAAGGATGCTTCCGGCGCCTGGACTGAAATGAAACCGTCTCCGGGATATGACAACACCGAAGCGGGCGCGGCCGCGTTCGAGGCCTCCCTTCAGGGCGATGAGGATCTTGGCGTCACCATCAATGAATTCATGGCCGCGAACGCCACCACGCTCGCGGATGCATACGGCGTGTATTCGGACTGGATTGAGCTTTACAACAGCAACGATGCCGAGGTTGACCTTTCCGGCTGCGGCCTTTCGGATACGCTTTCGCAGCCGAAAAAATACACGTTCCCGGAAGGCACGGTCATCCCGGCAAAGGGGTATCTTGTCATCTTCTGCTCCGGAAACGAGGGCTTCACGGAATCGGGCGAGCTGCACGCGCCGTTCGGCCTCAGGGCCTATCAGGAGGACGTGGTGCTTTCCGGCAAGCGCGGCACCATTTTGGACAGCTTCTCCTATTCCGCGCAGGAAACGGACTGTTCCATGGCGCGCATGCCGGACGGCACGGGGGAATTCGCGCAAACCTCCCACCCCACACCCGGCTATGCCAACGATGACGCGGGATATCAGGCCTTCGCAGCAAGCGTGGCCCGCCTGAAAAGCGATGTTTACATCTCCGAGGCGCTCGGCAAGAACATCAGCGCCAAGGCCGCGCCGGACGGAGAATATTACGACTGCATAGAGCTGAGCAACCGGGGGACGGAAACCGTCTCCCTTTCTGGCTGCGCGCTTTCCGACAATCCCAAGAACCCGGCAAAGTGGGTTTTCCCGGAAGGCACGGAGCTTGCGCCCGGGGAGTATCTTGTGGTGTATGCCTCCGGCGGAAATAAGAAGGATGCCAGGAACGACCTGCACACGAACTTCAACTTAAGCGCCGCGGGCGCTTCCATTTATTTGTTCGGTGCGGACGGGCTTTTGATGGACAAATTGCAAACCGGCGCTTTTTTGAACGACATGAGCTATGGCCTGGATGCGGACGGGAGGTATGCATGCTTTGAAACGGCGACGCTTGGCGCGGCGAATGGCGCCGGGCGGAAGGGCGTGACGGGCATGGTACAGTTTTTGACCACGCCGGGCATTTACGACGGCGAGATCGAGATCGCGCTTTCCGCACCTCAGGGCGAAACCATCCACTACACGCTCGATTGTACGACCCCCACGCCAAACTCCCCGGTATATGACGGCCCCATCAAGGTTGCGAAGAATACCGTAGTGCGCGCGGTTTCTATGCGCGAAGGATATGTGACCAACTACACCGTATCCGGCACGTTCCTTTTTAAAAGCGACGATGTAAACCACAGCCTGCCCGTTGTGACGCTTGTGACGGACCCGGACAACCTCTGGAGCAACGAGAAGGGCATATACGCGTTCGGCGAAAATTACGACCCAACGCTTGCCTATGGCGATGCGATTACTACGGCAAACTTCTGGAAATCCAAAACCGCGCCCGATGAATGGGAGCGGCCGGGCTGCCTCGGCGTGTTTGACGAAAGCGGGCGCGAGGTTTTTTCCCAAAACATCGGCATGCGCATTGCGGGCAGCTTTGGGCGCGGGCGCGCGCAGAAGGGCTTCAACCTCATTGCGCGGGACGCTTATGGCGACAACCGCATGGCATACCCTTTTTTTGAGGATTTGGACTACACGGAATATAAATCGATCGTCCTGCGCGCGGGGGCGCAGGATCAGAACAGCGGCAAGTTCCGCGATGAGCTGGCGGCGGGCCTGCTCGTGGGCAGCGACGTAAACTTTCTCTATCAGGCATATAAGCCCTATGTGCTTTACCTCAACGGCGAATACTGGGGCGTGTATTTCATGAAGGAAAAACGCAACCGCTTCTTCGTTGCGCAGCACGAAGGCACGGACGACACCGTGAACATGGACATCATCCGTTCGGCGGGCAAAGGTTCTGTTTACTATGGCTCCAACGCGGAGTGGCAGGAGTTTATGACATGGCTCAACGGCACGGGAAACGACCTTTCTTCCGCCTCGAATTATGCCTACGCAGAGGAGCGCGTGGATCTCGACAGCTTCATGGATTACATGATCTGCGAGATCTACTCCGCCAATTCCGATGTTTGGAACATCCAGTATTACAAGATCAAGGGCGGCAAGTGGAAATGGATTTACTATGATTTTTGCTGGAGCTTCGGCGCAAGCGAGAACCGCACCAATCATCAAACCCTTTCCATCCGCAGGCTGTCCAGCAAGCCCTGCTCCGACCTGTTCAACGCACTTTTGAAGAACAGCGACTGGCGCGACCGCTTCTGCCGCCGCTTCGCGGAGCTGCTCAACACGATTTATGCCCCGGAGACCGTGCTTGCAAAAATCGATGAACTGTACGCCCAGGTGGAGCCGGAAGTGGCGCGCGAACGGGAAAAGTTCAACGGCGAAACATGGCTTGGCGTCAAGCAGCACAACGAAGTGCGCGGCACCTATGAAGGCTTCATAAAGCAGGTGCAAATCATGCGCGAATTTGCATCCGGCCGCCCGGAGTCGCTCAAACAGCAGATTCAAAAGGAATTCGGCCTTTCCGATTCGTATATGCAGGAGGTGTTCGGATGAGCAAGATCCCACAGTACAGGCACGAGCTGAAATATTACATCAATCAGGGCGCATACACGTTCCTTTCCAAGAAGCTTTCGCTCACCATGGAGCAGGACAAGTATGCCCGAAAAAACGGCGGGGAATATTTGATCCGCAGCCTGTATCTTGACGACATGGACGATTCCGCTTTCCGCGAAAAGCTGGATGGCATCGACAACCGGGACAAGTTCCGCATCCGCATTTACAATATGTCGGATGCGGCGATCAAGCTTGAATGCAAGCACAAGGAGGGCGGCTACATCAAGAAAACCTCCCTTGCGCTTTCCCGGGAGGAATACGAGCGGCTCAGAAAAGGGGATTATACCTTCCTGCTGCACCGGCCGGAGCCGTTTGCGCGGCGCATGTTTGCGGAGTTTGCAACAAAGCCGCTGAGGCCCTGCGTGATTGTGGATTATATGCGTGAGGCGTATACCTTCCCCGTGCAGGATGTGCGCGTGACGTTTGACAAGGATGTGCGCACCGGCTACCGCAGCACGGACCTGTTCAACGCGCACATCCCCACATACCGCGTGATCGACGATTACGACATGGTGCTAGAGGTGAAGTTCAACCAGCACCTGCCCACATACATCCGCTCGCTTTTACAGCTTGACGCACATGTGCGCAGCGCGGTCAGCAAGTACTGTTTGTGCAGGAAATTTGAATTGTAAGGCAATTCGGGTCCAATTGATAATTGACAATGCACGATTGTCAATTATACTGAAAAGCAGGCTGCTGCATAAAATGGCAGATTGAATTCAGCGAACCAAAGGCAGCAATGCAGAGCGGGCATTGCCCATTGTAATTTATAAATTGACACGGAGGTTTTCCCATGAACGATTTTACCCTTTCAGACATTTTCTCCATCACGCTCAACCCGCTGCAGGTGATCACGTCGCTCCTCATCGCGCTTCTGGTCGGCCTTTTCATCTTTTTCATTTATAAGAAGACGTTCGGCGGTGTGATGTATTCACGCAACTTCAACCTGAGCCTCATCATGCTTACGATGGTCACCTCGCTCATGCTCATGCTCATCAGCAACAGCCTTGCGGTTTCCATGGGCATGGTCGGCGCGCTTTCCATCATCCGCTTCCGCACGGCAGTGAAGGACCCGATCGACACCGTGTTCATGTTCTGGGCCGTGGGCGAGGGCATTGCCGTAGGCACGAAGTATTATGACATCGCCGTAATCGCAGCGCTTACCATCGGCGTGATCATGGTGGTGCTGACGGTGTTCAAGGGCAAGGCCAGCATGCCGTACCTACTCATCCTCCATTATCACGAGGGTGCGGGCCAGCAGGTGCGCCAAATGGTGAAACAGCTGCCGAACGCGCGCATGAAATCCAAGACGGCACAGCGTGACGGCATCGAGCTTACGATGGAACTGCGCCTCCGGGAAAACGAGACGGGCTTTGTGGAAAAGTTCCTGCGTGTGGACGGCGTGTATGATGCAACGCTCATCTCCCATCAGGGGGATATCATATCCTAAAACAGCAAAAAAGCACCCCGCTGCAGGCGGGAACGGGCATCTGTCAATCACGTAAGGAGGGTTTCCCTGCGCCATGCACCTTGTAAAGCGCTTCGTTTCTTACTATAAGCCGCACCGGAAGCTGTTTGCCATCGACATGGCCTGCGCGTTCATCGTTGCGGTGTGCGACCTGTTTTACCCGATCATCGCGGGAAACATCATCGACGATTATGTGCCAAACCAGGACCTCAGGCTGCTTCTGATCTGGTCCGGCGTGCTGCTCGGCATTTACCTTGTAAAGGCTGTGCTCAACTACGTCATCCAGTATTGGGGGCACATTGTGGGCGTGCGCATTCAGGGCGACATGCGGCGGGACATGTTCCGCCATATGCAGAAGCTGCCCTTTGCCTTCTTCGATGAAAACAAAACCGGCACGCTCCTTTCCCGCATGGTCAACGATCTGCAGGATGTTTCCGAGCTTGCGCACCACGGGCCGGAGGATCTGTTCCTTTCGCTCATCATGCTGGTGGGCTCCTTCATCATCCTCGCGGGTACGGACCTGCTGCTGACGGTTATCATCTTCGCGTTTTTGCCGGTGATGGTGTTCGTTGCATCCAAACTGCGCAAGGGGATGCAGGAAGCCTTCCGCGCCACGCGCGTGGAGGTGGGAGAAGTAAACGCCAACGTGGAAACGGCCATTGCCGGCATGCGCGTTTCGCGCTCTTACACCGCCGCATCCCACGAAAACAGGAAGTTTGATACCGCGAATGAGCGCTTCAAGCTGGCGCGCGGCCGTGCTTACCGGGAAATGGGCAAGTTCCATTCCAGCATGACGCTCTTCAACGACCTGCTGTACCTGATCGTGCTTGTTGCGGGCGGCCTGTTCTTCTTTTATGGGCGCATCAGCATCGGCGATTTTACCAAGTATATCCTGTTTATCACCATGTTTTTAAAGCCCATCAACCGGCTGGTGAACATATTTGAACAGCTTCAAAACGGCATGACGGGCTTCCAGCGCTTTGTGGAGATCATGGATCAGAAGGACGAAACGGATACCGGCACCATCGAGGCGGATGCGCTTCGCGGCAACATCGTGTTTGATCACGTCAGTTTCCGCTATGAAAACAGCGATGCCAGAGATGTGGAAAGCAAGGTCATCCATGACCTTTCCATGCGCATTGAGCCGGGGAAAACGGTTGCGCTCGTCGGCCCTTCGGGCGGAGGAAAGACGACCATCTGCAACCTGATCCCGCGCTTTTATGAAGCGGATGAAGGCACGATTTCCATTGACGGTGTGGATATACGCGACCTGACGCGCGAATCGCTCCGCCGCAACATTGGCATCGTTGCACAGGACGTGTTTCTCTTCAACGGCAGCATCCGGGAGAACATCGCTTACGGTAACCTGGACGCAACGGATGAGGAGATCGTTGAGGCCGCCAAGAAGGCGCATATCCACGATTATATCATGACGCTTGATCACGGCTATGACACCGGCGTCGGCGAACGCGGCGTGAAGCTTTCCGGCGGGCAGAAGCAGCGCATCTCCATCGCGCGCGTGTTTCTGAAGAACCCCTCCATCCTGATTCTGGATGAAGCGACAAGCGCCCTTGACAATGCCACGGAGATGCTCATCCAGCAGGCGCTGAACGACCTTTCGCATGGCCGCACCTGCATCGTGGTGGCGCACCGGCTTTCCACCATCAAGAATGCGGATGAGATCATCGTCCTCACCAAGGATGGCATCACGGAGCGCGGCACGCACGAGGAGCTGATCGCCGCAGGCGGCATGTACGCAAAGCTTTACCAGTACCAGTTCCGGGAATAAGGACGCAATCCTTCGGGCGGCAATATGCCGCCCTTTTTTGACGGCCGGAAATGGGTCTTATCTCCGCAGGGATACGGCAATCCCCCGCAAAGGCTGCGCGGATTGCCCACAATTCGCAAAGGTCGTGCTAATACGGCAATCCCCCGTCAGCGGCTCGCGCCGCTGCCACCCCCTTTCAGAAAGGGGGCTTTTGGCAAGCTGCAACCAAAAGGCTCCTTTTTGAAGGGAGCTGTCGACGCAGGCGACTGAAGATTGTCTTATTCCCGTCGGCACAGATTGCTTCGCACTGCGGACTGAGGATTGTCCTTATTCCCGCAATGGTCGCGGTTTACGGCAATCCCCCGCAAAGGCCGCGCGTATTGCCCACAATTCGCGAAGGTCGTGCTGCGTTGCCGCGGGAGCGGCTTCCTTGCCGGTTTCAGCCGGAAATTCGGGCCGGGAGACGGCCCGAACGACCTGCCTGCGGGCAGGCCATTGGGCTTTCGCCTCGCTGCATCCCGCACTGCTCTCGCTCGGCTCCGCCCCCCTTCCCTGCGCTGATTCGCTGGCGGAATTCAGGAAGCTGCCCTGCAAAGCAGCATGCCCGCGCCCACACCTGCATATGATTCGATATGATGAATTGGCTTTGGGGAATCATGCTCGTTATAGGGCTCATAGCATGCGTGGCAAGCGGAAACGCCGAAGGCGCGATGGATGCAATGCTCGCAGGCGCAGGAGAGGCGGTGACGCTTTCTCTTTCGCTTGCGGGCGCTTACATGCTTTGGATGGGCTTAATGAATGTGGCGAAGGAAGCCGGGTTGATCGACGCGCTTGCACGTGCCGTGCGAAAGCCGCTTGCGCTCCTGTTCCCGCGTTCGCCCGGTGCGGTTGCGCCCGTTACGCTGAACCTTGCCGCGAACTTTTTCGGCATGGGCAGCGCCGCTACGCCCTTCGGTCTCGCCGCCATGAAAGAACTGCGCGCCGCTGCCGACCGGGACGGCGTGCCGGAAGGCACGGCTTCCGATGATATGTGCATGTTCCTTTCGCTTAACTCCTCCGCCGTGGAACTTTTGCCCACAAGCGTGCTTGCGCTGCGCGCTGCCGCGGGTTCGCTGGATGTTTACTGCGTGGTGCTGCCGACGTTCATCGCGTCGCTCCTTGCGTTTGCTTCTGCGGTGGCCCTGTGCAAACTGCTCTGCCGCCGCGCCCCGCAGCGCGGCCGCACCCGGCGGAAAGCTGGAGGGCGCGCATGAGCTATGTGATGCCTGCGCTGATCCTGCTGCTGCTGGGCTATGCGCTCTGCAAGCGCGTGAACGTCTACGATGCCTTTACCCGCGGCGCACAGGAGGCGCTGCCGCTTCTCGTGCAAGTGCTTCCGTTTATGGCGGCTATGCTGATTGCGATGAATCTGTTCCGTTCCTCCGGTGCGCTCTCCGTGCTCATTTCCTGGATTGAGCCGCTTCTCCACCGCCTTGGCCTTCCCGCAGAACTCGTTCCGCTTTTGGTGCTCAGGCCGTTTTCCGGCAGTGCGGCGCTTGCGCTTTTGCAGGATGTGTTTGACAATCATGGCGTTGACAGTTTTCTTGGCCTTGCTGCAAGCCTGATGCTCGGTTCCACAGAAACCATTTTTTATACCGTGGCGCTTTATTTTGGCTCCGTCGGCGTCCGTAAAACCCGCGCAACCGTCGCAGTGGCCCTGCTTTCCGGCATCGTAGGCGCAGCGGCAGCCATCCTTTTTGCGCAGGCGATGCAGTGACGGAAGCGGTTGCGCCCTTTTTTGCGCACCTTCGATTGCAAATGCAGGGCAAATTTGCTACAATAAAATATCGGTGGGTTTTTGCCAACCGAGGGAGGAATCATATGCGAATCGATATAGTTCCCGTATATGGGAAAATGATAAGCAGCCATATTTCAGGCAGCACGGTCATTGTTGTGGACGTGCTCCGTTCCACAAGCTGCATCACCATGGCGGTGAAGAACGGCGCGGAACGCGTGATCCCTGCGGTCGATCCCGGCGAAGCGGCATCCATTGCGGGCCGCCTCGGCATCCGGGACTGCGTGCTTGCCGGGGAACGCGGCGGCATTAAGCTGCCGGATTTTAACTTGGGCAATTCCCCCGCGGAATATTCCGCGGAAAATGTGCAGGGCAAAACGGTGGTGATCAGCACTTCCAACGGCACGGCTGCCATCCACGGCTCTTCTGCGGCGAAGGATGTGCTTATCGGCGCAATGATTAACCGCACGGCAGTCGCCAAACGCGCGCTTGCGCTCGGCGACGATATCCTGATCGTTTGCGCCGGCACGGACGGAGCGATTTCCGCCGATGACCTGATTGCCGCAGGCGCAATCGCAGATGCGGTATGCCGCCATGCGGCCGGCCCCGTTGAAGCCACAGACATTACAAAGGTGTGCTGCATGCTGTATGCCGACTGGCAGGAGGGCCGGGCGGATCTTTCCGCAACGTTCCACTATGCCCGTTTGGTGCGCCTTGGATTCACGGATGACGTCCGCTTCTGCTTTACGCCGGATGTGACGGATGTTGTGCCCGTTTATGAAAACGGCATTATCCGCTGAACCGTGGTGCGGCAGCGCGCACATTGCTGTGTTCCAAACCATCGGCCGCATCTTTCGGGAGCGGCCGATTTTGTTGTTTGTTTACAAACTGTCTCTTTACAAAAACGGGAACCTGCTGTACTGTTTCTAAGTACAATACTCAAATGGGTCTGGCGGGATCCCGCTGTGCCATAAAAGAACGGAGGTACGTTATGAAAAAGATATTCGCGCTGTCGGCGGCGCTGCTGCTTTGCGCAGCGCTTGCGGCCGGATGCGCAGTGGGCAGCAACGGAGGCCTCGCGCCTTCCGAAAGCCCGGTTCAAATTCCGAATCCGGTAACGGAGGTGGAAAGCGCGGAAGCGTTTGCGGATCTTGGCGTTTCCATTGATGCGCCGCAAAATGCCGGGGATGTTTCCTATTCCATCATCGGCGGTACAGTCGCTCAGGTGGATTTCACGCTGGATGGCCATGCGTATACCTACCGTGCCGCAAAGGGCGAGGAGGATATTTCCGGCGTATACGAAACGTTTGCGGAGGAAGCGCTCAGCGTCAACTGGGAATTTGAGGCCAAGGGCGTTTCTGCCGACATTAAAACGGCGGAAGGAGGCGGCCGCCTCGCTACATGGTATGAAGCGGGCGCAACCTATTCCCTTTGGACGGCGGATGGCGTGAGCGATGACGCAATGTCCTCGCTTGTGCTGAAACTCGTGGTGCAGCAGGGGCTTGCGGATGCAGAGCGCGAACCGTTCAAGCCCATCGATTTCCTTGCGGACGGAAAATGTGAGGCAGACCTTGACGGGGACGGCGTTCCCGAAACGGTCACGCTCGTTACCACCACGGATGAATACGATTGGATGCGCAATACCATCACCGTTACTGCGGCGGATGGAACCGTGCATGAGCTTCACGTTGGCGAAGAGGAGTGGCTTACAGAGATCCAGATTGTAACCGCCCTGCAGGTGATCGATCTCGACCCAAACGACGGGCTTTCGGAGATTGTGCTTTCCGGCGATTATTGCTCCGCCGATTACGCAACGCTCATCTGCCGTTTTGACGGAACGCAGATCGTGCTTTCGCGCTATGAGGAGCCGCGCGACGGCGGAAACTACAGCGGGCTGCGCGGCGCGTTCCAGGGTGTGGATGAAGATGGCGTTGTCACCGTGGCGGATCACATCGATGTGCTCGGCACATGGTGGGGCGCGCGGCGCTACACGCTTACAGGCGACGGGGCGTTCACGTTCATTCCCGTTCAGGGTGAGCTTTGGCAGCGCACGATTGATAATCTGGACGATCCGGAAAACTGGACGGGCGAGTATGGCCCTGCTCTTGAGACAAAGGCGGAGCTTCCCGTAACGTTGGATGGAAGCGGTGAAACCACGCTGCCCGTTGGCACAAAGCTCATCATTACCGCAAGCGATGAAACCTCCACCGCACGCTTTGCGCTGCAGGATGGCCGCACCGGTTCCATTGCGTTCACACGCAATGCAGACGAATGGGTTGCGCGCATCAACGGCGTGGAGGAATCGGAGTATTTTGTAACTGTACCCTATGCGGGCTAAGCGGAATAACGCGCACAAAGGAGCGGCCTTTTGGCCGCTCCTTTGTCGCTGTCGATCAAGTGGCGCTGCCACTTGATCGAGGGTTTCACATCGCGCTTGCGCCGGTGGCGCGGCCAGCGCTCTGTGCAAAGAAAGCCTTGCGCGGCAAGGCTTTTCGCTCGCACGGCACCTGTCGCTGCTCGCGATTGCAAGTCAAGGGCTGCAGCCCTTGACAATCCCGGAGAGACTTTTTCGACAGGCTGAAAGGAGCGGCCAAAAGGCCGCTCCTTTCAAATGCGGGCTTGTGATTTTCCCCGCAATCCACTACAATAAGGCCGTGACACCAATCGAGCGGCACAATTTCAACCAGATTTCAAGGAGAATACCGCAATGCTTGACCTGATCCTGAAAAACGGCCTGGTTTGTGACCCGGCAAACAGCATCCAAAGCATCCTGAATGTGGGCATCCGAAACGGTCGTATCGCATGCCTTACGAGCGAATCGTTTCCCGCTGCTGCGGAAATCGACTGCGCTGGGCACATCGTGTCCCCCGGCTTTGTGGATGCGCATTCCCATGAGGACGACCTGCGCGCGGGGCATATCGAGGCCGACATTACGCTGCGGGCACTCCGCCAGGGCGTTACCACGCTTGTGGCCGGCAACTGCGGCGATGCGCCGCGCGATCTGCCCGCCTACTGCGCAGCCTATGACGGAAAGCAACCCGTTAACATGGCCCTGCTTGCCGGGCATACGACAATTCGCAGGCTTTGCGGCGCGCGAAACAAGTATGCTCCCGTGGACGAAGCGACCCTTGCCGCCATGTGCGAAACATTGGAACGGCAGCTAACCGAAGGGGCGAAGGGCCTTTCCATGGGCATACGCTATGAGCCCGGCATGACGCTTGGCGAAATGTGCGCCATGGCGGCGGTTGTAAAGCGTTTTGGCGGCGTTCTTGCCGCCCATGTGCGCGGGGATGCGTTTGAAATTTATGACGCGATTGAAGAATTTCTTGAAATTGGCCGTCGCACGGGCGTTCGGCTGCAAATTTCCCACATCGGCAGCATGGCGGCTTACGGCCAGATGGCGGAGGTGCTTTCCTATGTGGATCGCCGCGCCGCAGCAGAAGGCCTTGACGTAAGGATCGACTGCTACCCGTATGATGCGTTCTGCACAAGCATCGGTGCAACGACGTATGACGATGGCTTTTTGGATCGCTACCATGATGTAACGCGCATCGAACTGACCGATGGCGAATACAAAGGCTTCATCCCGAACATGGAGGTGTTTGAGAAGGCGCGCCGGGAGCACCCGGAATACCTGACCATCGCCCATGTGATGAACGGCGCCGAGGTAGATATGGCGCTTACGCATCCGCGCACCATGCTTGGCAGCGACGGCGTTCTGCTTAACGGTGCGGGCCACCCGCGTGCGGCGGGCGCGTTTGCCCGCTTCCTTGCACAATATGTATTTGAACGCAAGCTGCTTTCGCTGAACGAAGGCATTGCAAAGACCACGTGTGAAGCTGCGACGCGCTTCGGCCTTGACCGCGGCACGCTTGGCATAGGGCGCGCGGCGGATGTAACCGTGTTTGACCCGAAGCGTTTGAAGGACAAAGCCACCTTTGCCGAACCCGCCCTCCCGCCCGAGGGCGTGCGGCTGGTGCTGCTCGGCGGCGTAATCGCGCTGCAGGATGGGGAAGTGCTCCGCACGGATTTGGGAAAAATCCTTTGATGCTTGAGGCACGGGACCCTCCCCGCAGCTTTTATGGCCGCACGAAAGGCGCAAGCGGCACAGGAACCCTCTCAAAAAGCAACGCTCTGGCGGGGCGGCCATTGGCCGCCCCGCCAGAGCGTTACGGCACAGTTTCTCTTATCTTATTATTTCTCTTATCTTATGATTGGTTGATGGCGGAGTCGCAGAACAAAAAACGATGGATATGAGGAATAAACAAAAAGGCGGATATGATGTGCTTATGGACCATATAACAGTCACGGCCGAAATGGCGGAACACATCACGCGCAACCTTTAAAAAGAGGCCGCTTCCCCAAAAAGGTGCTGCACGGGCACATGCGCTGGGTGCAGGCTTTGCTGCATGTGCTGCTGTGGCGATCCTTTGCATCGCGCTGCTGCCCATACTGCAGGCCCCGGACGATCATCCCGGGTCACTCGTGGAATGCCTTTGAGATTATTGTTGAACGTAAAAAGGCATCCGAACGGATGCCTTTTTACTGGTGGAGATAAGGGGACTCGAACCCCTGACTTCTGCATTGCGAACGCAGCGCTCTACCAACTGAGCTATATCCCCAAAATTCAGTTTTGCTTCACAGCATGGAATATGATACATCAATTCCGGCGAAATTGCAAGATGAAAATCTTCTTTTTTTGTTCCCTCTTGCTTTTTTTCGGAAGAGCGGTATAATTAGTTCGGTACAGAACTAATTGAAAGAGGGGAGCACGCTGCTTATGAATGCACTGGCTGAAACGCTGCTTGCCTGGCAGCGCATGGGGAAGCTTTATACGCGCATGGAGCTTGAAGTCTGCGCCCGCCATGGCCTCACCCGGCTGGAAACGGACATCCTTCTGTTTCTTGCAAACAACCCGGCCTACGATACTGCGAAGGACATCGTAGAAGTGCGTATGATCGCAAAATCCCACGTTTCCGCCTCAATAGAAACACTGCTCGCAAAGCGGCTTATCTTCGCTGTGCCGGATGCGCAGGACAGGCGGCGGGTTCATCTCAGCACGCTTCCCGCCGCAGCGCCCATTATTGCAGATGCGCAGGCCATGCAGCGCGCCTTTTTTGAGCGCCTGTTACGCGGCCTGAGTGAAGCGGAATGCGCGGAGCTTCGGCGGATGCTGGGGATTATTTCTGAAAACATTTAAGGAGAACGCAGGAGAACGTACTTTATGCAGAACGACAATACTTTCCTTGGCACCGAACGGATCGGCAAGCTGCTCTTCCGCCTTGCATTGCCTGCCGTGACGGCGCAGCTTGTAAACATGCTTTATAACCTGGTGGACCGCATTTACATCGGCCATATTCCCGAAACGGGTTCCCTTGCCCTTACCGGCATGGGGGTTTGCATGCCGCTGATCATGCTGATTTCCGCATTTGCGGCGCTTGTGAGCATGGGGGCTGCCCCACGCGCTTCCATCCGCATGGGAGAAGGGGACTATGCCTCTGCGGAACGCATTCTTGGGAACAGCTTTACGCTGCTGCTGCTCGTTGCGGCCGTGCTCACCCCTGTGTTCACCATCTGGAGGGATGAACTGCTGCTCGCATTCGGCGCAACGGGAAACACCATCCAATTCGCAAGCGAATACATGGGCATTTATGCGCTTGGCACCGTTTTCGTGCAGCTTGCGCTGGGCCTCAATGCGTTTATTACCGCACAGGGCTATGCAAAGATCAGCATGTTTACCGTGCTCATCGGCGCGGCGTGCAACATCGTGCTGGATCCCGTATTTATCTTCGGCTTCAACATGGGCGTGCGCGGCGCAGCACTTGCGACCATCCTTTCGCAGGCGGTATCCGCGGCCTGGGTGCTCGCGTTTCTGTTTGGCAAACGCACTACGCTGCGCATCAAGGCGCAGAACATGCGCCTGCATGCAAAGCTGATCCTCCCCTGCGTGGCGCTCGGCCTCGCGCCGTTTATCATGCAATCCACGGAAAGTGTGCTGAATATTTGTTTCAACACCTCCCTGCGCAATTATGGCGGCGACCTTGCCGTCGGCGCAATGACCATCCTTTCGAGCGTCATGCAGTTTGCGATGCTTCCCTTACAAGGCCTGACGCAAGGCGCACAGCCAATCATCAGCTACAATTTCGGCGCGCGGAACCGCAGCCGCGTGAAGCAGGGCTTCTTGCTGCTGCTGAAATGCTGCGTCACATATTCCTTCACGCTTTGGCTTGCTGTGATGCTGGTACCCCAAGCATTTGCGGGCATGTTCACGCCGGACCCCGCGCTCATTGCGTATTCCGTTTGGGCGATGCGCATCTATATGGCGGTTACGCTCATCTTCGGCGTGCAGATCGCCTGCCAGCAGACGTTCATCGCCATCGGCAATGCGAAAACTTCGCTCTTCCTCGCCTGCCTGCGCAAGCTGATCCTGCTCATCCCGCTCATCTACATCCTGCCGCAGTTCTTCAGGGATCAGGCAATGGCCGTTTACCTTGCGGAGCCTGTGGCGGATCTTATCGCAGTGAGCGTGACAGCGATCCTTTTTGCAAAGCAGTTTAAGCGGGCGCTTGCAAAACTGGAGGCATAGCCTGCTGAAAAACGCGGGAATTGAGGGGATGCGCGGCATTCAGAACCGCGCATCCCCTTTTTTGCATTTATCCTGCAAGCTCCATCACAGCATCGAACCGCGCAAGGTTCTTTTCGCTGAACTGATGGGACACCACAAGCAGCGTTCGATCCGGAATGGAAAGGAGCAGCGCTTCGATTCGCCCCGCCGTTTCATCATCCAAATTGGCAAGCGGTTCGTCCAAAATCAGCATCTCCGTGTTGCGCAAGAGGGCGCGCGCAAGGCAGATGCGCTTCTTCTCGCCGCCGGAAAAATTTGCGCCGTGATCTTCCACCATGGCATCCAATGCTGCGCGGTTGGCCAGGCTTGCAAGGCCGACCTTCCGCAGCATGTCAACCAACGCGCTGTCCTCCATCTCGCGATACAGCGTGAGGTTGTTGCGCAGCGTGTCACGAAACAGCGTGGCCTCCTGCCGAACAACGGTGATCCAGCCATATGTGTTCCCACATTGCCCGATGGGAACGCCGTCCACAGTGATGCTGCCGGAGCCTGCGTCATAGTAACGCAGCAGCAGGTTCGCAGCGGCCGTTTTTCCACAGCCGCTCGGGCCTTTGAGCAGATACCGCTTTCCTTTTTCGATCACAAGGTTAAAATCCGACAGCACAAGCTTTCCGGGCTGATATGCAAATCCAACATGATTAAACCGGATTTCGCGCTGCATGGGCATGCTGCTTCGCTCCTCTGTGCCCTGCGCATGGACAAACGTGCAGAGCCCGGCGCAGGTTGGCCGCACGGCAACAAGCTGGCGAATGATCCCGGAAAGCGAGATCAACGGATAGGAAAGCTGGTCGACCAGGCCAATCGCCACGAAAAAATCCCCTGTCGAAAAATCGCCCGCAAGCACAAGGGCCGTGGAGCAAGCCAGAATGATGAAAAACGACAGGTATGAAATCAGCGTTGTGATAAGCTGCGCCATGGCGCCAAGCTGGGCTTCCCGCAGCAGCTTTTCCGCTGCGGCGTCGTTTGCTGCCCGGAAACGACGCATAATCTGCTGCTCGATCGAAAAGTTTTTGATCACTTCAAAGCCCGAAAGCCAGTCGTTTACACGAGCGAGCGCCTCCCCTGCGGACTGCAGAGCTTCTGCCTGCGCCTGTTGCAGCCGCTTTTCGATCAGCTTGGGAAGATATAGCGGCGTTGTCAGCAGAAGAAGCGTCACGAGAGCGATACGCTAATCCAGGAGGAAAAGTGCGGCGCTCACCAGGAGCACCTTGAACAGAACCTCCCACAACATCGGCAGCAGGTCGAAATAACGGGTTTTGACCGCATCTGTTTCATTGGTGTATTTGGCAAGATATTCTCCATGCGGCAGTGACCGGTATGCAATATAGCTCCGCCGCAGGGTCGCCTGCCAGATATCCTCTTTCAGATCTTTGGCGCACCCCACAGAAAACCGGGCGGAAAGCCGCCGGTATCCGAAATAGAAGCCGACCTCAAGAAGGATGAAACAGATGAGCAGCAACGTATACCAGACGGTTGCTGGAACATGCCCGGCGGCAGCATGATCCAGCACATCCCCTTTAAAAAACTGAAGCGTAACGGCAAAGACGGTGCTGGCGAGTATACAAAACAAAGCCCCGATGAACGCGGAGCGATTGCGTTTCCAATAGGGTTTCATGAAATTCCTCCTGTTCGCGTCAAACAAAGCGATAGAAGGAGGAAAAGATATTTCCTTCTATCGCGTTAGAAGGAATTCCGGCGCCGCACCATACAGTCAGCCCTCCCGGTAAGATTTGAGTTGATTCAGTATAACATGCCAGCGGGCGCACCGCAAGGAGCGCCCGTTGGTTCAATGCCGTTATTTCAGATGGCCCTTGTATAGCCCGCAAGCCATACCCGCTCATCCGCATCAAGATGCGGGGCGAGCGTTTCATACACCAGCGCGTGGTAAGCGTTAAGCCGCGTCCGGTCGATTTCGCTGAGAAGCGACGGCTCCACCGCGTCCAGGTCGATGGGCACGAGCGTGAGCGGCTCGAAATACAGGAATTGGCCGAACGCATTCTTTTCACCCTTGCGGCAAACGAGCTCGTTCTCAAGGCGGATGCCGTGCTTGCCCGCAATGTATACGCCCGGCTCATCGGTGGTGACCATTCCCTCCTCCAGCACGGCGGAATCCGAGGGGTTCTGCCAGCGGAAGCTGTTCGGCCCTTCGTGCACGTTGAGGAGATACCCCACGCCATGGCCGGTGCCGTGCTTGTAATCAAGCCCCTGTTCCCAGAACGGCGCGCGCGCAAGCACGTCGAGATTCGCGCCGCGCACACCGGAAAGGAAGCGCGCCGCGGCAAGGTTCAGCATGCTGCGGAGCACCGTCGCAAAGTGCAGCTTTTCTTCTTCGGTAAGCGGCCCGAGCGCGAACGTGCGCGTGATGTCCGTGGTGCCTTCATAATACTGCCCGCCGGAATCGACAAGCAGCAGGCCGCGTGGCGCAAGGGGCACATCGCTTTCCGGCGTTGCCGCATAGTGGACGATTGCCCCATGCGGCCCATAGCCGCAGATGGTGTCAAAGCTCAGGCCGAGGTTGCCCTCCTGCGCGCGGCGGAGCGACTCGAGATAGTCCGATGCGCTGATCTCCGTCATGGGGATTTTCCCGATGTTTTCTTTCAGGTACCGCATGAACCGCACCATGGCCACCGCATCCTTGATGTGTGCGCGGCGGAGGTTTTCAAGCTCGGCCGCGTTCTTCACAGCCTTCCTGTACACGGTGGGGTTTTCCGCGTCCACAAGCGATGCGCCCGCATCCACAAGGCGGGCATACAGCGCATAGTTTATGCGGGGTTCGGAAAGCAGCACCTTCGTGCCTGCGCCGTAGTGTGCAACGAAATCATAAACGCCGCCATACGGCAAAATTTCCGTATTGAGGGAGGCAAGGTGCGCACGCACAGCTTCCGGCAGCTTTCCTTCGTCTGCAAAAAGATACGCTTTTTCCGGTTCGATGACCGCATACGCCAAAAGAACCGGGTTATACGCCACATCATCCCCGCGAAGGTTGAACAGCCACGCGATGTCATCGAGCGAGGCAAGCACATGTGCGGTTGCGGCATGCTCCGCCATCACTGCACGCACGGCGGCGAGCTTCTCCCCCGCCTCCTGTCCGGCATATTTTGTGTCCAACACCCAGGCGGGCCGGTCGGAAAGCGGCGGGCGGTCCGCCCAGATCTCCCCCACAAGGTCGCGCCCCGGCGCAAGTGTGACCTTCCTTTGGGCAAGCTCCTTTTTGAAGCTGAGGCCGGTCGCCGCAGGCACGGTGCGCCCGTCCATGCCGAGCACGCCGCCTTGCGGCAGCTTCCCTTTCAGGTATTCAAGGATGGTGGGAACGCCTTCCTCGCCGGATTTTTGCAGTGTGATGGACGTGCCGCAAAGCTGCTGTTCGCCCTGAAGGAAATATCTTCCATCCACCCAAAGCGCGGCTTCGTGCTCCAGCACAACGAGCGTGCCGGCCGAGCCTGTGAAGCCGGACATGTATGCGCGCGCCTTGAAATGCGCGCCCACATATTCAGAAAGGTGGAAATCATCCGTGGGGATATAATACCCCGCATACCCCGCTTCGCGCATCTTTGCGCGCAGGGCCGCAAGGCGTTGCTCAATCGTCTGCATGAATGCTCCTTTCTTATTTTGGTTTTGTCAGGAAAAACTTTCAGTCCGCTTGCGCGGACAGCTCCTTTGCCAAAGAAGCCTTTTGGGTTACCGCTTTCCTTTAAGCCCTCTTTTTGAAAGGGGATGGCAGCGGCGAAGCCGCTGACGGGGTGATTGCCGAATCAGCGCAATCTTTCATTCCCTCGCTTGCGATGCAGGGGCAATCATCGATTGCCCCTGCATGATGAAATGCAATGTTTGTCCTGCCGGCTTTAGCGATGCGGCAGCTCCTGCTTCGCCACAGCGGCGCAGACGAGCTGCACGGCGGCTTCATAATCGCCCATGTCCGCGGTTTCCACGGGGGAGTGGATATAGCGTGTGGGGATGGAGATGCAGCCGGAAAGGATGCCGCCGCGCGTGCGCTGCACCGCGCCGGTGTCCGTGCCGCCCGCACGCAGCACTTCGGGCTGCCAGCGGATGTTCTTCTCGTCCGCCGCTTCCACAAGGAACGCGCGCACCACCGGAGGCACGATGACGGAAGAATCCATCACCTTCACCGTTGCGCCCGCGCCGAGCTTTACGCTCATGCGGCCGCACTTGGGCGTGTCGCCCGTGCCGGTCACATCCAGGCTGATGTTCAGGTCGGGCTCGATGGCATAGGCCGCCGCACCCGCGCCGCGCAGGCCGACTTCCTCCTGCACGGTGAACACCGCGTAAACATCGTGCACGTTCTGCATCGTGCGGAAGGCTTCCACCACCGCCGCGCAGGCGATGCGGTCGTCAAGCGCGCCCGAGGAAACGCGGCTGCCCATTTCAACAAAGTTCGTTACATACACCGCAACATCGCCGATCTGCACCTTTGCCTCGGCCTCTTCGCGCGTCGTTGCGCCGATGTCCACAAACAGCTCCGGCATGGTTGCATCCTTTGCGCCATGCTTTTCGGTTTCAAAATAGGTCACGCCGTGCGTGCCGTTTTCAAACTGAACCTCGCGTGCTAAGGAAACGACGGGGTTCACGCCGCCTACGTTCGACACGCGCAGGAAGCCTTTTTCGTCGATGTCCACAACGATGAGGCCGATCTGATCCATGTGCGCGCTGAGCATAACCTTTTTGCCGGAAGTTCCCTTCTTCACGGCGATCAGGTTGCCGAGCGTGTCGTTGTATACCTCGTCCGCAAACGGCTCCACATAGCTGCGGATTACGTCGCTGACCGTCTGCTCCCGGCCGGAGGGGCCGTATGCCGCCAAAATGCTTTTGAGCATATCCTTATCAAACATATTACAACACCTCATCGAATTTTTTGGTCTTCAGGAAGGAATCCGCGAGCTTGTATGCGTTTTCAAAATCGCGGATGGAAGCGACGCTGCTCGGGGAATGGATGTAACGGCAGGGAACGGAAATACCGCCCGCGATGCAGCCGGAAAGCGCCTTGTGGATTGCGCCCGCGTCCGTACCGCCGCGCGTACCCTGGCGGATCTGGAAGGGAATGCCGGCCTCCTCAGCCGTGCGCTTGAGCGCCTCAAACATCTTCGGCCTGACGATGGTGCCACCGTCCATAAAGGAGATCGCGGGGCCTGCGCCGACCTTGGTCACATGCTGATGGCCTTCGGCCTCCGGCATGTCGTTGGCAGTCGTGCCTTCAAGGATCAGCGCAACTTCCGGCTTCACGTTGTAAACCGCCGCCTGTGCGCCGCGCAGGCCAAGCTCCTCCTGCACGGTGAACACGGCATAAAAATCGCAATCATAGCTGTTTTTCAGCAGCTCCAGCGCAATTGCACAACCCACGCGGTCGTCGAGCGCCTTCGCTTTCATTTTATCCTCGCCGTAGCGCTCCCATTTCGTTGTGAAGGAAACGTAATCGCCGGGGTTCACATATTTGAGCGCGTCGGCCTTGTCCTTCGCGCCGATGTCAATGAACAGCTCGTTGTGGCCGAGCACATGGGAAAATTCCTCCCTGGATTGCAGATGGATGGCCTTTGAGCCGATCACGCCGGGCACCTCATCCGGGCCGATGACCACGCGCTTTGATACCACAACGCGCGGGTCGATGCCGCCCGCCTGGTATGCAAGCAGGCCGTTGTCCATGGCGCCCCAAACGATCATGCCGACCTCGTCCATGTGGGCGCAGGCCATCACGCGGCGGCCTTCCCCCTTCTTGTGGGCGTACAGGTTGCCCATGGCGTCAACCCAAACTTCATCGGCATATTCCTTTGCGATATCGCGGATATAGCGGCGCACGCGGCCTTCGTCGCCCGATACGCCGTTGAGGTTGCAGAGTGCCTCTAATCGTCCAAGCATAGCGTTTCCTCCCAATCCGCGCCGATGTTCGCGGCAACGCCCGCGATCACCTTTGCGCAGTTTTTCAGCGTATCAAGCGAGATGCATTCAACGCTCGTGTGCATATAACGAAGCGGCAGGGAAATCAGCCCCGTGGGGATACCGCCGCGCTCCACCTGCAGCGCCCAGGCGTCCGTGCCCGTGTGCGCAATGCAGACGTCCGTTTCCCAGGGAAGGTTTTGCTCCGTGGCGGACGCCTTGATCTTCTCGAACATTTTGGGGTGGATGTTGCCGCCGCGGCAGACCGATACCTTGTCGAATTCAACATAATCCGTGGGCTTTGCGCCGGGCTGCGGGGCATGGCAAACGTCCATTGCAATGGCCATAGCAGGATGGATATTGTAGCCGCCGGCCTTTGCGCCGCCGCCTGCGGATTCCTCCTGCACGGAGGCACAGAACACCACATTGCAGTGGAGCTTGTAGTTTTTAAGGATGTCCATCGCCTCCAGCATGCAGACGATGCAGGCGCGGTCATCGAAGGTTTTGCCCGCGATGAAGTTGTTCTTGAGCTTCATGGGCGGGAACGGGGCAAAGGTGACGTTGTCGCCCACCTGCACAAGCTCACGCACGCGCTCCACCGGGAGCCCGGTGTCGCACACAAGGTCGTCGATCTTGTATGCCTTATCCTTGTCGTCCGCGTTCTGCAAATGCGGCGGGAGCGCTCCCACCACGGCGGGGAGGATTTCGCGGCCGAACACGCGCACCTCGGAACCGGGCAGCACGCGCGGGTCGACGCCCGCAACCGAGCGCAGGCGCAGCATGCCGTTTTCCTCAATGTCCGTGACCATCATGCCGACCTCGTCCATGTGCGCCATGACGAGCAGCGTCGGGCCGTCCGGGTTGCCGATGCGGCCGTAGGTGTTGCCCATCGCGTCGATCCAGACGTCGTCGGTATGGGCGCGGAAATATCCTTGCACGGCGCGGGACACGGCGGCTTCGTTGCCCGTCACGCCCGGGAGCGTCGTGAGATCGGATATTGCCTTAAAAATATCCATACGCTTTGTTCTCCTTTTTCTGGATTTTCAAGCGGGCCATGCCCGCAAAGAAGTTGGGTTTATTGGGTGGTATCCGCCTGGATTTAGCTGCTGAATATAGTATAACACAGCTTTCGGCGCTCCGCAGGGGGGCGAAAAAATATATAACATAACGCTTGGGTATCACCGGTTGGCAAAAACACATACGGTTGTGAAAGGCGGGCATTGCTGCAGCCGTTCGCCGTAGCGCCACTATGCCCGCCGCCTCAAAACGCAAAGGCGAGGACGGCGTTCTGCCCACCGGGATTGTGCGGGCGCCCTGCACGGGCTTGGCTGGCGGGGCAGTCCGCCCGCCAAAGGGACGCGGGCGGCGCCCTTATGCCTCAGGCTCCGAAATTGTCCTTCATTACCCGCAGCGCATTGCCGTGGGTGATGAGATCCACCTCGCGCGCGGTAAAGGCCTTGCTGAGTCCTTCTTCGATCATCGGCATGCCGGCGCAATCCTTGAACTCCAGCTCGCAGCCGATGCCGTCGAAGTCGGAGCCAAGCGCGACCGTCTCCACGCCTGCCACATCCGCGATGTGGCGCGCATGGCGCACAAGGTCGGCAACGTGGGTATAGTGCGCGTCATCCACAAGGAAGTCCGCGGAGAAATTAAGGCCTGTCACGCCGCCTTTGTCCGCAAGGGCGCGGAGCATGTCGTCCGTCAGGTTGCGGTAAATGCCGCAGAGCGCCTTGGCATTGGAATGCGAGGCCACGAACGGCTTCTTTGAATACTTCACCAAATCCCAGAAGCCCGCATCCGAAAGGTGGGAGGAATCCGCGATGATGCCGAGCTCGTTCATGCGGGCAAGCGCCTCGATGCCGAAGGGCTTGAGCCCTTTCTCCGGTGCGGTTTTGTTCGGGAACCCCAGGCTGTTTTCGTGGTTCCAGGTGATCGTGATCAGCCGCACGCCCTGTTTGTACATTTCGTCCACGCGCTCGAGCCTGCCTTCAAGCGGCACGCCGTCCTCCACGGTGAGCATGGCGGACATCTTCCCCGCCGCACGGTTCTTTTCAATGTCCGCGAAGCTCCGCACGGGCGCGATCAGGTCCGTGTTCTTTGCAAGCTCCGCTTCATAGCACGCAGCCGTCTTTTTAAAATACTCCCAAGGGCCGATTTCCTCTTTTGTGGCCGCATCGTGCGCCGGGGTCGGGATATAGAGCGCAAAGCATTGCAGCAGGCTCCCGCCCTCCCGCATCCGGAGCAGATCCAGGTGGCAATCATTGCTGCGGAGGTTTTTCGCGCCGCAGCTGCGGTAAACCTCGCAGGCGAGGGTATCGCAGTGCAAATCAACAAAGCGCATGTTGCTCATTTGGGTACGTCCTTTCTTTTGTGTTGTCTTATGGATGGAGCGCCGCGCGCACGGCGGCGCGGAAATCGTCCATGTTGCGGCCGTGGAACTGCCACCAGTGCTCCGGGTCCATGTGGCCGGAGGCTGTGCCGCGCGCAAAGCCTTCGCGGTGGCTCACGATTTCGTCCACGGAGATGGTTGGAAATTGGCCGATCAGGAACACGCAAAGCTCCACGGCGTTTTGCCAGATTTGATCGAAGTAGGGCTGTTGTGCCGCAGCATCGTAACCCACGATGTCAAATTCCGTCCAATATGCCATATGCGGCGGTTCGCAGATTTCAATGCCGATGTGGTCGTTGTTGTCGCTGCCGCCTGCATGCCAGCCCCGCATATCCCAGGGCAGGTACTGCATCACGCCCGCATCATCCAAAAAGGCATGAACGCATACCTCGCGGCCGTTCTGCTCGCTTGCAGGCTTGTTCCAAAGATCGAACCAGTCCGCAGCGCGGATGCCGGGTTCCGCCGTGCTGTGGATGGTGATGCCGCGGGGCACGATCGTGCGGCCCGCCTTGTAACAATCGTTTTCGGTCATCAGTTTTGTGACGATCTTTACCATGTGCGTTCCTCCTGATTGATGTTTGAGTGGAAATACTTTGCCGCTTCCGAACACCTTTGCGGCGGTTCGGAGAGGAATTTACTTTTGCGGAGCCTCGTTCTTCCTGGCCTGAAACAGATCCGGCGCAAGCTGTGCAAGCAGGATCGCCGCAAACACGAGCGCGCAGCCGAGCAGCTCCCGCATCGAAAGCGCCTGCCCGAGCAGCACCCAGCCCGCAAGCACCGCGAACACGCTTTCAAGGCTCATCAGCAGCGAGGCCATGGTTGGGCTTGTGTTCTTCTGCGCGATGATCTGCAGCGTATAGCCTACACCGGAGGAAAGCACGCCCGCATACAAAATGGGCAGCCATGCGGAAAGGATATCCGGCAGGCTGGGCTTTTCAAAAAGGAACATGGCCACGGCGCAGAGCAGAGAGCAGGTGAAGAACTGGATGCAGGACATGCGCACGCCGTCCACATATGGGGTGAAGTGGTCGATCACAAGGATATGGATGGAAAAGCAGAACGCACATGCAAGCACGAGCAGATCGCCCTTGCCGATGGAGAATTCCTCCGTAATGCAAAGAAGATACATGCCGACAGCCGCGATGAGCACGCTGATCCACACCGCAAGCGGCACCTTCTTTTTGAGAAAGATGCCGAGGATCGGCACGATGATGATGTAAAGCGCTGTGATGAAGCCCGCTTTGCCCACTGTGGTATAGCCAATGCCGATCTGCTGGAGCGAGCTTGCCACAAACAGGGCCGCACCGCAGCATACGCCGCCCAAAATGAGCTTTTTCTTATCCTGCGGCGGCTTGGGGATGGCAAGGCGCGCATTGCGCCGGTCAAAAAAGAGGATGACGGGCAGAAGCGCTATGCCGCCCACAAGCGAGCGCACCGCGTTGAATGTGAAAGAGCCTATTTCATTTCCGGCATGTTGGGCGACGAACGCCACGCCCCAGATGAGGGCGGTCAGTACAAGGAGAAGGTTGCTTTGCAAGCTTTTTTTGTTGTTCATGCATTGAGGATTCCTTTTTAAAAATAGGGCGTTTTACAAGAAAGTACGCCGCTTGTATTGTATCACAAGCGGCGTGTTCCCGCAATTCGGGCAGGGAAAATGAGGCGTTAAGAATCGGCGTTTTCCACAAAGCAGGAATGAAGGATTCTCGGGAACACGGCTGCGCGCACGCGCTTGCGGTAAGCGCGCTCCCCCGCCTCCCGCCCGCCCATGAGCGATTTGTTTTGCAGCGTGTTATCGCTTACGCTGAAGAGCGCAGCCATGCGGTACCCGGCAAGCTCCGCCGCGCGGAAGGCCGCGGCCGTTTCCATCTCCACAGTGTTGCAGCCAAAAGCGAGGATTTCATCAATGCGGGAAAACTGGGCGAAGATCGTATCAATGCTGAAGTTGCGCGCCACATGGAAGCCCACACCCTCCTCCCCTGCGATGCGTTCCGCGGTTCGGATGAGCCGCGCGTTCAGCGCTGCGTCCGGGCATGCCCGCATCCCGAAGGGATCGTTTTGCGCGAGCGTGCCGGGAAGCAGATAGCGGCTTGTGCCGTCGCCACAGACGGAGGATTCCGGCACGACGATGTCGCCAAGGCGCATGGCGGGATCCAGCGCGCCCACAGAGCCGATGAACAGGCATGCTTCGCATGCCGTGAGCCCAAGCGCCAGCGCCACATCCGTGCACACGGGCGCGCCGATGTGCGTTTTGATAAACGTGAGCGGCTCGCCCTGCGGGGGCGCCACCTCCCACACCATGGTTTCCGCGTTGGGTACGGGGGAAATGTATTCCGCCTGCCCGAAACAGGCGGGATCGAACATGGAAGGCTCCCACCAGGGGGCGAGAACGACATGCCGGCGGATGCGCTCCACCGGGACGCCGAGCGTTTCTTCCACCGCGCCCGCAGGCTCAGCGCCATAGCGGGCCATGCCGTCGAGCAGGGTTTGGTACAGGGGGTGGTGCTGCTTCATTGGGAGGCCTCCTTTTTTCAGAGCTTTTTGAACAGCCGCGCGCTCCAGAACTCCATGCCGAGTTCGTCGATGTAAAAATGCAGGATGCGTTTATAAGCTTTTGTTGCGGTGCTAAGAAAAATATGCGTTATGCCTTCCGCGCGGAGCGTATCCTCCAGATAAGCCATCAACGCGCGGCCAACGCCCCGGCTGCGGTATCCGGGGCGCACGTAAAGCTCTTCCACTTCAAAATACGGCGTATCGTCCGGAACGACGCTGCGCATGCGCTTGGCAGCTTCGGCTTTGCCGAACAGATAGCCGATGATCTCATCCGCTTCGCCATAAGCGGCAAAGCAGCGGTTTTCGCGCAGGAACGGCACATCGTCCGCAACGAAGCCATAAGTGCTGTTTTCAGCTTCCCATTCCTTTGAAAGCGCCGCGATCATGCGAAGCGCTTCCTCCGAATTGACCGGTTTAATGTTCGGCATGTTGCCCTCCTTTGTTGGCGAATGGAGCATGATGTGCAGGGGCTTGCAGACGGCGCTGCCAAACGGCAGGCGGTTCATGCGGGAACAGGAAGGGCGGCCTTTGGCCGCCCTTCCTGCAATCGCTTATGCCTGCACGGATTTCCTGAGTTCTTCTTCTTCCAAAATACGGTAGGCAACCTTGCCCACGAGCGTTTTGGGGAGTTCCGCGCGGAATTCGATGTCATAAGGCATGGCGTATTTGGCGACATGCTTGCGGCAATAGGCAAGCAGCTCCTGTTTGGTTTCCGCAGATGCTTCAAAGCCGGGCTTGAGCATCACGAACGCCTTCACCTTCTGCATTTTGAGCGGATCCGGCACGCCGATGACGCAGCTCATGTGCACCGCGTCGTGCGCATCGAGGATGTTCTCAATCTGGGAAGGGTACACGTTGTAACCGCTTGTGACGATCATGCGCTTGATGCGCTGGCGGAAATAAATGAAGCCGTCCTCATCCATCTTGCCAAGGTCGCCCGTGTGCACCCAGGTCAGGCTGTCCGCATGGGTGCGCAGGGTGTTCGCCGTCTCCTCCGGATGGCCAACGTATTCCATCATTACCGTGGGGCCGGAAAGGCAGATTTCGCCTTCTTCGCCGTATGGAAGCTCCTCCTCCGTGCCGACGCGGACGATCTTATAGAACGTATCCGGGAACGGGATGCCAATGCTGCCTTCGCGGGACATGTGGTATGGCGTCAGGCAGCTCGCGGTAACGCACTCGGTCGTGCCGTATCCCTCGCGCACCTCAATGGTGGCTTTGTGTTCCTTAAGGAATTTGTCAAAGCGCTTCTTAAGCTCCACGGAAAGCGAATCGCCTCCGGAGAACACGCCCTTCAGGCAGGAAAGGTCAAGATCCTCCAGGCCCGGGATGCGCAGCAATGCTTCATAAAGCGTGGGCACGCCCGCAATGAAGTTAGGCTTATGCTTCTTCAGCAGCTCGGCATAGGTCTGCGGCGTGAAGCGCGGGATCAGGATGCAGCGGCCGCCGTTCACGAGCATGGAATGAATGCTGACGCCAAGGCCGAAGCCGTGGAACATGGGCATGATGGCGAGCATCTTGTCGCCCGGCTTGAACATGGGGTTCGTGGCGATGATCTGTGCGCCGAGGGCATTGAAGTTGAGGTTGGAAAGCAGGATGCCCTTCGTTACGCCCGTGGTACCGCCGCTGTAGAGGATCACCGCGCCATCTTCCGCCTTGCGGGGGCGGATGTAGTTGCCGCGGAAGCGCTCCCCGTTTTTCAGAAAATCCTTCCAGAACACGACGGGAGCGTTTTTGGGGACGGGCGGGTATTTACGGCCTTCGGTGAGCTTGTAGCCAAGCTTCATAACGGGACTCAGCGCATCCGCAACGCTTGTGATGATCAGATGAGGCAGATCCACATTCGCGCGGATGGATTCAAACTTGCCATAAAACTGATCGAGCGTAATGGCGGCAACGCTGCCGGACTCCCTGATGTAAAACTCGATCTCGCCTTCGCTTGAAAGCGGGTGGATCATGTTGGCAATGGCGCCGACAAGGTTCACCGCATAAAACATCGCAACCGTCTGCGGCACATTTGGCATGCAGATGGTGACGCGGTCGTTCTCGCGCACGCCCATGGCCATAAGCGAACGGGCGCAGGCGCGGATTTCCTCCGCCGCTTTTTTATAGGTTGTCTTGCCGCCCATGAAATCCCAGGCGATGTAATCCGGATATTGCTCCGCGATTTCAAACACGGCCTCAGCCATGGTTTTTCTGGAATAGGTCAGCGTTGCGGGTACGGTGTCATAGAAGCGCAGCCAGGGCGCATGAACGATGCAGGTTTTGGTTTCGGGGGCGGGGCGCACGGCCGCTGTAGTATAATTGCTCATAAATTAAAATTCAACCTCCTGATTGGCGGGAAGCTCCAGCAGTTCCGGGTTTTGCAGAAGATGCTTCAGGAGCCGGATGGATTTGGAATAATAGTAACCGTCTGCGATGCGCTCATCCAGCGTGATGCCCAGCTTGAGCGTTTCGCGCATTTCAACCTTGCCCTCCGCGTCATGATAGGGCATGAGGCGCTTTTCGCCGATCGTTACGAACAGGGAGTTGGTGCCCCAGTTGTTCAGGTGATGATATGCGGCGTTGAGCTTGATGGAGCCAAGGTTGGAAAGGAAGATCGTGGCATAATTGGGATCGGTCTTGACAAGCGAGAGCGGCACGCGGCCATAATAATCCAGCCTGTGCAGGATCTTGATTATGATGCGCAGGATCCAGCGCGGGAATTTGAGCAGCATATCCATGCCGTCCGTTGAATTATCGGTGGCATTGGTTTCGCGATAGGTATGGATTTCCTTGTAAAGCTTCTGATGCACATCGTTGATCGTGTCCTCCGGCGCAAAGTAGAGGAACGCGAGCGATTCATGCGATTCATCGTTGAATTGCTTTTTGATGACGAACGATGCCGTTAAGCAGTTGCGCATATACATGCGGTTGCCCTGCACGAAGCGGTTCATGCGTGGGCGCAGCGTAACGGTTTTTACAATCGCTGTAAGGATTGCATGGAAAAACGTGTACTTGAATTCGGGGTTTTCGCGGTTTTTCTTCTCGAGGAACGCATTGAGGTTCGTAAGATCAACGTCCTCCTCGATGAAGGCTTCATTGTCGGCGCGGTTCGGGAACAGGTATGGGGTGAACCCGTGCAGTGCATCGAGGTCACGCAACCAATACCCGTCCCGGCGGTCGCCATGCCGCCGTTTTCGGGCTTCCATGTTATGAGTCCTCCATAAAATAAAATATAATACCCTGGCGCTGCCGCCCGTGCGCAGGGAAAGAAAAAAGATGATTCCCACGCACATACTATAACATGATGATTATATTCCAAAACGCAAAAAAAAGCAAATCCCGCCTTTTGGCGGGAAAAACTGGGTGTAAAAAAAGGCGTGCCTTTGGCCGGCAGGCGCCGGGAATCAATACTCTTCCCGGTCCGAACGATCCGTAAACTTGGTGTACTGCTCCAGCCAGGAAAGATAGACCGTGTCCGTGGGGCCGTTGCGGTGCTTGGCAACGATGACTTCCATCGTGTTGTCGTTCTCCGCTTCAATGTCCCCTGCCTCCGCATAAACGGCCGGGCGGTACAGCAGCATGATCACATCCGCATCCTGCTCGATGGCGCCCGATTCGCGCAGGTCCGCCATGATAGGCCGGTGCCCGTTGGAGGTGCGCGATTCCGGGCCGCGCGAAAGCTGAGAAAGCAGGATGATCGGCACGTTCAGCTCGCGCGCAAGGATTTTCAGCGAGCGGGTTACATCGGAAATTTCCGTGGCTCGGTTATCGGAATTGCCGGCGGTTTTCATGAGCTGCAAGTAGTCGATCACGATGAGATCCAGCCCGCCGCGCGATTTTTGTTTGCGGCAGCGGCTGCGGATCTCCGCAACGGAAACGCCCGCCGTATCATCGATGTAAATGTTTGTGGCGGAAAGATCCGCGAGCGCGGTGGAAAGCTCGATAAGATCCGCATCCGTGGTGTTGCCTGTGTTGACCCGCTGCATGTCAACGCCTGCGTTTGCGCAGAGCATACGCCGCACAAGCTGTTCGCGGGACATTTCCAGGCTGAAGATGCAGATCGTTGCCCCTTTGAGCGCGGCGTTCTGCGCAACGTTGAGCGCAAAGGCCGTTTTGCCCATGGAAGGCCGCCCCGCCACGATGATGAGGTCGCTGCGCTGAAGGCCGGAGGTGAGCCTGTCGAGATCCGTAAAGCCCGTCGTGATGCCGGAGAGCTTCCCTTTGAGCGCCATCAGCTCGCCGATGTGGAAGTAGGTGTCCATCGCTGTCTTTTCGATGTGCACAAGCGTATCCTCGGATTTTTTCATCGAAATGTTGAAGATGCGCCGCTCCGCATCGTCCAGCATGTCGCCGACGGGGCGCTCGCCCGTCTGCGCGTCCTGAACGATGTCCGTGCCCGCGCGGATCAGCTGGCGCATGACGCTGCGGTCCTCCACGATGCGGATGTAATGCGAAACGTTTGCAGCGCTCGGCACAAACAGCGACAGCTCCGTAATGTAGCTGACGCTGCCCACGGCATTGAGCTTGCCCTCGCGCTCCAGCGCATCGATGAGGGTGACGCTGTCCACCGCATTGCCGCGGTTGTAAAGCTGAAGCATGGCGGCATAGATGTCCTGGTGTGCAGGCAGGTAAAAATCCTCGGGCTTGAGCGCCTCGCACACAAGCTCCGCCGCTTCGCGCGAAATCAGCATGCCGCCAAGCACGCTTTTTTCCGCCTCCAGGCTGTGCGGCAGCATCCGTGCCGTTGCTTGTCGTTGTTCCATGGGAAATCCTTTCGTCCGGATAAAAGTGAGTGTGGGCGGAGCCGAGCGAGAGCAGTGCGGGATGCAGCGAGGCGGAAGCCCAGTAAGCAAGGGAGTGCAAGGAAGCCGCTCCCGCGGCAACGCAGCGCGACCATTGCGCATTGTGGACAATACGCGCGGCCTTTGCGGGGGATTGCCGCATCAGCACAGCCTTGCCGGAGGTTGCCGTATCCCTGCGGGAATAAGAACAAGCCTCAGCCGCCTGCGGCGACAGCTCCTTTCGGAAAGGAGCCTGATGGCTTATCGTTCCTCCCAGAGCTCCCTTTCACGTTTCGGCATTAGTCCTTCTGCGCTGCCAGCACCTCAACGCTGAACTTCGCATCGGTGTTTTCGTACATGTGCGCTGTAACCTTGACGATGCCAAGGCTCTTGATGGGCTCCTCCAAGCGGATTTTTTTCTTATCCACCTCAATGTCATGCTGCTGCTTGAGCGCATCCGCAATTTCGGCCACGCCGATGGAGCCGAATAGCTTGCCGTTTTCGCCTGCCTTTGCATATACTTTTACGGTCAGGCCGCTCATTTCGTCCGCGAGCTCCTTTGCACGCTGGCGCTGCATATCAAGGCGGTGCTTGTCCGCGCCCTTTTTGACCAGAGCGGCGTTGATGCTGTTGGCATCCGCAGGGATCGCAAGCCCCTTGGGGAGAAGGAAGTTGCGCGCGTAGCCATCGCTCACGTTGGCGATCTCGCCCGCTTTGCCGGTTCCCTTCACGTCTTTCTGTAAAATCACTTTCATTATGTTCCGACCTCCTTTAAATAGGTTTGTATGCTTTCTGTGAGCTTTGCTACGGCCGCGTCCATCGTCGTGCCATGCAGCTGCGCGCCGGCCACCGTCAGGTGCCCGCCGCCGCCGATGCGCTCAAGAATAATCTGCACGTTGATGTCCCCAAGGCTCCGCCCGCTGATCATGACCGTATCGCCCATGTCCGCAAGCACGAAGGACGCCTCGATCCCCTTGATGGAGAGCAGCGCATCCGCTGCCTGCGCCGCAATAAGAGAGCCGTTTACCACATCCGCCGGGCAGGTGGAAATGGCGATGCCGTGTTCCATCACAAGCGCGGTTTCCACAACGCGCGTCCTATCCCGGAAGGTCTGCATATCATCCTGATACATCAGCTTTACAAGGTTGTTGTCCGCACCGCCCTTGCGCAGGTATCCCGCCGCTTCAAAGGTACGCGCGCCCGTGTTGAATGCAAAGCGTTTGGTGTCCATTGTGATGCCGGCGAGCAGAGCGCTGCATTCAAAGGCCGTGGGCCTCAGATGGTCGTCGAAATACTGGAGCACCTCGGTGACCATTTCGCAGGTGCTGGAAGCGCCTGCTTCCAGATAATTGAGCGTGGGGTTTTGCAGGGAGTCCACGCTGCGGCGGTGATGATCGATAATCACGGTTTTGCCTGCCCGCTCATAGAGCTCGGGATCCAATACGGAGCTTTCACGCTGCGTATCCACAATGATGAGCACCGAACCCGGCCGGAGCATCTGCACAACCTGCTCCGGGGTGCGGATGGAATCATGGTAAAGCTTGTTGGAGCGCATTGTGTCGATCGCACCGTCGATGGTGGTGTTGGGCTCATCCAGCACGAGGTACGGCTTGCACCCAACGCCCATCGCGCAGCGCATCAGGCCGAGCGCCGCACCGATGCAATCCATGTCCGGATAGCGGTGCCCCATTACGAACACCTGATCCGCGCCTTCCATCAGCTGGCGCAGCGCCTTTGCAAACAGCCGCGCCTTCACGCGGGATTGCTTGGTTGTTGCAACCTGCCGCTTGCCGCCATAAAACGCATACTGCGTGCCGCGCTTAACGACCGCCTGGTCGCCGCCCCGGCCGAGCGCAAGCTCCATGCCCTGCCGCGCGGATTCATCCGCCTGGGCGATGCGGTTTTCCACGCCCACGGCGATGGAAAGCGTAACCTGCTGCTCCGTGCCGGTTTCGATGCCGCGCACGGCGTCGAGCAGGGAAAAGCGCTGCTTTTCAAGCTCCGCGATGCGCTTTGCCTCGAACACGACGAAAAAGCGGGCGTTTTCGTAGCGTCGGTATGTGCCTTCAATCCCCGTCACAAATTCGCTCACAAGCCGTTCCACTTCTGCGAGCACCGCGTTGCGGTGAAACTGCTGATCGGCGTTAAGCTCGTCGTAATTGTCCACATAAATGAGGGCCACGGTCGGCATCTGCTCCTCATACAGGCGGGAATAGTGCAGCGCTTCCGTGCGGTCGATCCAGTATTGGAACACGAGCCGGCGCGCATTTGGGTTTTCGCGCTGCACGGGCACGCTCATCATCTGGAAGTTTCTTCCGTTGATTTCAAACGGCTGCGCCTGTGTGGGGAAGCGGGTCTCCAGACCCGGCACAAGCTTCGTGATGTCCTTCCCCCTGTAAATATCATGGAATGCCGCATTGCCCCACAGGATGCGCCCCTCGCTGTCAAACAGCAGCGCGGGAATGCCGATGCTGTTCATGATCTGTGCAGAAGCGGAAGTGTTTTCCAGGAAGATATCGTCCATGGCCGTGCGCACATCCCGCCGCAGCGCGCGGAGGGAAAGCAGCGCGCCGAGAAGCGCCAAAAGCGCCGCAAGGCCAAACGCCAGCCCAAGCCAAAGCGGCCGCATTATGGCCGCCAGAACACCGCACGCCAGGCATGCTGCCGCGGCGAGCAGGATAATCGGGATCTCCGGCTTTCTGTTCATGTTCTCCGCTCCCCTTGCAAAGAAAAAAGTTAACGCTGCCCCTGATCGTCCCGCGAGCGGAAGCGCCGCCTGAGCCGCGAGATGCGGTCGACCAGCCCAAGGATCAGGAGGAAGATGGCGCTGTATGGGAACAGCATCACGATGCAAGTATAAAAAAGCGCGCGGCGCAATTTCCCGTTGCCGCCCGTGATGCGCGTAAGGAAATCCATAAAACACACACCCATGAGCAGGAGCGGCAGGAAAATCACGCATTCTGCGACAACGAACACCGCGTTTGCATTATTGAGCTTGAGCAGCAGCACGAGAAGCGCGCTGACGAACAAAACGGCTGCGCCGATGGTGTAGTTTTTGGAAAGCTGCCAAAGCGGGAACGGCGCCATGGGCTTGAGCTGCGCCTTTGCAGCAAGCGCCATGCGCCTTGCGAGCACAACATCCATGAGGCCGAACGCCATGCCGCAGGATACGATTATGATGCAGGTGATTTCCGGCGCAAGCAGGCTTGCCGCCCGCAGCAGATCCACCATGGGTTCCGTCGCAGCGGCATCAAAGCCGGCCTGCGCGAACTCTCTGCCGAGGCTTGCCATCGCGTCCGCCAGGGTAAGAAGGGTTTCCTCCATCGCTGCAAACGGCCCTTCCCCCGCAAGCAGGGAAGGCAGGCAGAGCAGGCAATAATAGCCGGCTGCAATCGCTGCGGCCGCGCTGACAGCGGCCGTGCGGTAAGGCTTTTTGAAGCGCAGACAACAGCCCACGCACAGAGAAGCGGGCGCGAACAGGGCAAGCGCATACAGCGTTTGCGTGCTGCCGAAGCACACAAGGAGCACTGCGGCAGCCGTGCCGAGGGACACAGCGCAGCAGATGCCGCCCCAGGCCGCCCACACAAAGCCGAACACTGCGGGCAGCAGCAGGAACAGCGTCTCCACATATACGCCAAGCACGGCCGCAAGGCCGAAAAGAACGCAGAGGGCAATCTGTTTCCAGGTTGGTTTCAAATGCTGCTTCAATCCCACAAACTCCCAATTTACTTTATAGATATTTCTTATTATATCGCGCCCACCGGCAATTGGCAATCGGCAAAGACAAGCGGGAAAAGAAGCGCGGCGCGCTGAATATAAAAGTGCGAAAGGTGAAAAATGAAAGGGGCCGCCTCCCCTGCCTTGGATTGAATCAGGGAAGGCGGCCGCATGGGTTTACCCTTTTGTTGTGTGACTGTGGATCACCGGCGCTTGCGGCTGCGAGCTGCGAACGCAAAGAGGGAGACGCCCGCAAGGAACACAAGCAGAATCATTGCGCTGGTTCTGCCGCCTGTTTGCGGCGGATTCAGCGGAGGCAGGGTCGGCACGGGAACATCGTCCGAAGTCGGTGTGGGTGCCGGCGTAGGATCATTGCTCGGGGTCGGGGATACTGGTGCGCTCGGGGTCACCGTCGGCGTCGGCGTCGGGGTCACCGGTGCGCTTGGGGTCACCGTCGGCGTCGGCGTCGGTGTAGGGGATGTGGTAGGCGCCACATATGTGTTCTTTACTGTCGCGCCTGTGGCATCAACCAGGGAGAGCGCCCCAAGATAAAACCAGCTCCATGCGCTTGTGTCGTTGGTGAAGTCGATATATCTTTGGTTGTCAGTGTTATTTACGCCAATGGTGACCGATTTGCTTTCTCCCGTGGTGAAGGTGTTGAATCCACTCCAGAAGTCCGTGCGGTCGATATCGAGATTGAGGTTACCCTTGTCAAGCGGAGCTTTCTCGACAGCGCTTACCAAAGCCTTCTGCTGCTGCGCGTTCAGAGCGGTTTCTGTCCAAATATAAAAACTGCTTCCTTTTTTTAAGATGATCAAGTTGGTGCTGACATCGAAATACGTCGTGCTGTTCGGCGTGGTGCGCGTCAGGCCGCCCACCGTCAGCGAAGCAGGCTGGGGCTGCATATAGGACGGCGTGTAATTTGTAAGAGGATCCTCTTCTACCGTGTACTGGATCGGCATGCCATCTGCATCGTATTCCGCGATGCCGGGAAACGTGCCGGCCCAGTTGCCCTCCGCAGTGAGATCCTTACTGGCAACAACGTGCTCGCCGTGCATCAGACGGACCGTTACTTTTTCGGGGCGCTGCGCCTCGTGGCCTTCGTCGTCCCACGTTTTGACCACGGGGATGTCGATCGTCGGTATCGGAGCCGGCGGCTCGGCAAGCGCGGCCGCGCAAAGCCCAAGGACAAAGCAGAATATCAGGGCAATGCTTAGACCTTTTTTCATGTTTTTCGACCTCCAGATAAAATTTCATTGTAATGGAGCGCAAGTAAATTCTTTCAGGATCTCCAGGAAGCCGAAGATTTTGAAAGAAAGACAAACGAATGCTCCACTTATAATGATATGTAAGATATGCTTCATTATAAAAAACGGCGATTACATTTAGGTTGCATTTCCGACCCTTGTGACATGAAACCAAAAGTTCACATTTGCGCCACAATTAAAAGGCTGCTCTCAAGAGAGCAGCCTTGACTAACGTTCTTCAAAATTAAGGGTTTGGTTTACTCAATCCGCCACATAAGGCAGAAGGGCAACGATGCGGGCGCGCTTGATCGCGATTGCAAGCTCACGCTGATGCTTTGCGCAAACGCCGCTCATCCGGCGGGGCATGATCTTGCCGCGCTCGGTGACGTACTTGCGAAGCCTTGCGGTGTCCTTATAATCGATATGGTCAAGCTTATCCACGCAGAAACCGCAAACCTTGCGGCGGCTCTTGCGCGGGCCGCGGGGCCTCATTTTACGTTCCTCCATGATAACACTCCTTTCAGTGATGATCGCATCCGGCGAACGGTTTGCTTAGAAAGGCAAATCGTCGTCGTCCACGTCGGTAAAGCCTTCGGGGGCAACCGCCTGGCTTTCGCCGCCGCGGTAGGGTTCCGAAGGGGAGGGAGCGCCGCCGTAACCGGCGCCGTCCCTGTCGCGCGGGGTAAGGAATTCAACCTCGTCCGCGACGACCTCGGTCACATACCGCTTTGTGCCGTCCTTGGCGTCATAGCTGCGGTTCTGCAGCTCGCCCACGACCGCAACCTTGCGCCCTTTAGCAAGATACCTGCCGCAGAGATCCGCAAGCTGCCGCCATGCCACGACGTCGAAAAAATCGCTTGCGCGTTCGCCCTGCTGGTTGGCAAAGCGGCGCTGTACCGCGATGCGGAACGTGCAAACGCTCGTGCCGCTGCCGGTGGTGCGCACGTCGGGATCCTTGGTGAGGTTGCCGATGAGGAAGACTTTGTTCATTGCGATACCGACCTTTCTGCTGAAAAAAACGGTGTGCCGTTACGCTTCCTTGCGAACGACGAGGTAACGAAGGACGTTCTCATCGTTGTTGAAGTTGCGCTCCAGCTCACGGGGGAACTCAGGCGCAGCCGAAAACGTGGTGAGCACGTAATACCCTTCGGTCTTGTAATCGATGGGATAGGCCAGACGGCGCTTGCCCCATTCGTCCACAGACTCGATCTCACCGCCGTTTGCGGTGATGATGCCGGAGAACTTTTCGATGATGGCCTTGATGGCTTCCTCTTCCAGTTCCGGCGTGATCACGTACAGGTTTTCGTATTTGTTCACGCTTTTCACCTCCTTATGGTCTGATGGCGTTGCCCCAAAGGCAACGCAAGAAGCACGCTAGCGCTCTATTATAGCACGTCCCGAAGCGGAAATGCAAGCCGCTTCGGGACGTTTTGAACATTATTTTGCCGGTTTCCGCGCTGCAATCAGGTAGCGATGCTCCATGCTTTCCACATAGCCGCGCTCCGCCAGCTCGCATTCGAGCGCAAACAGCTCCTGCGTACAGCGGTCCACGGAAAAGCCCGGAAACTCCCATTCGATCATGTGCGCATAATACACGAGCGCGCCGGTATCATAAAAACGAAGTTTGGGGAAGTATTCCTTTGCATCCAGCACCTCGAAGCCAGCCTGCGCAAAAGCCTCGCAATCCGCGGACAGATGGTGCTCCGGGCAAGGGGGGCGATAATCCCGAAGAAGCCTGCGCGCAAGCAGCGCATTGTTCCGCCCGCCCACCTGCTCGGTCAGGAACACGCCGCCGGGCCTCAGCACGCGAAGCAGCTCGTCGGCGCGGTATGCGCCATGGCGGCAAAACGCAACATCAAACGCATTGTCTGCAAACGGCAGCGGTTCCTCTGCGGCGTCGCATTCCTCCACATGAATGCCGAGCGGTGCAAGCTCGTTGCGGTAGCTTTCCACATTCGGCCCCCAGGTTTCCGTGGCGGCCGTGTTTTCATAAGGGTGGCGCAGCGAAAGCAGAAACGCGCCGCCCGTGTCCACCTCAAGCAGTTGGTCCGCATAATGGAGCCGCCGCTGCACCTCTGCATAAAAATCCCAGGGCAGCGGTTCCTGCTCCCAACGGCCGTCCAAGTGGGCAAAATCCCAGCCGCTGAACGGGAACGTTTCTTCAAAACGCCAAAAATTATAGAGTTCGTCGCGGGTCATATTCTTCCTCCAATATCGCGTTCACGCTCCGCAACAACATCGGTTCCAACGGGGCGGCTCAGCCCAGCTTTGCAAGGCCGAGCGCAATGCGGCGGAGTGCCTCGCTGCGCCCGAGCAGCACGGCGATCTCAATCGCCCCGCCGGGTGTGACCTGCTTTCCGGCCAAAGCGATGCGCACCGGCCAGAGCAGCGTGCCGTTTTTCATCCCCTGCTCTGCCGCCATGCCCAGCAGAAGGCCGTGGATGGATTCCTCCGTCCAATCCGGCAGGGCCGAAAGCGCGGGGATCACAAGCGAAAGCACCGCCTTTGCCACCTCCGGGTTGGTCTTGGACTTCTTGTTGGTGAAAAGCTCCGGGCTATAGGTTTCGTCAAGCTGCGCAAGAAAATCCACCATATCGGGGATTTGGGTGAATACCTCCGTGCGCGGCTGCAAAATGCGCGAGAGCACGGCATGATCCATCCCTGCCACGCCGGCCTTTTCATAATAAGGCAGCGCGTGTGTGGTAAACTCCGCGGGGCTGAGGCGGCGGATATATTCCGCATTCATCCATGTGAGCTTGTTCACGTCGAAAATCGCGGGGGATTTGCTCATCCCCTCCACGCTGAAGGCCCGGATGAGCTCCTCCATCGTGAAAAACTCCCGCTCGTCGCCGGGATTCCAGCCGAGCAGCGCCACATAGTTGACGATTGCTTCCTTCAGGTAGCCCTTTGCGAGGAAGTCCTCATAATACGCATCGCCGTCGCGCTTGGAAAGCTTGTGCTGCGCATCGCGCATGATGGGCGTCATGTGGATGTACACGGGTTTTTCCCAGCCGAAGGCATCATAAAGCAAATTATACTTCGGCGTGGAGGCAAGATATTCGTTGCCGCGCATCACATGGGTGATGCCCATGGTGTGATCGTCGATCACGTTGGCGAAATTGTAGGTCGGCATGCCGTCCGCCTTGATGAGGATCATGTCGTCCAATTCCGCGCAGTCCACGGCGATGTGGCCGTAAATGATGTCGTCAAACGATGCTTCGCCGGATTCCGGCACATTCTGGCGGATGACATATGGTTCGCCTGCAGCAATACGCCGCGCGATCTCTTCCTTGGGCATGTGGAGGCAGTGCTTGTCGTACTTAAAGGTTTCGCCGCGCGCAGCGGCAGCCTCCCGGCGTGCATCCAGTTCCTCTTTGGTGCAGAAGCAATAGTATGCCTTGCCCTCGCGCACGAGCTGTTCCGCGTAAGGCAGGTACATATCCTTGCGTTCGCTCTGAATATACGGGCCGTAACCGCCACCCACGTCCGGGCCTTCGTCCCAATCCATGCCGATGTCGCGGAGCGTGCGGTAAATGACGTCCGTCGCGCCTTCCACATAGCGCGCCTGATCGGTATCCTCAATGCGGAGGATGAATTTGCCGCCGTTGTGGCGCGCGAACAGGAACGTGTACAGCGCGCTCCTGAGGTTGCCAAGGTGCATATAGCCCGTCGGGGACGGGGCAAACCGGGTTCTGACTTCCATTTGGAATACGTTCTCCTTTCGGTGATGGATGAAAACCGAAGCGGGTACGGAGCCTTTTGGCTTACCGCTTCCTCAAAGCCGGGGATTGCTAAGCGCAGCGATCCTTGCCAACCAACTGTCAGGGATGAATTGTCAATTCACCTTAAAGCTGTCCTTCAGGCCCACGGCGCGGTTGAACACAGGCGCTTCCTTTTTATGATCCAGATCGGCGCAGAAATACCCCACGCGCATGAACTGGAAGCGGTCGCCCGGGGCCGCTTCGGCAAGCGCGGGCTCCACAAAGCCGCGCTGCACGCAAAGCGAAGCCGGGTTCAGCCGTTCAATGAAATCGCGCGCATCGTCCTCGCCCGCATCTTCCATCAGGGGTTCATACAGGCGGAACTCGGCGGGAACCGCGTCCGGAGCGCAAAGCCAGTGCAGCGTCCCCTTCACCTTGCGTTCGCATTCGCCGCTCTTCGTGGCGGGGTCGTAAGTGCAGTATACTGTTGTTACGCGGCCCGTTTCATCGGTTTCCCAGCGTTCGCACTTCACGATGTACGCGCCCTTCAGGCGCACCTCGCCCTCGGGCTTCAGGCGGAAGTATTTTTTCGGCGGGTCATAGGAGAAATCCTCCCGCTCAATGTAAAGCTCCCGGCCGAAGCGGACGGTGCGCGTTCCGGCCTCCGGGCTGCCGGGCAGGTTTTCGATTTCGACCTCCTCGAACCTGTCCTCAGGCCAGTTTTCGATGACGACCTTGATCGGGTCGAGCACGGCCATCATGCGGTAAGCATGGGCGTTGAGGTCTTCCCTGAGGCAATGCTCAAGCATCGCGGTATCCACCACGGAATCCGCCTTCGCCACGCCCGCGCGAACCAGAAAATCCTTGATGGCTTCCGCCGTGTAGCCGCGCCTGCGAAGGCCGCAGAGCGTCGGCATGCGCGGATCGTCCCAGCCGGAAACGTAGCCTTCTTCCACCAGGCGGCGCAGGTAACGCTTGCTCATGATGGTGTTGGTCAGGTTCAGCCGGGCGAACTCGATTTGCCGCGGCTTGTGTTCAAACTCGCACTGTTCAACCACCCAGTCGTACAGCGGGCGGTGCGCCTCATACTCCAGCGAACAGAGCGAATGCGTGATCCCTTCAATCGCGTCCTGAATCGGGTGCGCGAAATCGTACATGGGATAAATGCACCACTTGTCCCCCGTCTGATGATGTGGGATGTGCAGGATGCGGTAAAGCGCGGGGTCGCGCAGGTTGATGTTCGGGGAGGCCATGTCGATCCTGGCGCGGAGCGTGCGGCTGCCGTCCGGGAACTCGCCGTTCTTCATGCGGGTGAACAGGTCGAGGTTTTCGTCCACGCTGCGTTCCCGCCAGGGGGAGTTTTTGCCGGGTTCGGTCAATGTGCCGCGGTATTCGCGCATCTCGTCCTTGGTGAGGTCGTCCACGTACGCAACGCCCTTTTTGATGAGCTTTACGGCAAGCTCATAACAGGTGTCAAAATATTCCGAGCCGAAGCGCAGCTGATCCCAATCGAACCCCAGCCAATGGATGTCGTACTTGATTGCGTCAACGTATTCCACATCCTCCTTGGTGGGGTTGGTGTCGTCAAAGCGCAGATTGCATTTGCCGCCGAACTTTTCGGCCATTGAAAAGTCAACGAACAGCGCCTTCGCGTGGCCGATGTGCAGGTACCCGTTCGGTTCGGGCGGGAAGCGCGTTTGGATGTGCGACAACCCCTTTTGTTCGATATCCTGCTCGATGAATTCCTCGATAAAATTTTTCGGCGCCGCTTTGAGCTCTTCCATTCGTTTCACGCCCTTTCATAAAAAATAACAGTCATATTTTGCACGGGTTCCGTACAATACAGACTATTATCTAAAATATTATGGAAGATGTCAACGCAAAAAGCGTGATTGTGCGTTTTACGCCGCATCTACATAACGAATTTCGTTGCCGCAGTATGCGAGAAAGCGGAACAATCCTTCCCGGGAAAGGGCAACGGAGGCGTTTGCCGCGCAGGGGTGCGCGCAGACGGTCTCCATGCTTAAAATATCGCGATCAACAGCCACGGTGATGCCGCGCGCACTTTCCCGCGCAAGCGCAAGGGGCGTGACGGAGCCGGGCAGGAGTCCAAGCTTGTCCATGAGCTCCTCCGGCGTGCAGAAGGAAAGGCGGGATGTGCCGAGCTGGCGGGAAATCTCTCCCGTGCGGAACGTTTTTTCCGGGGAAAGCAGGAGCAGCACGAACACGCTGCGCTTGCGGTCGGCAAGGAACAGGTTTTTGAAATGCTGCGCGCCCGCATCCAAGCCGATGCCCTCGCAATCCGCCATGGTGCGTGCAAGGTCGTGGTTGTAATAGCGGTATTCGATTTCAAGCGTGTCGAGGAGCGCGAGCGTTTTCCGCGCGGCGGGCTGAACGAACATAGGCATACTCCTTTCAATTCCTTCTGTGGGCAACGTGAACCGCTCTCTGCGAGCATCGTGTTCAACGGAGACAAGGCAACCCTCGGTCGCCTGCGGCGAATTACGCTGCGCTCATGGGGTAAGGACAATCCTCAGTCGCCTGCGGCGACAGCTCCTTTTAAAAGGGGGTGGCAGCACCGAAGGTGCTGACGGGGGATTGCCGCAAACCGCGACCTTTGCGCACTGCGAGCTGCGGCGTGAGCCGCTGACAGGGGATTGCGTTGCAGCCGCCCCCAATTAACGATCAACCATTCCCCATTCACTATTCCCATTACTTATGATACGGTTCCCCGTTCATGATCTTGAAGGCGCGGTAGACCTGCTCCAGCAGCATGATGCGGAAAATCTGGTGCGAAAATGTCGGCCTTCCAAAGGAAAGGCGGAAATCCGCCCGCGCGAGCACCTCCGCAGAATGGCCGAGCGAGCCGCCGATGGCAAACGCAATGCGGCTTTTGCCCGCGCCCATCCAGCTTTGCATGTGCGCGGCAAGCTGTTCGCTTGAAAGCTCCGCGCCGCGTTGGTCGAGCGCAACGAGGAATTCCCCCTCGCCGATGCGCGCAAGCATCCGCCTGCCTTCGGCTGATTTTACCTGCTCCCGCTGCGCTGGGGAAAGCTGCTCCGGCGCGCGCTCGTCCGCAAGCTCCACGATCTCAACCGCCGCATAGCGCGAAAGCCGCTTCACGAATTCCGTCACGGCGTCCGCATAAAAGCGTTCCTTCAGCTTCCCGATGCACAGAATGCGGATGGTCATAAGCAATTCCCCTCAATCAATTTGATATCGTTCCCCAACCCGGTCACGGTGCGCCACGGAAAGCGCGAACGCTTGGTCCGGAATATCGCTTGCGCGGAGCACGCCGCGCACGGTTTCAAGCGCAAGGGATTCAAAATTGTTTTCCCGGCTCAGGTGGCCGAGCACCGCGCGGCGCACGCCGCGGCCATACAGCGCGGTGAGCGCCGCGCCGCATGCATCGTTGGAAAGGTGCCCGAAATCGCCCAAAATGCGCTTTTTAAGCGGATAAGGGTACCGCCCGGCTTTGAGCATATCTACATCGTGGTTGGATTCGATCAGGATGAGGCTGCTTCCCGCCACCACATCCAGCATGCGCTCGTTGACCCGACCCGCATCCGTCAGGATGGAAAGCTTGCTTCCGCCGCAACGGAATACGAAGCCTACGGATTCGTTTGCATCGTGCGGGGTTTTAAACGGCAGCACATTCACGCCGCCGAGATAAAAATCCCGTTCGGTTTCAAATATGCGCACCTGCGCGGAAGGAATCTCGCCGATGAGCGGCAGCATGCCGCGCCAGGTTCCGGCGTTGGCGTACACCGGCAAGCCATAGCGCCGCGCCAGCACCCCTACGCCTTTAACGTGGTCGCTGTGCTCATGGGTAATAAGAAGGCCCGAAAGCTGCTCCGGCGCAACGCCCGCTTCCGCAAGCGCATCCGCAACAACGCGCCCCGGCAGGCCTGCATCTACCAAAATCGCAGCGCCGTCCGCCGCGATGAGCAGCGCATTGCCGGATGAGCCGCTGTAAAGCGGGCAAAACCACATGTGTCCGAGCCCCTTTCACCGAATAAATCATGCTCGTTATTTTACCACGCCCACCCGCATGCGTCCATATCATAACGCCGGTTTGCCGCGCATGTCCTCCGCAAGGTTGCATTTATACAGAATGTAACGCAAACTCCCTGGTTTTTGTGCAATTTCTGCACTTTTTAAGTAAAAAATACCGAAAAATACTTGAATCCGCTAACGTTACATTGTAAGAACAGAGCCGGCATAGCGCCGCTCTGGGCCTGACTTTTGCATGGCGCACCCTGCATAAACGGCAGCGCAGGCACTTTGTAAACAGCCTGTTAATTGGTAAATTGCAGATTGACGCAAACTATGCCGTCTGCTAAGATAAAACCATAGCAAACCGTTAATTTTACGTTTCTATGTAAATTCCGTTTTAACTTTTGTTTCCGTTTGATCCGAGTTTGTCCCCGCCCGGCAGGTGAGCGGGAGGAGAAGCACAGACTAAGCCATGAAGAGTCATTGGGGGTGACGCTTTAAGACGTGGTATCTTTTGCACTTTCCCGACGAATACACAAGACAAATCCAGGTGAAGAAGAAAGGGAACAGAATCATGAAAAAATTTGTGGTATTTATGGTGGCTGCTCTGTTCCTGCTTGGCAGTTTCCCTATGGCGTTTGCGGAGGGCAATATTATGCCGCTGGGGGATTGTGATCATTCTTGTGGAAGCGACCCTGCTGGATGGGAAGAGAGTGACAGAGGTTGCTATAGTATGTGGGTCAACAAATATTTTGTAGGGAATGTGGCCGTCAGACATCGCAGGATGTAACTACCACATGGCATCACCTGGGGCCGTTTTTTTGGGAGGTCGAATATGATGCGGCCAATGGACAAACTGTTAAGACTCGCATCTGTGATGAATGCGGAAGACCTGCATAGTAGAAGCGTATAGAAATATGTGAAATACGGCACAACTCATGCAAGGGTGCGCGCTTCCTTGCGCACCCTTGGGTCAATATCAGGGGGAATACTATGGCAATTAAAACTAGCATGATGCAGCTCCTTCGCTCCCCGGTGAAGCTTATCGCGTTCCTCTTGGCCTCCGCGCTTGCGTCGGCTATGCTGTGCGTTGGGCTGAATCTCAGCGCCAACGCAAATGCCAACATAAAGGCGGCGGACGAGGTTTTTACGACAATAGCCGTGCCGGAGGTTTATACTCCTAGAGGCAGGTTGGTAAGGAGCCTTACCCACGAGGAGCGAGACAAATACACAGACCCCGAGACCGGCATATTAAAGATGCCGCCGGAGCTGACTGAGACTGTACTGATGCCCGCCGCCGTTACCGAAGAAAAGCTGGACATTACAGATTTACGAAACGCGCCTGGCGCAAGCCTTATTGATATGCGCATGCGGTTCGGCGCGTGGGTTAAGGGCGAAAATCAGCTTAGCTTTGGCATGGACTGCAACCGCTTTCCCGGGCTGGACGATATTATCATATTCACCTATGATGGTGAAGTGCCCCTTGTGATACAACCGGGCAGCGGCAAAGCCCAGATACCGCTTACCGTAAGCTTTTCCGCAAGCCCGTTTTATAAATACAGCGGAAGCCTGACCCTTTTCACCGAAAGAATGCTGCCGGAAATGCTGTCTGCCTCCGCTGTAGGCCTGCCGGAAATGTTCGACCTTGGCAGCGAATATCTGCCGGGAAGCTTCGTACTCGAGCCGGGCAAACAATATATTGTTATGCTGAGCTGGGTGGAGCCCAGCCAAAGCTACGGTGCAGACGGAGCGTTTATCGAAAGCGGCGCGGTATCCTCCGCCATGCTTTCCACCGACCCCTTCCACAACCCCAGAAACTTCCCTTATTCCAAGCAGTCCCTAAGGCAAAGCACCGCGTTCGGCCTGTCGCTGGACAACACCGCGATCATGCCGTATCTGCCAATAGATGAATATAGCGATGGCTTTTTTGAAACGGAACAGGGTGCGTACTTCACCGAGGCTATAGAGGCCCTCAAGATAAACACAAACTCCCTTACCGCCATAACCACGCGGGACATGGGCGCCATGCGCCCCTTCCACAACGGCAATGTGTTTATATCAGAGGGACGCGCCTTTACGCGGGAAGAATATGACGCGGGCGAAAGGGTATGCGTCGTAAGCTCGGCCATGGCTCAGCTTAATGGCTGGGAGCTTGGCGATACGCTGCAACTCGCCTTTTACGACTGTGAGCCGGAGCAGTACAACGACGACCCGGACAATATTAACCCCACTATGGAATGGCACTATTCCGCCTATACGGACGAAACAGACGGCTTTTTTGACGAGGGCGAATACACCATCGTAGGCATGTTCGACGGCCACGTGGAGCAGTATCAGCGCAAGGAATACAACAGCGACATAGACAAGCTGCACATGGTACACTGCATTATCCCGGAAAGCTCCGTGGAAAACGCCCCCGAGCCGTATCTATACAAATACACCACGTCGATACGGCTGGATAATGACAAGGCGATAGACTTCATAAACCATATACAATCTTCGCCCCTTATGGCACCGCCGGAGGGGGAGCCTACACCCTTCGAGCTTCGCCTTACCGTGTATGACCAAGGGTATTCCTTCGTTGCCCCGGGGCTTACACAGCTTTCAAGGATAAGCGGCATAACGCTGATTTGCGCCATAGCGGTGGCGGGACTGGCCGTCGTGGTGTTGAGCCTTGTGCAGGCGCTCCGCTGCCGAAGGGAGCTGGCCATAATGCGTATGCTCGGCACGCCAAGGCGCAAGGCGCTTGTTATTGCCCTTGCCGCCGTAGCCCTTGTATGCGCGCTGGGCGCGGGCATAGGAGCCTATGCGGGCAGCGCAATATCCACCGAGGTTGCCCAAAAGGTAGTTGAAAGTGCCGATGAAAATGCCGCCGACACCACCTTCACCGCCATGATGGGGGAAGACAAAAGCAATGAATTCGACTTTACACTGGAAAGCGACCCGGCGCTTGCCATCGCAGCCTTCGCTGCGGTAAGCGCGGCGTTCTTGCTGCTGTCGCTCGTGTTCATCGCGCCCCAGACAAAACGCTCGCCCATGGCGCTGCTTGGCGAAAAGGAGGAATAACCCATGTACATGGCATGGATAAGCTTCACAAGGAATCCGCGTTCAAGCCTTGCGGCAATAGCCCTTGTGGCGGCGCTTGCGGCCTTTATTTCCATATTCGCAAACAGCATAACCATGAGCGAGGCGGAGCTTGAAAACGCCTACGCCACCATTCCTGTGGACGCTTATATCATGGGCGCGTCCGCCACGCAGCCGCCCCGCTTTAACGATGAATTGTATCAGCAGATTCTTTCAAGCGGGTTTGTGGCGGCTTCGCGTGCTGCCGCGGAATGTCAGGTGCATTCCAGGGATACCCTGCGCGCGCTCGACTCCATCGAAATGGACGCTGCGCTTTCGGAATATGCGCCCGGCATTGAATGGCTGGAAGGGTACGATGAAAGCCTGTTCGCCGGGGAGCAAGCCGTGTGCATTGCACCGCGCAGCGCGGAGCTTGCCCTTGGGGAGGAAGCCCGGCTTCCGATGCGGACGCGGCGCAGCGTGGTGGCTGTGCTTACGGTTGTTGGGCTGTACGGCGGCGGGTATGATGGATTCGGCGGCGCAACGTATTACTGCCCGCTTCCTGTTCTACGCGGGCTATATGAAGAAAACGGGATGCCGTTTTCGTATTGCGGCCTTGAAATGGAGCTTTGCAACACCCGCGAACTTGGTACATTTAAAGCGCAGATGCGGGAACTTCGGTTGGACGGAGGGATGACGCGCCTTGTGGTGAACGACGCGCTGCTGATCAGCGTGACCACCCAGCTTGCCCGGCATGTACGGCTTTTGAAAACGCTGCTGCCGCTCATATTCGTACTGATCGCGGCGATGGGCTTTGTGATGAGTTTTCTGCTTTTGCGCGGGCGGCGGCGCGAAGCGGCCGTCATGCGCTCACTCGGCGCAAAACGGCGCCGCGTGTTCGCAACGCTCCTGCTTGAAACGGCCATGCAGGCGGTCACCGGGGCAGCGCTCGGCGCGCTTGCGGCGTTTTTGATCTCAGGCAGGGATGCGCTCTGCCTTGTGAAGATGGCGCTTGTGCTCGCGTGTTATCTTTTTGGCGGCGCGGCGGCGGCGCTCCACTTCGCGCGCGTCAACGTGCTGAAGCTGATGGCGGCGCGGGAATAAAACAATAGAACCAGTATGGAAAAACAGAAAGGGGATCATTATGGCAGAGCTGCAGCTACAACAAACCGCATATGCATACTGCAACAAATACCAGACCGTGCAGGCGCTCAAGGGCGTGGATTACCAATTTGAAAGCGGGCGCTTTTACGCGCTCGTGGGCCGCTCGGGAAGCGGAAAAACCACGCTGCTTTCCCTGCTTGCGGGGCTGGATTTCCCCACGGAAGGGAAAGTGCTTTTCAACGGGAAACCCACAGCCGAGCTTGACTGCGACGAATACCGGCGGGATGACGTCGCCGTTATTTACCAGAGCTATAACCTGTTCCCGCTGCTTACGGTGCTTGAAAACGTCACCTATCCGCTGGAGCTTAAGAAAACACCGCTGCCGGAGGCGAAGGCCATCGCAAAGGAGAAGCTGCTTTCCGTGGGGCTGGACGAAGGGCATTTAAAGCGTTTTCCGGCGATGCTTTCCGGCGGGGAACAGCAGCGCGTGGCGATTGCCCGGGCGCTTGCGGGCGGTGCAAAGATCATCCTTGCAGACGAACCCACCGGCAATTTGGATGAAGAGAACGGCGCGGTTGTGGTCTCCATCCTGCAGCGCCTTGCGCATGAGGACGGGTATTGCGTGATCGTCGTCACGCACGATATGGGCATTGCGGATAAGGCCGATGAAGTGATCCGCCTTTCGGACGGCAGGATTGTTTCAAGCGAAAGCGCGGCGGATGCGGGGTGAGGGCCGCGTGCCTTTGGCGCAGCGGCTGCTCTGCTCAATGGGAGCGCTGAAACAATGGCCCGCGCCGGTTCTGCAGCGCGGGCCATTTTGGCTTGTTACAGAGCGCCCTCCTGGTTCGGCACCATGAAAGCCAGGAGAACCACCGCTTTGCCGTGTTCCTGCCTGAATTCATCCTCCATGCGCGTAAGCGTTTGCCGTTCCTCCGGATTCAATGCAGCGAGATATTCGTGCATTCGTTTCACCGCCTTTTTTCTTTTTAGCATGCGCCGGAAGCGGGGAAATGATGCTGCACCCCGGCCGCGGCTTCAAATGCGTTCGATTGAACAGAAAACAAAAGCGCCATCCCAAGGCAGTTTCCGATAAGACAGCAAATCCCCCGTATGTTTACGATCATACGGAGGATTACTGTATATTTACATCAAACTTGCGGACGGCAAGTCCACAGGGGATAGCCGCTTTAGCGGCGCAAGGGGGTGTAGCCACCTTGAGGTCACGCTATGATGCAAAACATTCTCAGGTCTGTCATATCCCTTCAGCTGAGGTCGAATGAAGCGCCCCAGGACGCACGATACTCCCGACAGGAGAGTATAGAAGTGCGCCCTTTAGTTCCTAAAGGGATTTTGACGACTTTGGAAAACTGAAATTTGTCAGTTCATTACCTTGTACCGCAATCGCAAATAAGAGTTTTCTAAAACCAAACAGTCTTCCAGTTTCAATGCCTTTAACTGGCTTAATTCACTTTCGGATATTAACGATCGTCCATCAATCAGCGTGGATGTATCTTTGCCGCCTATTAAAACAGGTGCAACCACGACATCAATGTAGTCCAACAGTTTTTCCCGAAGAAAGATGCTATTCAACGTACCGCCACTTTGTATGGTTATTCGCTCACATCCAAATTCTGCTTTAAGTTTTGTAAGTACGTCTGGTAGCGATAATTGGTTTTGGCAGATAATGTGCAAATTACTTTCCCGTACCTTAAAGGCTGGATGAGATACGTTTGTCGTAATCAGCACAAATTCCTTTGACAAAGCACAAAAATAACGCACACCTTGCTCGTTCAAATGCTTGTTATCAATTAACACAAAAGACACTGGGGTTTTGCTCGGCAGTGGCTTCGTATTGACACCCATTTTTTCTTGCACTCGCCCTGTGTTTAATGACCACAAATCTGTCGTTTGTTCAATTTCGTAATATTGATGTAATCCTTCGCAGACTCCTGCGATTTTAGGAAAGTCTTTGTCCACATCTAATTCATCTGTTGCGTCCGTACTGATTTTTCCGTCAACTGACATCAGCATAAACAGTGTTGTAATGGGTCTGTCCATATCACACCTCCAAATTCAAAGTTTCCTCGCACTTTACAACATTAAAGTATATCGAAAAAATGTGAAGATTTCTACCATCTGCACAAAGAAACGCCCGAAATCATGTAAATTATTTCTGGCGTTCCCATGTTCAATCATAAATAAATTCCAGCTTGACGATTTCATCTGAGCGTGCCTTGCACATATTCATCTTGCCGACCCAGAGCATTTGATTTTCCGCTTTCAGTTTATTTTTGCATACTGTCTTGTTGGAAGACACTTCAAGATGATGCTTTCGTTTTCCTTTAACCATAAGATGTGCCGCAGCACGGCGAAACCGCAAAAAGTTCGTAGCGATTGCAAAGCGTTGTGAGCGCGTTTGCAAGCGAACAGCTGAGCGGAGCGTGACTTTTTGCGGAAAAGGAGGAGCAGCGCCATGCGCTTGCTCTGATTTCCAAAAAGAAATCGAAGCAAGCGATATAAAGCTTGCTCCGATGTGGCGCGCCCGACAGGATTTGAACCTGTGACCTACCGGTTCGTAGCCGGGCACTCTATCCGCTGAGCTACAGGCGCATACGCATTTTTCACGCGCTTTGTTATTGTAGCGCATCACATCCTGATTGTCAAGAGCAAGCGCAAGAGATTTGACGAAAAAATTGTAGGATTACAATACATATTGGACAGCG